>DATKNZ010000351.1:0-8677 GCA_035541055.1 Candidatus Acidiferrum sp. | reverse complement strand
AGGCCGCGTGCCCTCACGCGGCGGCGGGTGTGAGATACTCGGGCTATTGCCCCTGGGGGCGGGCGAAGTAGGCCTTCGCGTTCGGGTGGACGTCCGGATGCGCCATCAGCTCGGGCAGGGTCATCCACGCAAACTCGCCGTGCTGGTCTTGGGGCAGAGCCAGGCCTGGGTTGAAAGAGGCTAGCTCGTAGGCCAGCACAACGTAATGCGTGCCGAAGCCGGCAAGCTCGTGGTGATTGGTCGCGTAGAAGTGCTCGAACACACCCAGGAACCGGGCCTCTTCGATGCGCGTGTCGGCGCCGAGTTCCGCCAGCGCAATCCGTTGGAAGGCAGCCGCCAGCGTCTCGTTCTTCGAAATGCGCCCGCCGATCGTGAAGAACATGCCCTTGGCCGGCTCAAAGCGTCGCCGACCCAGTAAGACGCTCCCCGCAGGCGAGCGCACGACCATGTCAATCGCCACCAGCGGCGTCAGACGCACCACCGCGTCAAAGTCCTCAGGCGCGAGATGTTCGCCGGGCTTGGGTTCATGCTTCATACGTCCTTTAGACCTGTTCGGGGCTTGCTCTCACCCCGGCGCAGCCTGCCAATCCAGCACCTTCAACTGCACGGTGCGGCGGCCATTGTATTCGTTCAACTGCGGGCTGAAGGCCACATCAAAGCGGCCGGCGGGCAGGGGTTCGTTTCCGGCGCCCCACCAAACCGCTTCGCATGTCGCATCGCCGTCCGTGAACCATAGCTTGAGGTGCTGTCCGGCGGAGCCCATGCGCCGGGGTGGGCGCTGCAGGGTGAGGTTGCGCGCCACGAATTGCACGGCGGGGTTCCCTTGCCCGATGGGCTTGAGGCGTTCGAGGGCGTCCAGGCAGTCCAGCGTCATCTCGGGCAGGCGCACTTCCGCATCCAGTCCCAACGGTGCCTGCAGTTCACCGGCTTTGAGCGCGGCGCGGGCCAGTTCGTTGAGCCGCGCGCGGAACGCCGGCACGTTTGAGGGGTGAATGGATACGCCCGCCGCCATGGCATGACCGCCGTGGCGCAGGAGCAGGTCGCCGCAGCCCCGCAGCGCCTGCGCCATGTCGAACCCTGCAATACTGCGGCCCGATCCGCGGAACGCGTCTCCATCGCCGCCAAAGATGATCGTGGGCCGGTAGAACTGCTGCAGCACGCGCGAGGCGACGATGCCCACCACGCCGACATGCCAGGCCGAGTCCACCTCGACGATAGCGAAGTCCGTGGCGGGGTTGAACCGGGCCTGCAAGCCCTCGATCAGCTTCTCGGCGATGCCGCGCTCGATCTGTTGTCGTTCGCGGTTCCGGGCGTCCAGGGCGAGGGCGAGCGGCATGGCCTCGGCGAGGTCGCGCGCCAGCAGCAGTTGGAGGGCGGCTTCGGCGGTCTCCAGCCGCCCGGCCGCGTTCAGGCGTGGCGCAAGCTGGAACCCGACCTCGAACGTGCCGACCAGCGCGGGACACTGGGCGACTCTCTTTAGCGCCACAAGCCCTGGCCGCTGCGTGCGCGCGAGCCATCCCAGCCCAATCGAGACCAGGCGCCGGTTCTCGCCCATCAGCGGCACGATGTCCGCGATCGTGCCCAGCGCCACCAGGTCGAGCAGCGGACGCAGGTCATAATCGGCAGCGCCGGGCAGCCCGCATTCGCGTCCACGTTTGACAAGAGCATGCGCGAGCTTGAAGGCAAGCCCGACGGAGCACAGCTCGGTGAAAGCACTGCACGAGTTGGAGGCGTTGGAAGCCGCAAGCGCTTGCGCGGAGGCGGGCGGCGCGCTGCTGAGCTGCGGATTGACCAGGGCGGTGGCGGCGGGCGCGGGACTGGACACCTGGTGGTGGTCCAGCACGATGACATCCACTCCGTGCTCGCGCAGCCAGGCAATGGAAGCGACCGTGGTGGAGCCGCAGTCCACTGCCAGCAGCAGCGGCACGGGGAACTTCTTGAGGCAGGTCTCCACGGCCTCCTGGCTCAGGCCGTAGCCTTCGTCCATGCGGTGGGGCAAGTAGTGATGGACCCTCCAGCCCAGGGCCGAGAGGACTTCCAGCAGCAGGGCGGTCGAGGTCACTCCATCCACGTCGTAATCTCCGAAGATGACGAGCGCTTCCTTGCGCTCGCGGGCCTGGAAGAGGCGGTCCACGGCGGCCGCCATGTTCGGCAGCAGGAAAGGATCGGCGAGTTCGCGCAGGCGGGGCTGCAGAAAGCTGCCGATGGCCGCCGGCTCAGTCAGCCCGCGGTTCAACAGGCACTGCGCGAGGAGCGCGGGCAGGCCGAGCCTGGCGGCCAGGCTCTGGGCCGCGGTCTCCTGGGGCAGTGGCAGCAACCAGCGGTATTTCATGCGGCGCCTCGGAGCGCAGCCTTTAGCCCTAGCCATTCAACGCAAACCACAGATGCACACAGATAGACACAGATATGAACGGCCGCAATCGCGCTTCCGGGAAGCGGGGTTAGCTTCACCAGAAGGCAAGTTGGGCTCCACAGCAGCAGGCTATGGATCAGTGCAGTGCATCTGTGTTCATCTGGGTCCATCTGTTGTTGTCTGCTCACCGGAGTTTAGGGCTCTGACGTCCCTGCCGTTTCTCCCACGCCGCGGCGAGCACGGAGAGCAGGATGGAGATCGTGAAGATGCCGGCGACGACCATGAGCGAGATGGAGGTCGGGACATCCACCTGGAACCACAGGGGCGGCTGCCGATCGTGGGGATCGAGCAGCATCTCGACGCCCATATAGGCCAGCACCACAGGCAAGCCATACTTGAGATATCGGAAGTACCCCAGCGCGCCGGCCAGCACAAAATACAACGACCTCAGCCCCAGGATGGCAAACACGTTGGAGGTGAAGACAATGTAGGGCTTGCGCGTGACGGCGAAAACGGCGGGCACTGAATCCACCGCGAACAGCAGGTCGCTGGTCTCGATCAGCACCAATACCAGGGCCAACGGAGTGAGCGCCCTCCGGCCCTGCCAGAGGGTGAGGAACTTGTGCCCGTCCAGCTCTGGGCTGACGGGACACACCTTGCGAACCCAGTGCAGGACGCGGCTTCTTTCCGGGTGCACATCGGGTTTAATAAACAGCATTCGCCCGCCGCTATAGAGCAGGAAAGCGCCGAAGACATAGAGGACCCAATCTATCCGGGCGACGAGGGCTGCGCCCACGCCGATCATCAGGCCACGCATGACCAGCGCCCCCAGCACGCCCCAGTACAGCACCCGGTGCTGGTATTCGGCAGGGATGCGGAAGTGGGCGAAGATGAGGGCTATCACAAAGACATTGTCCATCGAGAGGGAGAGCTCGACGGTGTAGCCGGTGACGAACTGCAGGGCCTCCTTCTCGTCGCGCAGGTATTTCAGGCCCAGCGCGAAGAGCATGGCCAGGAAGAACCAGATGGCCGACCAGGTGAGGGCTTCGCGGAAGGAGACTACGTGGTCACGCCGATGGAATACGCCCAGGTCGAGGGCAAGGAACACCAGCACACACGCAATGAACCCAACCCAGTGCCACGTGCTCATCGCGACCAGGGCGAACATAGGCTAACTCCGCAGCCCGAGTTCCGAAGTCCAAGACGATGCAGCACAGGCGGGCACGGCGGCAGGCGTAAATCGCACCTGCCGGGCCGGCGGAGCAGGCATGGGAGAGAAGCTCTGGGCCACATGGGAGGGCAGGCTTCCGCCGCCGACGGCAGCCGAGGGGCCTGCCGCTGCCCACGAGCGGAGCCAGGGGCCCGCCGATCCATTCATGACCCTGGCCGTTACGGGCGCACGGCCGCCGGCGTTGCAGCTTCCGCCCCAGCCTGCGCCCCGACGCCGATGTGCGGCCGCTGGCCCTTGTGCCACCACAGCACCAGCGCGCTGGCAATGTAGATGCTCGAATACGTCCCCGTGATGATGCCCACCAGGAACGTGAACGCGAAGTCGTTGATCGCGCCGCCGCCGAAGATATACAGCGACAGCGTGGCCAGGAACACCGTGCCGGAGGTGATGATGGTCCGGCTCAGCGTCTGGTTCAGCGAGCCGTTCATCACCTCGCGGAACGTGCCGCGCACCCCCAGCTTCAGGTTCTCACGGATACGGTCGAAGATGACGATGGTGTCATTGGTCGAGAAGCCGATGATGGTCAGGATCGCCGCCACGGTCGTGGCATTGAACTCGCGCCCCGAGAGGCAGTACCAGCCTATGGTCATGAGCACGTCGTGAATTACCGCCAGCACCGCGCCCACCGCGAACGAGAACTCGTAGCGAATGGCCACATAGACCAGGATGCCGAATAAGGACAGCAGGGAGGCAATGACCGCCGAGCGGGTGATCTGCGCGCCCACGGTGGCGCCAATGTGCTCCTGGCTGCGCAGGTAGAACTTGGCGCCCGGCATCGCGGTCAGCACCTTTTTAACCGTATCGCCGGTGCCCGTAGCCGAGACGATCCGCAGGCTCTTGACCCCGCTGCTCAGGTCCGTTTGGTACTGGATGGTCGGGTCCTTGACGTCCGCTTTAGCCAGGGCTGAACGAATCTGGGCCTCGTCCACGTGCTGCACGAAGCCAAAGGTCGAAGTGTCGCCCCCGAGGAAGTCCACGCCAAAGGCGCTCTTGCCGCGGTAGATGCCGTAACCGCACCCGATGGCGATCAATACCCATGACATGATGAACGCGGGCAATGCCAGCTTCATGAAGTCCAGCTTCGCGGCCCGGATGATATGCAGCATCGGAATGGACTTCAGCCAGTTCCGGTCCAGCAGGAAGTCGAAGATCATGCGCGTGACCACCAGGGCGGTGAACAAGCTCGCCGCTACACCGATGGTCAGCGCGACGCCGAAGCCCTTGATGGTGCCCGTGCCCATGTAGGCCAGAATGATCGAGGAAATCAGTGTCGTGACGTGGGAGTCGAAGATCGTGCCGAACGCGCGCGAGTAGCCCGCCGCCACGGCTCCGCGCAACGATTTGCCTTTGTTCGTTTCCTCACGGATACGCTCGTAAATGAGCACGTTGGCATCCACCGCCATACCGACCGTCAGCACGACGCCGGCAATGCCAGGCAGCGTGAGGGTCGTCCCGATGGAGCACATGACCCCCAGCAGGATGATGATGTTGGCGATCAGGGCGACATTGGCCACCATGCCGGCCACCATGTAATACACGAGCATGAACGCCGACACGGCGAGCGTGCCGTAAATTGAGGCCTTGATGCCGCTGCGGATCGAATCCCGTCCCAGGGTCGGGTTGACCTCGTGCGACTCTTCCAGCTTCAACGGCGCGCGCAAGGGATTCTCCAGCACGTTGGCCAGCGTGAAGGCTTCCTTTTGGTCGAACGAACCGCTGATCCGCCCGCTGCCGCCCATGATGGGTTCCTGGATGACCGGCGCGGAATAGATCATGCCGTCCAGGATGATCGCCATGCGCTGATGCACGTATTCTGTCGTGATTTCGCCGAACTTGCGCGCCGCATCCGCGTCAAAGGCGAAGTTGATCTCCGGCTCGCCCAGGTTGCCGCGGACGACCATGGCGCTTTTGATGCCGCTGCCGTCCATCTCGGGCCGCTTCTTGACCAGTATCTCCTCGGTGATGTCCTGCCCGTTGCGCCCCTTCTGCGTGAGCTTCATCTTCTCGTAGCCCGGCTCGGTGATGCCCTGCTCGATCAGCTCCTTGCTCTGCGGGTTCACCATGTTAAACGTGAGATAGGCCGGCTTGGTCAGGGCGACTTTGGCTTCTTCCTGGTCGGCGGCCGAGAGGCCCGGCAACTGCACCAGGATACGGTCGCTCCCCTCCGGCTGGATGATCGGCTCGGCGACGCCGAACTTGTCCACGCGCTTGCGTAACACTTCTACCGCGTGCGCGATGGCGGTGCTGATATCCGATCCCTTGACCAGGTTGTTGGTCTCCATGCTCATCACGAACGAGGTGCCGCCCTGCAGGTCCAGCCCAAGCCGGATGCGTCCGGCGGCCTGGCGCTGCAGCCGATTCAGGATGTAAGCGGTGGGGTGCTGCTCATTCTTGCCGCCGTAGAACGGGAAGTATTTGGTGATATCGTTCGTGCCGATTGCCTCGACCAGGTTGTCATAAGGCTTCTCGGGCATCGCCTTCTCCAACTCCTGCGCCCTCTTGTAGATGGCGGTGAACGTGGGATCGCGGTCCACGGCCCTCTCCCGGAAATACTGCAAGAGGTTGCGCCCTTCGGGCGGATACAGCTCGTACAGGGACCAGAGGAGGACCAGGACAACGAGAACGAATCTCCAGAGCTTATTTTGATTCATGAGGGAAAATCAGGATGCGCTGCTTTCGCCGCTGCGCTCGGTAATCTCCGCTATGGCGGACTTGGTAATCTCGAACTTGGCGTCCGCCGAGCGGACAGTCAGGGACTTATCCTTGACGGTGACCACGACCGCCACGATGCCGCCGCTGGTGACGATCTTATCGCCCGACTTCACCGTCTTGAGCAGTGTGGCGTGGTCTTTCTGCTTTTTCTGCTGGGGCCGGATCAGCGCGAAATAGAACACGACGATCAGCAGCAGCAGTGGCACCATGCTCTGCCATATCGGGGGCGACGGCTGGCCCGGTTGAGGCTGCGGCCCCAGCGCCAGCAGCGTATGTGGTGTTAATAACGACATACTGTCTAAATAAGCCGACAAATCTAGGCACGCCAGCGCGTTTGGCAAGGTTTAAGGTTGAGTGGGTGGATGTCGCACAGGGCTCAAACCGTGTCCAGGCAGAAGGAAACCACAGATGGACACAGATGAACACGGATGCACTGCGTTAAAACCGGCCTGGCTGCCGTCCAACCCAGGCCACTACCTGGTGAAACCGAAACCGCTCCCCAAAGCTGCGCTTCCGACCGTTCATATCCGTGTTCATCTGTGTCCATCTGTGGTTGAAACTGACAGGTTACGGCTCAAGCCTGCGCTCCTGTGCGGAGGCCAGGCGATTCTTGAATCCGTCACGGCCTGCCGCAACTTTCGCCTTTGCCCTCTGCCCCCTTGGCCCTACCTTCGCACGGAATGAAATATTCGGGCAGAGCCACCCGGGCAGCCTTCAAACTGATCCTGATGGCGCTCGCTGTAGTGCTCGTGGTCGTGGCGCTCGCGGCCCTGGCGCTTCCTAAAGGCAGCCTGGGTTGGGCAGCTTTCGCCGCGCTCCCGGTGATCTGGGTGATCTTCGCCCTCTTCACGGTCTATTTCTTCCGTGACCCCGACGCGCGCGTGCCCGCGGGGGCCGGCGTCGTCCTCGCCCCGGGCCACGGGAGGGTGGACGCCATCGGGACAACGTCCGAGCCGGCTTTCATGGGCGGCGAATGCCAGCGTGTTTCCATCTTCCTCTCTGTCCTCGACGTGCACGTCCAGAATGCCCCGATCAGCGGCAAGGTCGCCTACTTCAAGTACACGGCCGGCAAGTTCCTCAATGCTCTGCGGGCCGACTCCGCCCTCTATAACGAGAACGTGCTGCTCGGGTTCGAGGCGAGCGGGCCCCGTGGCCTGAAGGTGGGCGTGCGCCTGATCGCCGGGGTCATCGCGCGGCGCATTGTGCCGTTCGTGCAGCAGGGGGACGAGGTCGCGCAGGGCGACCGCATCAGCCTAATCCAGTTCGGCTCGCGGGCGGATGTCTATCTGCCGCCGAACGCCAAGCTCAAGGTGCAGCTCAATGACCATGCTGTCGGCGGCGAGACTGTGCTGGCGGTCATCGAGTGAACCCGGTCCGGACACGGAAGAGCTATGGCTGAAGAGCTTCCCCATTCACCGGCGCCCGACGGCTCGGACGAGCCGCGGCTGAAGATCTACTTCCTGCCCAACCTGCTCACGGCGGCCAACCTGTTTTGCGGGTTCATCGCCCTGACCAAGATCGTCGAGGCGGACGTGCTGGCAGGTGAGTTTTCCAAAATCAAGGTCGCGCTGGCGTTCATTCTGCTCGCCTGCATCTTCGACTTGTTCGATGGCCGCGTGGCACGGATGGGCGGCGTTGAAAGCCCGTTCGGGCGCGAGTTCGACTCCCTGGCGGACCTCATCTCCTTCGGCGCGGCCCCCGCCTTCCTGGTGCACCGCGTGGTGCTCAAGGACCTGATTCCGGGCCATCCGGAGTTTGGCTGGTTCATCGCGTCCATCTACCTGCTGTGCGGCGCGTTCCGGCTGGCGCGCTTCAACTGCCTGGCCGCCATGCATCCGGGCAACTCCAGGGAGTTCGTCGGCTTCCCCATCCCCATGGCGGCTGGGTTGGTCGCCTCGCTGACGCTGTTCATGATCTGGTGGGACGAAAAGGACTTCGCCACCGGCAACTGGCGGTTCTGCCTGCCGGTGCTGCTGCTGTTCCTGTCCTGGATGATGGTGAGCAACGTGAAGTATCCCAGCTTCAAGACGCTCGACCTGCGCGCCACGCGCACGTTCACCAAGACGTTGTTGGCGATTCTGTTCCTGGGCAGCATCCTGATCTTTCGGGAGAAGATCCTGGTATTCGTGCTGCCGGCATTTTTCACTGCT
Source organism: Candidatus Acidiferrum sp. (assembly GCA_035541055.1). Taxonomy (GTDB): domain Bacteria; phylum Verrucomicrobiota; class Verrucomicrobiia; order Limisphaerales; family UBA8199; genus JAPLUA01. Next base: position 231 of record DATKNZ010000351.1, on the reverse strand, counting down.
TACCTGGTGTATGGTTTTATCCGCCCGCGCATCTCGCGGCGGATACGGCACGAGATCGAAGAGGAGGACGAGGAGACCCCGGTGACGCCCGATTGATCGCTCATGCCGGAGCTGCCCCCCATCCTGCTTGCCGGTTTGACAGGCCTGATCAGCGGGCTGCTCCTCTCGATTCCCATCGGGCCGATCAACCTGACCATTCTCAACGAAGGCGCCCGCCGTGGCTTCCGGTGG
>DATKNZ010000350.1:0-3669 GCA_035541055.1 Candidatus Acidiferrum sp. | reverse complement strand
GACCATCGCCACGCTGGAGGCCACCACCGCTGAAAAGGAAAAGGCCCTCTCCGACCTTGCCGCCCAGACCAAGCGCGCGGACAAGCTGGATGCCGACCTGACGAAGACCCGCGCCGAGCGCGATAGCGCGCAGCAGGACCTCGCGGCTTACAAAGCCGCCGGAATGACCCCGGAGCAAGTCGCCCGCGCCAACAAGGACATCAAGGACCTCAAAGACGAGCTGGCCGGCACGCAGGACGAGAACAAGCTGCTCGGAAAGAAGATCACTAATCTGCAGAACGAGCTAAACCGGTATGTGGTCAAGGACTACCACGTGCCGCTGCCCGCCGCCTTGCGGGGCAAGGTGTTGGTCACCGATCCAAAGTGGAACTTCGTTGTGCTGAACGTCGGGGCAGACCAGGGCATGCTGAATCACGGCGAACTGCTGGTCAACCGCAACGGCCGGCTCGTCGGCAAGGTCATCGTCAACACGGTCCACAAGGACCAGTCCATCGCCAACGTGATGCCCGGCTGGGAGCTGGGCGAGGTCATGGAAGGCGACCAGGTCATTCCCGCTTATCCCGCCTCATGAACCGTCTTTTCCGCCATTGGCGCTGGGCGCTGCTGATGCTGCTGGCCCTGGGGGCCTTCGGCGGGGCCGGCTGCGCCACGAGTGCGGAGGACGAGAACATGTCCGCGCGTCCGTGGAACACGCCCGAGGGCTTCGACTACAGCATGCCGGGAGGCATGTTTAACCAGGTCCATTGAGCGGCGCTGGGAAGGCCGAAATCCGAAGGCCGAAGGCCGAAGAAAGGCCGAAACCCGAAATCCGAAGCTTTAAGGCCCGAGCGGCTTATCATGTCCCCCGGTTAGAGCTGCCGCGCTGGAGCCGCGGACGCTTCCTTGTCCAATCCTGCGGGGTTTGCATTGGGCAGGCGGGACGCACTGGCCTGCTCGAACGTATCAAATCGCGGGCGCGCTGATTCGGTCTTCGGATTTCGGCCTTCTTTCGGCCTTCGGCCTTCGGGTTTCGGCCTTGGCAGCCAGGTGCCGCTCAGTCGTTCCAATCTCCTGCCCAATTACCCTTTCGGCATTTCTATCCATCGCGTCGGCGTGAGCAGAAAGTGCATCCGCGCGTCGTGCTCCTCGATCGGCACTTCGGGCACTACCTGCTCATCGAAGGCCACGCCGCACCGCCTCCCGCCCATCACCGCCAGCAACTGGTCGTAGTAGGCCTTGCCGCGCCCGAGCCGGCGGCCCTGCAGATCGAAGGCAACGCCGGGGACCAGGATCAGGTCCACGCGATTTGAAGTGAGCCGCTCGCAGTAGGTGTTGGGCTCGCGGATGCCGAAATGGCCGACGTGCAGGTCCGCCTCCGGGTCTTGGACGACGCAGGCGGTGTAATTCTTCAGGCGCCGGTCGAAGATAGGGAGGGCTATTTGCTTGCCCATAACCAGCGCGTCCGGGAGCAGCGGCCAGACGTCCAACTCCCCCGGCAGCGGCGCGAAGAACAGGACACTCCGGGCTGACTGCCACACGGCCCGGGCGGCCAGCACGGCCCGGGCCTGCGCCGAAGCCGCAGCCCGCTCGACGAGCGGCAGCATCTTCAGGCGCGTGCCGATCTCCTCGCGCAGCGCAGCTTTGGTCTGCTGTATCGTCGCGCTCATGATCCGGCCTCAACTGCCGCCTTCCCGTTTCGCGCCTCGGATGCGCGCGGCGGCGAACTGCGCCCGCCACTGCTCGACGCGCTCCTTGATCTTCTTCTCGACGCCCTGCTCCGTCGGCTCGTAATAGCGCTTATCCGCGCCGAGGTAATCCTGTGCGACGAAATGCCCCGGATGGTCGTGCGCGTATTCGTAGCCGGCGCCGTGGCCGAGCCGCTTCGCGCCCTTGTAGCTGGAATCGCGCAGATGTTCCGGCACCGCGAGCGTGCGGCCCGACTCGACGTCCTTCATCGCCGCATCAATCGCCATGACGGTGCTGTTGCTCTTATGCGCCGTGGCGATGTAGATCGCCGCCTCGGCCAGCGGGATGCGCGCCTCGGGCCAGCCGATGAACTCGGCCGCCTGGAACGCCGCGTTGGCCAGGACCAGCGCCATGGGATCGGCCAGGCCCACGTCCTCGGCAGCATGGATCACGATCCGCCGCGCGATGAACCGCGGGTCTTCGCCGGCATGGATCATCTTCGCCAGCCAGTAGAGCGTGGCGTCCGGGTCGCTGCCGCGCATGGACTTGATGAACGCCGAAATGGTGTCGTAGTGCGCGTCCTCGTCGTCATAAACGACCGCCTTCTTCTGGATGCTTTGCTCGGCGGTGCGCAAGTCAATGTGGACCGTGCCGTCCGCGGCGGGCGCGGTGGTAAGGGTCGCGATTTCCAGGGCGTTCAGGGCCTTGCGGGCGTCGCCGTCCGACAGCTTGGCGAGGTGGCGCAGAGCTGCTTCGTCGGCCTGTACTTTCAGGTAACCCAGGCCGCGCTCGGAGTCGGCCAGCGCGCGTTGCAGCAAGGTGTAAAGGTCCTCCTCCGAGAGCGGCCGTAGCTCGAAAATCTGCGAGCGGGACACGAGCGGGGAATTGACGAAAAAGAAGGGGTTGTGCGTCGTGGCGCCGATCAGACGCACGACGCCGCCCTCCACATCCGGCAGCAGCACGTCTTGCTGGGCCTTGTTGAACCGGTGGATCTCGTCAATGAACAGGATGGTGGACTGGCCCTTGTTCTCGAGCCGGTTGGCCGCGGTGGAGAGCACACGGCGCATGTCGGCCACGTTGGACTCGACGCCGCTCAGGCGCTCGAATTTGCTCCGGGTCTGGCGCGCGATGATCTGGGCGAGCGAAGTTTTGCCCGTGCCCGGCGGGCCATAGAAAATGAGCGACTGGATGCGGTCTGCCTCGATGGCCCGGCGCAGCAGTTGTCCCGGCCCGAGGATGTGCGCCTGCCCCACGAATTCGCCCAGGTCGCGTGGCCGCATGCGGGCCGCCAGCGGTTGGTGGCGCAAGGCGCGCTCCTCGGGTGCGCCGGCACTGGGCGCCTCGGGCTCCGGCGAAGTAGAAAAGAGCTCATCCCGTGGCATGGCGCCAACATACCAGTCGGCCCTGCCTTTGCGAAGGGGTTTCCTGCGGTTTGTGGCTAAACCACCGTGGCCGCACTCCCCCCGTCGCCCTCCTCGCCTCCCGCTGGTCCCTCCACCGCCGCGGGATATCTGGTGACGGTCTGGCGACCATGGCACGTATCTTCTGGCCAGGTGCCTGGAAGCGGAGCTAGGCTGGCCGGCATGAGAGTGAAACTGGCCTGGGTAGCCGCGGGCTGGCTTCTGCTGCCGGGCGGCGCCGCGTTTGCCCAGACCTGTCCAATCACGCTAACCATCAACCCCTCGAATCCCGGTTACGCGATCCCGACTAATTACCTTGGGCTGTCCGTCTCCAGCATGAGCGTTGACGGTGACAGCGGCTACACGAAGTGCTTCACCACCGCGAACACGCAGATGGTCAATCTCTTCAAGCAAATCGGCGTAAAGCATCTGCGCACGATCATGGGAAAGGCCAACCCGAGCAATGCCGACCCCTCCAACTCGCAGATAGACTCCTTCTTCGACTTTGCCGCCGCCGCCGGCGTAAGCCGCATCATCTGGTCAATGCACCTCTACAACGCCGACCCTGGCGTGGTCACCAACTGGTCGAACAACAAGGCCGTTG
>DATKNZ010000349.1:0-22378 GCA_035541055.1 Candidatus Acidiferrum sp. | reverse complement strand
GATCCCGCTGAAGTTCAGTGCCGTGTAGGCGGCTTCCACTGAGTTTGCATAGCGCCTGTCGGGCTTCATGGATGTGCCGGAGTAAACGATGGCGACGGGCGCCCGGACGGCTTGCAGCGCGGCCACCTCCGGCGCAAAGCGATTCAGGTCGAGGCACGTCACGCCTACCGCTTGAGCGCAGCCAGGCCGGTCCATCACGTTGCCATAGATATCGCTCGCGTGGTCCGCCGTCCGCTCCCAGACCCAGATCGTGGTGGCGCCCTGCCCGTGGATGGCTCCCTGCCACAGCGCTGTGCGGAAATGCTCCGGCGCTACATAGCCGCGGTAGCCGTCCAGTGTAGGGTGGTTTTCGGAGTTGAAGATGGGCTTCGCGGCCATCGAGCGCTGCAGGTCGTAACCCATGTTCTGAAGCTGCCAGCGCAACGCCCATTCCGTGCCCGCGTCCGGCTCAAGGATGATGCAATCGTTCCCATTCAGGTCCATGTCCCGCGCGAACAGCTCCGGATCAATTCCCCACGAACCCTTGTGATACCAGCGCGAGAGCACCGCCATCTCCAACTGGATTTTGGCATGAACCAGTGCGTGAGGGGCCATCCAATGGATCACATCCCCCATCCACTTGTGCCAGGCAGCGAACCGCTCCTCGTTGAAGATGCTGTAGTCGTAGAACTCGGGCCGGTCCATGCCCGGCACCGGGACGTCGGCGAAGGTGGCATAGTGCGAGCCGTAGCACGCGTTGAGTGCCGCCACGGTTTCGTGCGTCCGGGCCAGGTATTCCGCCCAGAGCTTGCGCGTGCTTGGGCAAGCCTGCGAGCCGCTGAAGTTCGGCTCGTTGGAAAGGCAGAAGCTGTGCAAGGCCGGCTTGTCCTTGAACATCGGCACCACGATGCGCAGGAACTTCTCCAGCACCGCCTTGGCCTGCGGCGCGTCCACGCAATAGCCGAGACCCGCGATGCCCTGGCCCAGCTCGGGCCACTTCGCATACGCCCAGCCCGGGAAGTAGTGCGGCGACAGCAACACGTTGACCATCACGTTCTGCTTCGCGGCCTCGTCCAGGACCCTCACGATGGCCTCAGCCTGCTTTAGCGAGACCTCGTTCTCTCCCACCAGCGTGCCCGCCGGGCCAAGCTCGATCTGGATGATGTTGACGCCGTAGCCCGGCCAGCGCGGCATATCGGCGCGCACCTGGCCGAAGTGCCCGTAGCCGCAGAAGAACACCGGGCCGCGCTCATGGCGCCCGCGGCCGTCCGCGCGTTCCGCCACAAAGCCCAACCCGCGGACGTCCATCCGGCTGGTTTGGTAGCGCCAGGTGTTCGGCGCCAGCTCGGGTTGGTCCAGGTACCCGCGCAACTCGGCGATGCACTCATCCAGGATGCGCCGCAAATCCTTCACCTCAAATTGCCCACGCTGGACATCCGTGCCTGCGGCGTCCTGCCGCGCCAAAGGGATGAACTGCTCGAGCGTCGTCAGCGCCACCATCGGGTAATCCACCGGGATGCCGCCCGCCCGGCACTGGTCGCAAAGGCGGCGGACCTCAGGGAGACGGGCTTGCAGGCCGTCAAGCTCCGCCAGGGACGCTGCATCAGGCGCCGCCGAGGCTGCGCGGACCGGTAGCGCGGCGGCCAGAGCGAAGCCACAAAGGAAGGAGAACGTGCAGCCAATGAAAGGAGAAGGTGGTGGAGGCACACGTGTTTGACGGCGCGCTCAGGCCGGCATTCAACAAAAGGGGGCCACCCACCAGCCGGAGCGTGCCCCGGCCCTCTGAATCTCTAACATTCCTCCGCCGCGGACTAACGGCACCGGGGCGGTTGCCTTCAGGGGCTACGAATACGGGCAAGCGGGCGACGGCACCGGCACCTCACTACCTCGACCTCACCGGACTTGGAGAGGAACTCAAGGCAAAAAAGTCCACCGACACCGCCGCCCATCAAATGCGTGCGAACAGACGCACCCCGGTCCGATACACCATTTTATGGTGCATTTGCACCTGCGTCTGTCGGGCTAGCCCCTGATTCCTGTGTAAGGCTAAGCCTTATACGGTCGCCGGGGACCACTGCGACCTCGGGAAGGAAGCGGCCCTTCTCACATCTTATTGTGGCATGAATGGTGCTATAGAATGCCCGGACTTGGAGAGGCTCGAGGTAGTCGTATGGCCCGTACAGAGAAAATCATTCTATTCGTAGAAGACGATTCGTTCGTGCTGACGCTGTACCAGAGCCGACTCCAGGGCGCAGGTTTTCGCGTGGAGTCGGCCGGGGATGGTTTGGCAGCCATCGAGTTGCTCCCCCAACTACGGCCGGATGCGGTCGTCCTGGATCTCATGTTGCCGAAGTTGCACGGGATCGAGGTGCTCAAATTCATCCGAGCAGATGTAAACCTGAGGGCCACACCGGTCGTAATCCTATCCAATGTTTACATGGATGGCCTGGCGACCAAAGCCATGGAAGCAGGCTCCAATGCGGGGATCCTGAAGACGCAGTGCACTCCGACCAAACTCGTCAAAACCCTTAACCAGCTACTCAGCAAATCCATGCCGCCGGCGGACCCGAAGAGCAAGGGCAGCCCTGCGAAAGCCCCTCCATCGGCGGCCCGGGACATGGTGATCGAAGAGGCCTGTCGCCAGAGTGTCCGGATTGACCTCCTCAGGGACGCGCCGCAGGAAATCTCGATGATCCGTCAGGATTGCCTGGCGTTCCTGAAGAAGGGCGGGTCGAACGAAGGCCTGGAGCACCTGAGCAGCATGTACCGCCGGGTGCGATTCCTGAGCACGCGCGCTGGCCTGGCCGGCTGCATTAGCATTACTGAATTGGCCAGTGCGCTGGAAGCCGTGTTGTTCGAAATCGTGTTCAATCCGGCCCATCTGACGCGATCCGTCCAGCAAACCGCCGTCCAAGCGGTGGACTGTCTAGCGCGCCTCGTCCAAAAACTGGACATGATGTCCGATGGGGCGCACTCCTCGCACAAGGTGCTGGCCGTGGACGATGACAAGCTGTGCAATTACGCGGTCGTCAAAGCCCTGAGGCGGGCCAACATCGAGGCAACAAGTTCTGAGGACCCCAAGGCCGCGCTCACGCTGCTTGAGGCTGAGCACTTCGACCTCGTACTGCTCGACATCAACATGCCCGGTCTGGATGGATTCCAGGTTTGTGAGGCCTTGCGCCGAATGCCGCACCACAAGACTACCCCCGTGGTGTTCCTGACCATGAACGGTGAGTTCGAAAACCGTACGCGGGGCATTCTCGCCGGCGGCGACGATCTGATCACGAAGCCCATCTCCCCGTTGGAGCTGACGCTGAAGGTCACCACCCGTCTACTGCACCCGACCGCCGCTCAGATGCCCGCCGCTGGCAACGCGAGTCAGGATCAAGAAGTTGACTCTTCCAAAGACCAAGCGAAAGGAGAGCAGGCAGCCGTTGCGGTCGGCACATCCAGTGTCGGCGCAACCCCTGAGCCTCTGGTGGCGCTGCAGGATCCCCCACCGCCAAAGCTGTCCCAGGCACTACCTCTGCCGACCCCAGAGCGCGTTAACGGCTCTGCCCGGAGCGGTCTTGTGACTTCCTCAGTCGCATTGGGAGGCAGCCGTTTGATCCCGCCGCTGCCTCACGGATCCTGTGACGGGCACCGCCTGGACGAACAACTCACCATTCTGCGCGGAGCGGCGGACGACCTGCACAAAAAGTCGCGGGAGCAAGAGGATACGATTGAGAAGCTGCGCCACGAGAATGAAGATCTTGCATCCGCCCGCAGACAGGGGCTTGAGGACATCGCACAGCTCTACGCGCGGATGGAAAAGCTCCAGGCGGAGAACCAGGCCTTAACGCAGGAATTGGCCCGTATCAAGGAGCAGCAGGATACGAATCAGGTGGAGCACGCCGGTCACAAGGGGGCCCTGGACAAGCTGCAGGCGGCCAGAGCGAAGCTCGAGGAAGAGCTTAAAGGAAAGGCGGGAGAGCTGGCGCAATTACGCACCACGCTGCAACAAGAGCTGGCGCGCCGGAAGCAGGCCGAGGAGCAACTTCAGCGTGAAATAGGCGAGGAGAAAGCCCGGGCACAGGCTCAGGCACAGCGGCTTACCGAGGAGCACGGGAAGCTCGAAGCGACCCGGCAGGAACAGCAGGCGGCGCGAGCCGAAATGACCGCCTTGCAAGATCAGTTTACCGCGGCTCAGCAGCAGCTCGACGCTTTGAACCGTTCGCTGGCCCAGCAGGTGGAGCTGCGGCAGACTGCCCAAGCCCAGGCGGGAGAGCTAGGCAAAGCACGCAGCAAGCTGGAAGAAGCCTTGGCGAAAAGCAAACAGGCCGAGGACAAGTTAAAACGGGAGGTGCAGGAGCAGCAGATCCGGCTGGAGGCGCAGGCTAAGCGGCTCTTACAGGAACAAGAAAAGCTCGGAGCGAAGACGCAGGAACAGGATGTGGCGCGCGTTGCTGTTGGCGAGTTGCAGGCGAAATATGCGGCGGCCCAGCAGCAACTTGAGGCGCTTAGCCGCTCTCTGGCCCGCGAGGCCGAATTGCGGGAGGCTGCTCAAAGCCAGGGGCGAGAGCTGGCCAAAGCGCGCGGGGCGCTGGAGCAGGAGTTGGCCAGACACCAGCAGGCGGAAGAGCAATTGCGGCGGGAATTGCAGACCCAGAAAGCTCTGTTGGCGGACCAGGCTCAGCGGCTGTCGGAGGAGCACGGCAGGGTAGAAGCCAAGACTCAGGAGCAGCAGACGGCTCACGCCACCATCGGCGCCTTACAGCAGAGGCTCGCCGCCCTGGAGCGGGAGTTCCAGGCAACGAGCGAATCGCTGGCTCGCGAGGCCGAACGGCGCGGGACGTTGGAGAAGCAGACCGGCGAGCTGGCCGGAGCGCGCCGTTCCCTCGAACAGGAGTTGGCGCTCCGCAAGAAGGCCGAGGAGCAGTTGCAGCGTGAGGTTCAGGAGCAGAAGGGCCGGCTGGAGGTGCAAGGGAAACGGCTTTTGGAGGAACAGGGCAAGCTTGGGGCAAAGGCGCGGCAGGAACAGGCGGCGCGCACGACCGTCGCCGAGTTGCAGGAGCAGTATGCCGCGGTCCAGCAGCAGCTCGAGACTGTGAACGGATCGCTGGCCCGGGAAACCGAACTCCGCCAGGCTGCCCAGGGCCAGGCAGGAGAGCTGGCCAAAGCGCACGGGGCACTGGAGCAGGAGTTGGCCAGGCGTCAACAGGAAGAGGTGCAACTGAGGCAGGAGTTGCAAACTCACAAGGCTCGGCTACAGGAGCAGGCCCAGCGGCTGTCGGAGGAGCACGGCAAATTAGAAGCCAAGAGCCAGGAGCAGCAGACTGCTCACGCCACCATAGGCGCCTTAGAGCAGAAGCTTGCTGCCATGGAGGGGGAGTTCCAGGCAGCGAGCGAATCGCTGGCTCGTGAGGCTGAGCGGCGCGGGATGTTGGAGAAGCAGGCCGGCGAGCTGGCCGGAGCGCGCCGTTCCCTCGAGCAGGAGTTGGCGTTGCGCAAGAAGGCCGAGGAGCAGTTACAACGCGAGCTGCAGGAGCATAAGGTCCGGCTGGAGGCGCAGGCGAAGCGGGTTTTGGAGGAGCAGGGCAAGCTCGGAGCAAAGACTCGGCAGGAGCAAGCGGCGCGCACCACGCTCGCCGAGTTGCAGGAGCAGTTTGCCGCGGTCCGGCAGCAACTCGAGACAGTGAACCGATCCCTGGCGCAGGAGACCGAACTCCGCCAGGCTGCCCAGGGCCAGGCAGGAGAGTCGGCCAAAGCGCGCGGGGCGCTGGAGCAGGAGTTGGCCAGGCGCCAGCAGGCCGAGGAGCGGTTGCGGCAGGAATTGCAGGCCCAGAAGGCTCTGCTGGCGGACCAGGCTCAGCGGCTGTCGGAGGAGCACGGCAAATTAGAAGCCAAGACTCAGGAGCAGCAGACTGCTCACGCCGCCATCGGCGCCTTAGAGCAGAAGCTTGCCACCATGGAGCGAGAGTTCCAGGCAACGAGCGAATCGCTGGCTCGTGAGACTGAGCGGCGCGGGACATTGGAAAAGCAGGCCAGCGAGTTGGCGGGGGCGCGCCGTTCCCTCGAACAGGAGTTGGCGTTGCGCAAGAAGGCCGAGGAGCAGTTACAACGCGAGCTGCAGGAGCAGAAGGTCCGGCTGGAGGCGCAGGCGAAGCGGGTTTTGGAGGAACAGGGCAAGCTCGGAGCAAAGACTCGGCAGGAGCAGGCGGCGCGCGCGACGATCACCGAGCTGCAGGAGCAGTATGCCGCGATCCGGCAGCAACTCGAGACAGTGAACCGATCCCTGGCGCAGGAGACCGAACTCCGCCAGGCGGCCCAGGGTCAGGCAGGAGAGCTGGCCAAAGCACGCGAAGAGCTGGAGCAGGAGTTGGCCAGGCGCCAGCAGGCCGAGGGGGAGTTGCGGCAGGAATTACAGGCCCACCATGAGCGGCTGCAGGATAAGGCCACACAGGTCTCAGAGGCACACGCCGAGCTCGAGGCGAGAGCCGAGGAACACGAGGCTTTGCGAAGGGCGTTTTCGGCACTGCGCGAGAGACACGACGCGCTCGAGCGCGAGCTCCGCGCCTCCGGCGAAGCTCTGCTACAGGAAGCAAAGCGGCGGGCTGCGGCCGAAGAGCAGACTGAGATGCTGGCCGGGCGGCGCTCTTCCCTGGAACAGGAACTGGCACACTCCAAACAGCGGCAGGACGAACTGAAGCGGGAGTTGGAAGAGCAGAACGCCCGGCTGGCATCCCAGACAAAACGCCTCTCCGAGGAACACAGCAAACGGGAAGCTGTCGTCCAGGAAAAGGAAGCTGCCCGAGAGAGCCTCGCCGCATTGCAGGACAAGTACGCCGCCCTCCAAAAAGGCGCAGAGAATCTAAGCCAGTCGCTGGCTCGCGAGACGGAGATCCGAGCGGCTGCGCAGGCCCAGGCGAGTGAACTGGCCAGGCTGCGTGGGGTCCTCGAGCAGGAGTTGGCCAAGCGAAAAGCGGGCGAAGACCAGTTGCGCCAGGCGGCCTCAGCCAGGATGTCGGCGCTCCAGGACAACACGGCTGCCCTCGAGCGGGAGCTCGCCGACCTGAAGCAATCCCTCGCCCGCGAGGCAGAGCGCCGCGCCGCAGCCGAGGGCGAAGCCGACAAGCTGGCTGCGTTGCGCGCGTCTCTGGAACGGGAGCTTGGTCAGCGCAAAGAAGCGGAGGCGCAACTGCAGGCGCAATTGGAGGATCAGGAGGCGCGGTTGGACGCCCAGACAAAGCGGATTTCAGAACAAGAGAACAGGCTGGAAGCAACGAACCTGGAGCGAGAGGCGGCCGGCGCCACCTTCGCCGAGTTGCGGGAGAGGCTTGCCGCAGTCCAGCAACAGTTGACGAATACGACCCAGTCGCTGGCCTCGGAGGCGGAACACCGGACGGCGGCAGAAGCGCAGGCCGGAGAGCTGGAGAGCCTGCGCCGCTCCCTCGAGCAGGAGTTAGCGCAACGCAAACAGGCACAGGCGCAACTGGAGCGAGGGCTGCAGGAACAACGCGCCCGGCTACAGGCGCAGGCGGAACAACTCTCGCAGGAACAGGGCAGGCTGGAATCGAGCCTCCAGGAAACGGCGGCGGCCAAAACCGCGCTGACCGAATGGCAGGACAAGTATGCCGGCGTCCAGCGGGAGTTGACTAAGACGACGCAGTCGCTGACCGATGAGGCGGAGCGCCGGGCGTCTGCCGACGACCGGGTTCGCGAGCTGTCCGAGGCGCGAAGGGCGCTGGAGCAAGAGTTGGCCACGCGCAAGGTAGCGGAGGAACAACTGCAGCGCGCGCTCCAGGCGCACCAGACCCGGCTCACCGTCCGGGAGCGGCAGCTTTCGGAGGAGCATCAAAAGCTCACGGCCCGGACAGAGGAGCACGAGGCCGCTCGTGCGGGCATGGCCCGATTGCAGGAGGAGCATGCCGACCTCCAACAGCAATTCGAGAGTGTGAGCCGGTCATTGGCCCATGAGACCAACACCCGGACGGCTGCGGAACGCCAGGCGGTTGACTTGGCCGATTTGCGCCGCTCGTTGGAGGAGGAGTTGACTCAAAGCAAACAATGCGTGGCGCGGCTCCAGCGCGAAATGGAAGACCAGAAGGCCCGGCTGGATGCGCAAACCCAGCAGCTTGCGGAAGGCCAGCGCCTATTGAAGGCCAAGTGCGAGGAAGGGGAAACCGCCCGAGCGACATTGGTGGAACTGAAGGAGAAGCACGCCACCCTCGGTCGCCAGTTCGACGATGTGAATGAGTTGCTCTCCCGCGAGGCCAAGGCTCGCACGGCTCTGGAAGCCCAGGTCGGCGAACTGGCGGCGTTACGGACTTCGCTGGAGCAGGATTTGACGCATCGGCGTGGAGCCCTAGCCGAGCTGCAACACCAGTTCGAAGAGCAGAAGGCCCGGCTAGGAGCGCAGCAACAGGCCGGCTCCAAATTGCAGGATACCCTTGAAGCGAGGACTCGGGAGCTCCAGGCAGCCGAAGCAGAGCTCGAGGCGGCTCGAAGCAGGACGGCACAGGATTCCCGGGAGAAGGAGATGCTGGGAGCCAGGATCATAGAAGAGCAGCGCGCCAAGGCAACACTGGAAGGGCGGCTTGCGGCTGCGCAGGAGGGCCAAGCGGTTGGACAGAAGATTATTCAGTCACTGGAACAGCAAAAGTCGTCCGTCCTGGCGGAGTGCCGAAGACTAGAGGGCGCGCTGCAGGCGGAGGCCGCAGAGCGGGGCCGGCTGCACAGTGAGTGCGACACGCAGCGTGCAAGGTTGGATGAGCTAGCCAGGCAACTGCAAGACAAGCTTTCCGCTGAGTCGGTCTTGCGGCAGCGGGAGACAGAGCTGCAATGCGGCATTTCAGAGCTGCGTCAGCGGATGACGGAATGCGGGGCCGCTTTGGCAATCCGAGAGGCGGAATTGCGGGCCGCCCAGGAGACCACGTCGGAGTTACTTGTCATCAAGTCAGCGCTTTGCTCAAAAGTGAAGGAGCTGACGGCTACAGAATCCTCACTCGTTCAGCAGCGCCGGAGCATAGAGGAACAAGTTGCCGCCCTGCAGCAAGGGATTGACGAAGGCAGCAAAGAGCTGGCGGCGCTGCGCTACGCGGTCCTCGATGCCATCCGAATGGGCTCGCAGGTCAGCCGGGCCCGGATGCAGGCTGTCCGTCACGGCACGGCGGCTTTGACCGAGCTCGTATCCGCGCTGCTGAGCTCGCCCCTCTCGACATCCCAGCGGGAAGTGGCCGGCTCCCTGGGAGGCCTTCTGGAAAGTTGGACGCAGAACCAGATGAACACATTCGCTGCGAATCCTATCCCTGTCAGCGCGCCTGTATTTCAAGGGGCTGAGTTCAGCACGTTGGAGCTGACTCGGCACGCCTCGGAGATGCTGAAACAGAAGGCCCTCGACGCCGGAGTTGAGGCCCGAATCACCGTTGCCGACAGGTTGCCTGAGACACTCGTCGGCGACGCAGGGCACCTCAGGCAGTTCCTCACCCTGCTGCCCGAGGCTTGCGTCGGGGTGCCTGGAGTCCGGCGGGTCGAGATGGAGTTCTCGATTGATCCAGCTCCCCTCGGGCACGGGTGGATGAGGGTGCAGTTTTTGGCAGCCATAGGCGGTGCCGCCACCGAGGCGGGCCAGCGGCTCGAAGCCACCAGCAATGCAGCCCGAATGCTGCAGACGGCGGGGCTCGACCAACAGCAGTTAGCCTTGGCCTCGTGTTTCGAGTTGGCGGGCGCAATTGGCGGGAAGCTCGAGTTCCAAGTCCCCGCGGAACACGAGCTTCGGTTTGAGGCGAGATTGCCGGTTGAAATCCCGTCGCCGCCGCGCGGAGGCACATCCCCGGCGGAAGTCCCAACTAAAGAATGCGGCGGGGCACCCGTTGAAAGGCAAAGATGAAATTACATGCGCTAAGCTCCATGCTTCCGCAGCACTATCTGCAGGCGACCCTCTTCATGTCACTGCTGAGTGTCTGGCTGTTGGTCGTGCTGTTTTACTACCTCAACCGCTACACCCGGCGGGATTACTTCACGATTTGGACGGCGGCCTGGCTGTTTTACGCCCTGTGGCTGACGCTGGGGCTGGAGCACCATGGCTCCGAGCCGAGCGGCGTTATGTTCCTGCTACGCCAAAGCTGTCTGGCAATCTCGGCCGTGTTTCTCCTTTGGGGGAGCGTCCGGTTCATTCACATGGAGGCCCGGCAGATGTTGTTTGGACTTTTCATGCTGTTCCTGCTGGTGTGGATCTTCGTCACCCCGCACGTCTTTTCCGGCCCCACCCAAATCCAACTGCCGGTATTCATTGTAATGGGCCTGAGCAGCATGTTTGCCGGCCTATGCTTTCATCGCTTCCGGCAGAAGATGCCCTTCGTCGGCGCGGGTATGCTTTCCCTTGGCTTTCTGTTGTGGGGCCTTTACCTGGGCAGCTACCCATTATGCGAGGAGCGCCCCGAGCTTTACAGCGGCGGGTTTGTTATAGCCGCGATGCTGCAACTGTTCATCGCGGTGAGCATGATCGTGCTTGTGCTGGAGGAGGTGCGGTACAAGGCGGAGATGATGCACGCAGAGGTGACGGCTGTCCGTTCCGAAAAAGAGGCCCTGCAGGCCAAGGTGTTAACCACCGAGGAACAGTGCCGCAACCTCTACGACCAAATGCGTCTCTCTGAGGGTGTCCAGCGGGCTTACGAGGAATTGCGGCGGACCCAGCAGACCGTCGTCCAGCAGGAACGCCTGCGAGCGTTGGGCCAGATGGCCAGCGGCGTAGCGCACGACATCAACAATGTCCTGTGCCCGGTGGTCGCATATTCCGAACTGTTGCTCAAGACGGCGACGGAACTCCCCCAGACAGAGCGCCGATATCTGGAGTCCATCCTCCGCGCGGGTGACGAAATCGCCAACATCGTGCGGCACTTGCGGGAATTCTACCGCCGTCGCGAGGACGGTGAGGAACTGGTCCAGGTGGATCTCAACCAGTTAATCAAAGAGGTCGTGGAACTGACCCGGCCTCGCTGGCGCGACCAGTCCCAACGCGAGGGGATCACGATCGAAGTTCAGCTTGAACTTCAACCCAACCTGCCGGTGCTGGCCTGCGATCGCAGCGATGTCCACGAGGCTCTCATCAACCTCGTTTTCAATGCCGTGGACGCCCTGCCTCAGGGGGGCACCATTACCTTGGCCAGCCGGGAAGAGAGCCTGCCGCCCCCGGTTGTTGGCCAGAGCACGAGCCGGCGGATCCTGCTCGAGGTGAGGGACAACGGGACCGGCATGGACGAAAAGACCCGTCAGCATTGTCTGGAGCCCTTCTTCTCTACCAAAGCCAAGCGGGGTGGCACCGGCCTGGGGCTAGCCATGGTTTACGGCATGATGCAACGTCACGACGGAAGCATCGAGATCGACAGCACTCCGGGTGTCGGAACCTGCATGCGGCTCGTATTCCCTATTCGCCAAGCGGCGGCGGCTGGGGCGGCCGAGGGCCCACAGGCTGTCCCTGCGCAACGGTCTTTACGTGTTCTGTGCATTGATGACGAGCCCCAGGTCCGATTGATGATGGCGGATTGTCTGGCCAACCTGGGGCATCACGTCCGGACGGCTTCGACCGGAAAGCAAGGAGTGGAAATGTTCCTGACAGCCTTACAAACACAGCACGCGTACGAGGCGGTCATCACCGATCTGGGTATGCCCGGCCTTGACGGGCGTCAGGTTGCACGCAGCATTAAAGCGGCGTCTCCACAGACGCCGGTTGTGATGATGACGGGGTGGGGGACCGCCATGAAGGAGGACGGCGAAAAGGCTCCTGAAGTCAATGCAGTCGTTGGGAAACCGGCTTCGATGAGCGAGTTGAATGCGCTGCTGCTTCAGCTTGCACCTCCAGCGGGCACACCATAACTGACCCACGCCTGTCCATGCCTCGGATGGCCCGGAGGCGCCAGAGTGCCCGTGCCCCCGCCACGCGGCTCGTGCCAGGAAGGCGAGAACCTGCCCGTTCAATGCAGCCCGCCAAAAGTCGCCGGCTGCATCCCAGCTCTTTGACTTCAAACCCCGGGGTGCCAGGTCTGACTATGGCGCGCCGGCTCGAGGCGCCGTGTCGTGCGCGACCCAGCCAACTTGACCCCGACGCTGCCTGCGGCTATACACAGTGGGCCGTGGGCGCTGGTGGCCGGACCTGGCGGCGCTCGGCTTTAGCCCGCTTGCCCCCGTAACTCAAATGGATAGAGTAGCGGTTTCCTAAACCGTAAATCCCGGTTCAATTCCGGGCGGGGGTACCAGGCCGAGTCAGCTAGTCCTGCACCTGCGCGTTTTCGATCATCTTCATCCCGTTGCGCTCCACCACCTTGCCTTTGAGCGTAATGGTCTGCGCGGCCTTATCGGCCAGTTGATCGTTGATCGGCTGGTGGTCGCCGATAACCAGGTATAACTGGTTATCGGGGGTGAGCAGACCCACGGGGCCGCCGCTCTTGATGCACTTGGAGGCGCAGCCTTTGTGCTTCTCTCCCTTGGCCCCGTGGTCCAGGTAGCACATGAGGTCCACCACCTCGCCCTTGATGGTCTCGGTCGTGCCTTCTCCCGCGCCCTGGGCGCCCCGCAGCGCGGAGAGACCCAGGCCCGCGCCCAGCACGGCGCCCACAATAATTCCAGTGATGACTGATCGCTTATTCATACAGTGTCCTTTCGTCTGCTTATTTCGGCAATTAGCCTCAACCATACTACTGCATCCCGGGCAAATAGCGAACGAGTGGGAACCCGGAGGCTCACGCTGCCTGGATAGCTATGATTTTCCCTGGGGCGCCGCCGCAGCCCTCTCGGGCTTCACGTCCGGCCCGGTGCGCAGGCCGGGGATGGGGTGCCCGTCATTGCCTACGATACGCGCATGAGCGGACCAACCGCCGCCGCCCTGGGTGATCTTGAGCATGAGATCGTTGTTGCCCTGCTTCAGGTGAATGGGGGCCACGTCCTGGTCCGGCACATCGCCGCGATTGACGTCGTTGGTGTGCACGATTGTCTTGTTGAGCCAGGCTTTGACGCCATCGTCGCTTCCCAACAGCAGGTACGCGTCGCATTCCTCGGGCGCGGCGATTCGGGTCTTGAGATAGGCGGCGCAGTTTTCCTGGTTCGGGAACAGCTCCAACAGGTTGACCCCGTCGCCGTGGGGCGCGGGCTTCCATTGCACCTTCGCGTTCGGCCGCTCGGGGCCGAAGGGCTCTTTGAAGATGCCGCTGAGATCGTTGAGGTTCTTTTTGCGGAAGGGGCCGCAGACGAGCCAATCCTGGATGAAGGGACCGCGGCCGGCCGCTTTGATGTGGAGGGCCATCGCCCGCCTGGTGAGGTCGGAATTCTTGCACTGCTTGAGGACCTGGTCGGCGGCGTCGCCCGCGAGCTTCACGTTGGAAGTGGAAACCTGCTCGGCAATAGTGATCGCCGCCATGGCCGCCTCATTGGCCAAGTCCGGCTCGGACAGATCGGCGACGACCAGGCTGAGCGCGGCGGGGGTGGGTATTTGGCCGAGCTTGCCCAGCACCTGGCGCTTCTCGTCCGGGCGTGTGGCCGCAGCCCTGGCCTGCTCCAGTATCTGGAAACGGTTGGTCTTGTCGGGGTCGAGCGCGGCGACATCGATGCAGCCCCGCAGGGCCAGGACGCGGAGCGAGGCGGAATCGGCGGTGCGCGCCAGTTCGAGCAGCATCGGCGCCGGTGCGGAGTTGGGCCATTGTCCGAGCACGCGGACGGCCTGCTTGACCAGCTCGGGGTCCTGCTCCCGGGCTGCCGCCTCGGCGGCTTCGAGGGCCGCTGGGGTGCCCAGCTCAGCCAGCAACGGCAGCACCACCTGGCGCTCGGCCGGGGGCAGATGAGCCATTGCCTCGAGAACGGACCGCGTCGTCTGGTCCTTGTCTTTGCTGGCCTGACAGACGGCGTAGGTCGCCTTCAAAGCGGGCTCGGCATCCGTATCCGTTCCGGACTTGGCGGCGATCTGGAGCAAGGGCACAAGCGTGCCGGGGACGGCGAGCTTGCGGAGGGATTCAAGGGCAGCCAGCCGAACGGGGCCGGGAGCCGTGGCGTTTTCGAGCAGCACGCCGGCAGCTTCGGTATCGCCGCGATCGCCCAGGGCGCGCAGCAGCTCAGCCCGCTCTTCGGGGGCCGCCTTGGGGATTTGGCCCAGGATCGCCTCGCGCACGCCCGGCCCGCGCACGCGGGTCAGCGCCTCGCGGGCGGCGTCGCGTTCGGCAGCGTCGCCGTGAGCGGCGGCTTGCGCCAGGGCATCGAGGGTCGAGACGTCGCCCAGGTCGCAAAGCGCCAGCCAGGCGGCCGCGCGGACCGTGGGATAGGGACTGCGGGCAGCAAGGCGCACGGTGGGAAGCACTTCGCCGCCGACCGCCACCTGGGCGTCCAGGACGGCCAGTTGGCAAGGCGCGGACAAGGCCGGCCATTCCTCCACGCAGGCCTTCACGACCGAGGCATCGCGCAGCTCACGGACCACTTTCAGCGCGGCCAGTCGCAGCGCCGCGTCATTACCCGCCAGCGCGGCGCTGACGAGCTTGGCGCGCTGACGCGTATCGGCAACGACGATGCCACGCCAGGCGGCCACGCGGAAGCGATCGGGGTACTTGGTGGCGTACACCTTCTCGTACAGGGAAGCAGCACCCTTGGAATCCTGGGCGGCGAGACGCTGTTCGGCGCTTTGTAGAATAGCATTCAGCACTGCAGGCTGCACCGGCGGCGGCACCTTATCGCGCGCCGAGACCAGGGCGGAGGTGGCACTCCGGTTGCCGATGCGGCCCAGGGCCGTCGCGGCGGCTGCGGCCACCACAACATTGGTGCTGCGCAGCAACGGCTTGAGCAGGGGCACAGCCGCCGCGTCATGCCGCCAGCCCAGGGAATCCGCCAGCCCGGCCTGGACGAGTCCCGTGGTGCTCCGGAGCGCCTTGCGCAGCGCGGCGCCTGCTTCCGGGCAGGGCATCGGCTCCAGGGCATAGCGCGCGGCCTGAGACGTCGTTTCGTCCAACAACAGCGGCGCCACGGCGGGCACGCATTTGACCGTGCCGACGACCCGCAACTGCTGGCAGGCGTCGCATTTTTTGACTGCGTCGGCGTCGGATCGCAGCGTGGCGATGAGGTCCTGCTCCTGGTCGGCGCGGGCGGCGCAGAGGCCCAGCGCCAGCAGAAGTATGGACAGGGAGCGGCTGAACAAGCGTGTCGGCGTATGGAGTGTCATATTGCGTAGTGGGAATCAGACGTTCAAACTTCGGCGTTGGTCACTCTCACAGCCTCCACGGCGGACGCGGCGTATAGGAGAGCAACCGGTTGGCCTCGGCATCGCCTACGAACTCGGATTTCACCGGGTCCCACGTGAGCGTGCGCTTGAGAATAAGACAGATGCCGCCGATGAGGATGGCGTTCATCGTATAGAAGGCGACCTCGGGATTGCAAATCGTGGGCCGCCGTGTGCGGATGCACTCAAGAAAATTTCCCGAATGACTGTCGGCGTGGTACACGCGCTGATCGCCAGGCCGGAGCGGCGTGGTGAGAATGGTCGCCGGGTAGGATACGATGTTGTCGCGGTCCACGGCGATGCGCCCCTCGGTGCCCACGAAACAGGCGCCGCCGACATCGCCCACCGACTCGCCCTTGTAGCCGTTCGAATGCACCTGCACGCCGTTCGCGTAGCGGTAATGGACGACCGCGTCACGCGCCTTCCCGCCGCCGCCCTCATAGGACACCTCGATCGGTGCCGCCATGTCAGGGTTGACCGTCCATTGGATGATGTCGTAGTGGTGCGGCGCCCAGTTCACATCCCCGACAAAGCAGCCTGGGATTACGTGCCCGGCGTTCCCGGGGTACGGGCGCCAGGGCAGCGGGCCCAGCCACATGTCCCAGTCGAAGCCGTCGGGCAAGGGCACGCCGGTTTCGGTTGTCCAGGTGGTCGGGTAGAAAGCGCCGGGGGAACGGTAGGCATACACTTCCTTGAGCTGCCCGATGCGGCCGTTGCGGATCAGCTCGCAAGCCAGGCGGAACTTGCCGCCGTACTCGGAGCGCTGCTGCGTGCCGGCCTGATAGACCCGGCTGTAGCGCCGGGCGGTGTCGGCCATGTTCCGGCCCTCGCGCACGGTGATGGCAATGGGCTTTTCGCAATAGACATCCTTGCCGGCGCGCATGGCCAGCGTGGCCATCAGCGCCGCCCAATGATAGGGCAGCGCGATCAGCACGGCCTGGATATCCGGCCGCAGTAACAGCTCGCGGAAGTCGTTATAGGCGCGGACGCCGTCGTAGCCGGGCTGGTTGAGCTTGTCCGCGTAAATGTGATTGGCTCGCTCGTGGGCGCGATCGAGGCGCTCCTTGCGCACGTCGCAGACCGCGAGCACCTGGACGTCGGGGCGGGCGATGTAGCCGCCCGGGACGTAGGTCCAGCCGCCGCCGAAGAGATGGCCGCTGCCCTGCCCTCCCAGGCCGATGAATCCCATGTTAATGCGCTCGCTAGGCGCGGTGCTGCCGTCGCGCCCGAGCGCGGAAGCCGGCACCAGGCTGGGCGCCGCCAGGGTGAGCCCCAGGGCCATCGAGGAGTGACTAAGGAATTGTCGGCGGGACAAGCGGTTCGGCTGTGTCATAGGCATCGGGGGAACATTAGAACCACCGCCGGGCAGAATGCACGCACAATCAGCAGCGCCTTCCGTGCTGCGGGTTGCGTGTTCCGTGTTCCGTGTCAGCCCGAGATGAGCTGCGACAGGCGGGCGTAGGCCGCGTCCCAGGCCGCCGCGTAGGGGATCAGCTTCTGCAGCCGGGCGCCGCTCCGGACAATCTGCCTCGCCTCGTCCAGGGAACGGACGTGTCCCAGCGCCAACGCCTGGCCCAGCACATTGCCGACGGCGGTCGTATCCTCCGGGACCACGATCACGAGGCGGTGCACGGCGTTGGCGGTAAAATGGTTCAGCAGGGCGTTGGCAGAGCCGCCCAACAGGTAGATGCAGCCGATGTTGCGGCCGGTCAGCCTCTCCAGCTCGCTCAGGGTCTTGCGGTGCAGCAGGGCCACGCTCTCGAGCACACACCGGATAATTGGGCCGGGCTTGCGCGGCACCACCTGGTTGGTTTCGCGGCAAAAGGCCTGGATCTTCAACGGCATGTCCCCAGGCGTGAGAAACCGTGGGTCGTTAGGGTTGATGAGCGATTCAAAAGCCGGGGCTGACCCCGCGAGATGCGTCAGCAGGTCATCGTCAATCTCCCGGTCATGCTGTTTCCAGTAGCGGCGGCATTCCTCCAGCACCCACAGCCCCATGGTCTGCTTCGAGAAGCGGACTGCCCCGCCATAGCCAAGCTCATTGGTGAAGTTCAACTGCCGGCTGGCCTCGCTGATGATCGGTTCCTCAATCTCGGCGCCCATGACCGCCCACGAGCCCATCCGCAGGAAGGCCCAGGATTCGCCGGGGGTCACAGGCAAGCCCAGCAGCGCCGCGGCCATTTCATGCGAGCAGGAGGACACGACACAGGCGTCCTCCAGGGCGGTTTTCCGGGCGAGTTCCGGTCGAAGCGGTCCGAGCCGGGTGCCGGCGGCGACGAGGGGCGGCAGCAGTTCCGGCGATAAATCCACCGCGTCCAGCAGCCGCCGTGACCACGTCCGCGTCAGGGGATTCCAAAGCTGGGTGCCGCTGGCCAGCGACATTTCGGTTCGGGGCACTCCGGCCAGCAGGTAATTAAAAGCGTCGGCCACCGGCAGCAGGTGCGCGGCACGGCCCAGGCGGCGCGACTTCTCGGCGCCCAGTTGGAAGAGCGTGCTCCCGGGAGCATGCTGGACCCCGGTTTCCTCGTAGATGGTCTCCAGGGGAACGCGGGCGAGCACCCGGTTCCTGCCCTCCTGCAGCCGCGGGTCGGCATGATGGAATGCCGGCGTGATCAGGGCGCCTTTCGAGTCGAAGAGCAGGTAATCCCCGGCCCATGAGTTGCAGCTAATGCCCCGCACCGCCTCCTCGTAGCTGCCGATGTCGCATAGCCCAGCCAGGACCTCCTCGTACAATTCGGGGATGTTCCATTGCATCCCGCCCTGCTCCTGCGCAGGCAGATTGGGAAAGCGCCGCACCTCGCTCATGGTCAGCGCCCCTTCGTGCAGGGCCCCGAGCATGAGGCGGCCGCTTTCAACACCCAGATCGCAGGCGACGAAGAAGCTTCTCATCAACGCCTGACATGCTGCAAAAACTGTGCCCCCGGCAGCGGCCACACCGGCCTCGCCATTTGCGGCGGATTCAACGCGTCGAACACTCCCCGACAGCAATGCAATGTCCCAAAATGGAGCATCCCTGTCTCCACTCGGACCCCGGCCAGCATTGCTTTGAGGCATTTAGGGGATACCCGCCAGCGACCCTTGTGTGGACCTTCCCCGATCCCGGTGGTTGCCCGGTGTGTCTCCCATGTGGATCGATCCACATGGGAGATACACCGGGCAGTCACCCGGGACACAAAGGACACAGGCAAAGAATTCAGGACGGTATCTATTTGGGCGCCAATAGGTTGAGCCGTCAGGCGGCTTGGCTGGGTCGTAAACAATCGGCAAACCAGCTCCTGGTGCTCATGGAAGTGGCTGACGCCCTGGCCGAATCGGAAGCCCGCGGAGGCGTGCGCGACTTCATCCTGCAGCTGCGCGGCTCAGCGGCTTGTGAAACCGCTCCCGCCTCTCGCGAACTGCTGGATAGCGCGCTCGATCTCTATCACCAACACGGCGACAAGCGATGGATGCTGACCGATTGCGTCTCGTTCGTCATAATGCGCGACCGCAATGTGACCGTCGCGCTGAGGGGCGACAGACATTTCGAGCAGGCCGGCTTTACGGCATTGCTCAAATAACCGCGAGGGTGCTTGCGAGCGCGTGGGCGGCAAGCAAAGTGCGCCCCACCCACGCAGGGCAACCAGCGGGCCCGAAAGGGGGTCGGTTGCCCACATTCGCCACATTCGCAGGTGCGCATTAATTGCATTGACCTGGCACTACTATCGCGTCAATCCTTCCTCATGGCTCGCACGCTGCGTGTCCAGTATGCGGGAGCGATCTACCACGTGATGAATCGTGGCGACCACCTCGAAGTCATCATCCGGGAGGAGAAGGACGCTGAACTGTTCCTGGCTACGTTGGCGGAACCCTGCGGCAAGATCGATTGGCAGGTGCACGCGTTCCGTTTGATGTCCAACCACTTCCTCCTGGTTCTGGAGACGCCGCACGGCTGGTGCCTGGGCAGCGAGGAGTTCCGCCAGGAACCGCTCCTGCAAATGACCAGCCTCCCAGGCTACGAATGTGCGCCACTGACCCCTTTACGTACGAGCGAGCCATGAGGTTCACATCTGCATACCAGTCCAGTGCTGCGCAGCGCAGGCTCGCTCTCGTTGCTATCATTGCACTACTGGCGTTTTTGGTCTCCTGCTCCGAACGCAATGCCGATGACCTTGACGTGCATGGCAACGGGTTGACCCGGTATGCCGAACGGGTACTTGGGGTTGACCCGCTCGCGCCAACCAATCCGTTGGTCCTGATTCCTGTCGTTACCGGCCAGGAGCCCTTTGTTCTCACCTACGAGGTGCCGGTACGGACGGATTTGGGGTCAAACCGCTGTGAGCTTTCGCTGTGGGACAACGGCCAGTGCGCGGACACTAGCGAAATCGAGCGCCGCACCAATGGCACCTACCTGGTGACTTGGGACACTCTATTCGCAGCCTTCGGTCAGCACGCGTTGCAGCTCAGGTTGGGGGTGCCTTATCAAAGCCTCACGAATGTCTTCGGGCCCAAGCGCATGGAGGACGTGACCAATCTGGTTCAGTTCGACCCGGCCAGCACCTCCTTCGGCAGCAGGATATTTATAGAGGGGAAGCTGCAATGCAGGTCGGCAAACTACAAGATCGACTTTTTCGATATGAGGGCTCGCCTCCTTAGGACCATTTGGGGCCATACAGACAAAGGGATTATTAAGCAGGGCTGGGACTTGCAAGACGCGGATGGTCAGGTGCGGAATGACACGGAATTCCAGGCCAACATTTATATCGCTCCCACACCCGTCGGGGCCACCAATAGCCCCTCTTCAAACGCAGTCTTCACCCTGCCTCCCTACCCGCTTCGTTTTTGGCGCGCGGGAAGGATGTCGTGACGCTTCATCCGTGAGCAGAACACCTACCATCCTCGCCATGGACGGGCTCGGGCTGACCCCGCCGAAGGCTTCCCCGCCCAAAGGAAATTACGACCAGGACTCGTTGCCCGATTTCCAATGCCATGGGAATTCCGGGAATTGAGGAACAAAAGATGAAAGTACTTCACCTGGCACAGTGGGCGGCCGTTTTCGCCAGCTCGGTCGTGTGCATGAGGGCTGCCGAAGACGTCCCCCTTCCGAAGGGCTTTCCTGATCCATACGGCACAGATGAGTATTACGGCCCGCACGAGTTCCTGACCACTGCGGCGTACGAAAACGAGGCCCGGAGATTGCTCCTTGAGGAAGCTACCAACGTCGCGAGGGCGTTGGGGCTTCCGGAAGAACTGCCGCTTACCCGGTCAAACATCGTGAGGTCGTTCATCGCTCCGTTTGGCTACGCCTACACTCACAAAGCCGTTGGAAACGTGGAGAGCCACCATTACGTTTACATAGCGGGTTTAGGTTGGAACCTCAACAACGTGATCATAGCCAACTGGTCTGGAGTGTGCGCAAGCTATGCCCGGGAATACCGCTGGCCAAGCGATCGTCTTAACACCAACGCCGCCTACAGCTTGGCGACGCAGTGGCTGGCCGCAGTCTCAACGGATGTCCACCGCCTGAACCGCGACTGCGCCATGCACGCCGCCCCTCACTCCTACTGGAACCGATTCAGGTGGAACGCCCCGTTCACAAAGGCAACTTTCACGCCCATTTATAATGTTTACTGGATACCTCGAGACAACACGAACGGCTTAGCCGCGTCAGTCGATGTGTTCGTTCCGGATAAAACGCTCCTCGCGCTAAGGATAGAAGACCCCAAGTATATTCAGCGGAAGCCGTTACATTTCACCAACCTCGACGAACTGCTCGCCAACCCCACCAGCCGATGGCGAAGGCCCCTGAAGCCGAACGCCGTAATGTTGAGCCACAACCCGCATTTATGATACATCGGCAGGGTCAGCCCGTAGAGGCGCCTGCAATTCTCGTTTGAGAGGGCCACCGGGATTGCGTTCAGGCTTGGGCGAAGCCGCAAGAGCTTCGACTGGAGCATCCTGGAGCAGTCTATCACCTGGCGCGGGGAAGGGTTCTCGGGGTGCGCAAAAGTACACCACATATAGGGGTAAGCTGCCCAGCAGCGACACAATGTATAGGGGCCTTTCGGCTAAAGGGGCTTCAGAATGCAACGGTTGGCCTCGGGGGTGGGTTTCGGGGCAGGCGTTGCAGAGGGAGGGTCGGAAAAACCGCCGCGCATTGGCAGATGTGCCTGATTACGAGGGACTTCCGGATTATGGCTGCTCGCCAAGACCCGTTTACGTCTGACGCGGACAGGTCAATCCTCTTTGGAGTAATCCAAGGTGATCGTCGGGGGCTCCCGACCGTTGAAGTGCCCCAGGCTTAATTTGAATGTGCCAGCTCCGGGCCAGAGGCGAGGTATTGCCAGCCGCCGATGGTTCAGTTAAAGTCATGCGCGACATGACCATAACCGAAGCATTAGTCGCCGAGCACACCACCTTCCTGGTCGTGTTCGATCAGATCGAGCGCGCGCTGCCCAGCCTGGCGACAATGCCTGAGGTCCAGACGATGGCCCGCATGGTCGAGGGTCTCCTCGAGTCACATGCCAAAACGGAGACCGAGGTGGCTTACCTGGCGCTCGATCACATCCTGGCGGAGCATGGGGACTTGAACCGAATGCACCAGGATCACCGCGAAATTGACGAGCGCCTGCGCAAGGTGCATTCGGCCAGGACCTGCGCGGAAGCCCGCAAGCTGCTCAAGAGCGCCCTGCTGGCCTCCCGCGAACATTTCCAGATCGAAGAGCGCGGCGTATTCCCGCTGCTCGAGCAGAGCTTGCAGCCGGAGACCTTGGCCGAGCTGGGCCGCGCCTGGCTCCGGCGCCCGGCGGCACGCCTCGAAGCCGCCCCGGTGGCCTAGCCGCGGGGAGCGCCCGTCCTCGGGCGCAGCATGGCAGGGACCCGCAGCGGTGCCAGGAAGTCCGACAGGCTGCCGGTTTCCGCCGCCGCTCCGCCCGAGGACGGGCGCCCTCCGTTCCCGCTCGAACAATTTCTGCTTAGGCGCCCGTTAGGTCCCTTGCCGCTATATCGCTCGCTCGTCTGCAGGGAGCCGAACACAAAAAACGTTCATCAAATGCCAATCCACGCAAAGCGTCGCTTTGGGCCATAGCTTATATTGCTTCTGTGGATTGATCAGGCGTCCTATTTCTGGAAATCAGGGGCAACCATGCCGGCAATCCCGCTCAGCGATATGATTGCAACGCTCGCAAGCAAGAA
>DATKNZ010000348.1:0-7130 GCA_035541055.1 Candidatus Acidiferrum sp. | reverse complement strand
GCCTTCCACCCGCGTGCGTGATTCGCGACCGTATTGCTGAGACGTGGCCATGTCACCGATGCCACGCGAAGGTGAGTCGTACTCCCAGTGGGGCGAAGACCGCTTGGTCTGGGAATACTTCGGCTGCCGGACTTCCGGGTTCTTCGTGGAAGTCGGAGCCAATGAGCCATCGAGCCTCTCGCAAACCTGGCTGCTGGAGCAGAAAGGCTGGGAAGGTATCCTGGTCGAGCCGCAACCAGCTTGTTGCGAGCGGCTGAGAGCCTCTCGCCGCCGGTCGCGGACGTTTCAGGCCGCCTGCGGCGCACCGGAGCAGAAAGGCAAAGCCGTCTTCCACGTGGCCGCCCAGAGTGATCGCTCGGCCCTGGCCACCCAGCGCCTGGACGCGGATGTCACCGTCACCGAGCGCATCGAGGTTGAGGTCGTTACCCTGGACGAACTCCTTGCGCAGGCCGGTAACCGCAAGCCGGACTTTGTTTCCATTGACGTCGAAGGGACCGAATTAGACGTGCTGCGGGGCTTCAGTCTGTCCCGGCATCGGCCCGACCTGCTCATTGTGGAGGACCATGTGGCCGACCTCCGTCTGCACTCCTACCTTGGGGGGCAAGGATACAAACTGATCAAGCGGACCGGCAGCAACAATTGGTACGTGCCCGCAACCGTGAAGTATCCGGTGCGCCTTGGTGAGCGGCTGAAGCTGTTCAGGAAGATGCGCCTCGGCACGCCGCTGCGGCAATTCAAGCAGTTGCTGAGGGGCGGCCAAAACCGTGCGAGCCGTGGGTAGCAGGTTTGCCAGGCGCCTGGCGGCAGTGGCCTCGTGGCGGGGCGGCTTTGGGCGCTCCCTGAAGCGGGGAAACATCCAACATCCAACATCGAACATCCAACATCCAATGAGCGCCCCGGTGCGGATGGCTGCACTCCTGCTGGCGCTGGCCTCGGCGGGGCCTGGCGGCTCGGTGCTGGCGACGGAGAAGGTGGACGGCGGCATTGTGCGCGGGTCTGTGTCGGAGCGCCGATTGGCCCTGGTATTCACCGGGCATTCATACGCAGAGGGCGGCACGGTCATACTGGACGAATTGGCCAGGCACCATGCGAAGGGCTCTTTCTTTGTTACCGGCGATTTCCTTGCCAATGCCGCCTTTCGCCCACTGCTGAGGAGCATCGTAGCGCAAGGGCACTATCTCGGCCCGCATTCCGACAAGCACGTGCTCTATTGCCCGTGGGCAGGGCCAAACAAGACCCTCGTGACCCACGCCGAGTTCCAAGCCGACCTCGAGCGTAACCTGGCCAGGATCGAAGCGTTCGGGGTGAAACGCGCGTCCATCCGCTACTTCCTGCCCCCCTACGAGCACTACAACCGGGAGATCGTCGAGTGGGCCAAGGCCATGGACCTCACCCTGGTCAATTTCACTCCCGGCACGCGCTCGAATGCCGACTACACCGGCGAAGCCGACCCCAACTTCGTCCCCTCCCAGGCGATCTACGACAGCATCATCCGCAAGGAGCAGCAGGACCCGCATGGGCTCAATGGGTTCATCCTGCTTCTGCACCTCGGCTCCGGGCCGGGGCGCACGGATAAGTTCGCCGTGCGCTTCGGGGCGGTGCTCGATTACCTGACGAACAAGGGCTATCAGTTCGTGCGGGTGGATGAGCTGCTTGGGCCGGAAGTGTCTTCAAAATGAACAGAGTTATGCCGCGGATGATCGCTCTTCGGATATTGGCTGCGGGTGTCCTGCTCGCAGGCGTGGGGCTCGTGCAGGCGGAAACCATTTTCATCCGGGCCAGCCAGGTGGGTTACCGGCCGAGCGATGCGAAGATAGCCATAGCCTTCGCGCAATCTCCCCTGCCCGAGACCTTCACCGTGTTCCAGGGCGAAAGCGAGAAGCTGGTCTTCACGGGTCATGCCAAGCCGATCACCGGCGTGAAATGGGGCGAGTTCGACCATCATGCTGAGCTGGACTTCTCTGCCCTGCAAACCCCAGGCCGTTACGTGCTCCGCGTTGGCCAATCCCAATCGCTGCCCTTTGCCATCGGCGCGGGCGTCTATGCCGAGCTGCCGGGGCAGTTGCTGGAGTTCATGCGCGAGCAACGGTGCGGCTACAATCCCTGGCTCGATGCCGTGTGCCATCCGTTTGATGGCCGCACCGCGTACGGCCCGCTGACCAATGGCACCTATCTCGATGCGCGGGGCGGCTGGCACGACGCAGCGGACCTGCTCAAGTATCTGCTCACTTCGGGCAACGCCACCGCCCAAATGTTGCTCGCCTACGAGCTGGGCAGTCCAAAGTCCAAAGTGCCGGGTCTAAGGTCCGAGGGGGGCGCTCGGGTGCCGGGGACAAACGAGAAAGCCGGCGTGCTGGCGGACAGAGTCAATGCGCTTGGCCAGCCCTACCCCAATGGCATCCCGGACCTGCTGGACGAGGCACGCTGGGGGCTCGAATGGATGCTGAAGCTGCACCCGGCGCCCGACCAGCTCTACCACCAGGTGGCCGACGATCGCGACCACACAGGCCGGCGCCTTCCCCAGAACGAGAACGTTGACTACGGCTGGGGCAAGGGGGGGGCGCGCGTGGTGTATTTTGCGGATGGCCAGCCGCAGGGCTTGCAGAAGTACAAGAGCGCGTCCACCGGCATCGCCAACCTCGCGGGCCGCTACGCCGCTGCCATGGCACTGGCCTGGCAAATCTGGAAGGATGACCCGGTCCAGAGGCCGTTCGCCGAGCGTTGCCTGCAGGCCGGCAAGGAGGTGTATGATCTTGGCCGCGCAAAGGAGGGCGTCCAGCAAGGCAACTCCTACAGCGCGCCCTACCGCTACGAAGAGACGACCTGGGCCGATGATATGGAGTGGGGCGCGGCGGAACTGTTTCGCGCCACGGGGAACCGCCAATACCTCGACGACGCCAAGCGCTACGCCAGGCTTGCGGCCGCCGAATCCTGGATGGGCAAAGAGCAAACCGGCCATTACCAATATTACCCCTTCATGAACGCCGGCCACTTCCGGCTTTATGACCTCGTGGATGGGGAGCTGAAGAAAACGCTGGCAGGCTACTACCGGGAAGGCATCGAACAGTCCATCGCCGCCGGCGGAGGCAACCCCTACCGCATCGGCGTGCCGTTCATCTGGTGCTCGAACAACCTGACCACCGCGCTCGCCACCCAGTGCCTGCTCTATGAACTGATGACCGGGGATGCGCAGTATCGTAAGTTCGCCGCCAGGCAGCGCGACTGGCTCCTGGGCCGCAATCCCTGGGGCTACTGCATGTTCACTGAAATCGGGAGTGTCTTTCCCAAGGACCCGCACCTGATGACGATGCAATTGACGCGGCGGCCTGTGCGCGGCGCCCTGGTGGACGGACCCGTCTATGACCGCATCTTCAGGTCCCTCAAGGGCGTGGCCATCAGCGAGCCTGATCCGCTGGCCGCCTTTCAGGGCCAGGCTGTTTACCACGATGACGTGCAGGACTACTCGTCCAATGAGCCGACCATGGACGGCACGGCGTCCGCTATCCTGCTGTGGGTGTTGTAAAAGGCGGCCGGGCTCTTAAGGAACCGGGGAAACATCCAACATCCAATGACGCCAAGGCATGGGCGCCTGGCCGAAGCGCCCGGACGGACGCCTCGGCGAGGCGTCCCTACCAGTTTGGCGGTGGATGTTGGATGTTCGATGTTGGATGTTGGATGTTCCCAACACTTCTCACTCCGCTGCCTCGCATTCGGCCACCTTCTCGCAGTAGAATTGGTCGCTGAGCATCCCTTCCTCGTAGAGGCGCTTAAGCTGGCGAAGGCGGTATGCGACCTGTTGCTTGCTGAACTTCGGCTTGGGCGGAACGGCGTTCGACGAGACCGAGGCGACATTGGTTCCTCCCAGAGTGTTCGTGCCCGGCGTTGACTTCGCGACGAGATTCGTAGCGGCGGGGGCGTTGGTCGCCGGCAGGCAAACAGGGACGGCGGGCGCAACGCGTTTGGGTGGAGGCTGGTAGGCTGGATCAAAGACCAGCACCTGCAGGTCCCGGGCCGGCACAAGCTGGCGCCACAGGAACGCCTGCATCCGGTCCTCGGCCGGCACCGCTTCGTGCGTGACCTCCCGGCTACCAATCTTCGCACTGCCGAGGACAGACAGCCGGACGGGTTCTTCGGTGCGAAGGAGAGAGGTCTTCACGTTGAGCCGTCCAACGGTCTGCGTGGCCGAGAGCGTAGTCGGCGGGGCGGAGAACCCAGCCGGGGGGTCCTTCAGGCTAAGCTTGATCGGCCCTTTGAACCCGTCCTGGCGCAGCACATAAACCGTAAGCGGGGCGCTGGAGTTGGAACGGATACTTAGGCTGGAAGGCACGATGCGCAGTTCGAAATCAGGCATCGGGGCGCCGAGGCGCAGGCGGTAGCCGTATTCGTCCCCGCCCTGGCGAGCCGTGTCGCCAATATGCACATAATAGGTGCCGTCGGCGGGCAACCGCGCCATGAGGTATGAATCGGCCTGATGCGTGTTGATGCCGGCGGCGAGGTCCTCGGTGTCGTCATTGAAGGCGAGCAGCTTGCCGGTCGCGTCGGTCAGCTTCAGCACGGAGTCCAGCGGCGAGTCCAGCCGCCGCGCCCGCACTTCCGCGACCACGGTCTGATTGGACTTGCCCTCGAACTGGAACACGTCCCAATCGTCCGGCTTGCCGATGCGCCCGTTGATGATAACCGGCAGGTTTACCTTCTGCGCCGTGGCCACGTCGTCGTTGGGCTCTTGCTCCATGAGTTCGGGCAACGTGTCCAAGGCGAACGGCACCCGGTTGGAGACAAGGTCCTTCCTGTCAGCCCGGAGGTAGTGGGTTCCGGGCTCGGCGCCCGCCTCGAGCGGAGTCAATTTGGCGCCGTCAAGATTCCAGCCTTTGATCTCCGGCCTGGGCGGCGCACTGGCGGGTCCGCCCAGGGGAAACGCGCTGGTGATGAACGGCAAGTCCCCCGCCGTAAGGCGATACACGAAGTCCTCCCGCCCGCGGTAAAGGCTGTCGTGAATGGCGATCACATACTCGCCGTCGGCGGGCGCCTCGAAGAAAATGGTCGGGTCCGGCTTGAACCGGTAGCGGTCATCATAAGCGACCTCCTTGCCTTCGGCGTCGTAAAGCGCGAGCACCGGCTGGAACCATCCGGGCACGGCGTCAGCCATGAACGGCACGAGCCGCCGCCCGAGGACACTGACGACCACGCGCTCGCCTTTGTGCGCCTGGAACGGATAGCGATGGACTTCGCCCGAGGCGATCTGGCCGTTGACGGTGCAAGGCAGGGTCAACCGGACCTGCTCGTCCTCGCCTGGCGGGCGCTTACGGAGGGCGGAGGATTCCTTTCCCAGCACCTGCTGGATGGCCGTGAGCATGGGCTTCTCGGTGATCTCCGGCAACTGTCCTACGTAGAACACGAGCGGGTTGGAAACCCCGCGCGATGTCACGAGCCGCATCTCCCGCTCGCCGGGCTCGGCGTCAGCCGCGATGCTGACCTCGACCAGCACCAGCGAGGCGATGGCCGCCGACGCGGGCGTGGCCACGTACTCGGCGGTCCGCTTCTCAATTCGCTCCAGGAGCGCGCGGGCCGCCGCTTTCTGTGCCTCCGCCGGAGTGGTTTCGTCTGCCACTGACGTGCCGTTCGTCGGGGTGTCGGGCAGCTTCACCTCCTTGTCCAATTTGGTCAGCATGGTGTGCGAGGATGCCGACAGCGTCTTTCGCCGCAACAACGAGGCCTGCTCGTTGAGCAACTGCATCTCCATTCCATCCAACCGGCGGTAGTTCTCAGTGATCTTCGCGGTAACGCCCGTGCCGCTGACCAGGACCTCGCTGACATCCTCCCAGCCTTGCCCTCCGAGGCGGACCTGGAACGTGGTGCCTTGCTGGCCGCCGGCAGGATAGACGAAGCCAATGTAGGGCCGCGGCTGGGCCAACGCCGCGCCGAGCATGCCCAACAGGAGCCACAGGCTGAGCAGGGGCGGAGAAATCCGAAGGCCGAAGGCCGAAAGCCGAAAGAAGGCCGAAACCCGAAATCCGAAGAGCTGAGGTTTTCGGAGAGCAGGAGGGTTACACATTATTAAACGTTCGGGCTCTTTCGGACTTCGGAGTTCGGGGTTCCTTCGCCCTCCGGGCATCGGGCTTCGGATTTCCTCGTCCCGCCGTCGCCTACATAATTTCCTTCAAAAGGCCGGCTGACTTGGCACCCTCCTCGGCCGTGGGCAGCACGCGCGCTTCGGCGCCCATGGGATGCGCCAGCTTGGCCGTGCTGTCAATCCCGGCCAGGGTGTAGATGCTGCCCAGCAGGTCCACCGGGTACACGGGCCGGTCTTTGACTTCTTCCGCCCTGGCGTCCGAAGCGCCGACAACGTGGCCGCCTTTGAAGCCGCCTCCGGCGACCAACGCCGTGAACACTTCGCCGTGATGGTTGCGGCCACCGTTCCACGGCGGCTGCCAGTCCACCTTTGGCGTGCGCCCAAACTCGCCGCTGCACCAGACGATCGTGCTGTCCAGCAGCCCATGGTCGTGCAAGTCCTGCAAGAGCATCGCCACGCCCTGGTCCAGTTGCGGGCCCTGGCGGCGCATGGTGGCAAAGTGGTTGCTGTGGGTGTCCCAGCCGGGGGAATTGATCACGATGTAGGGCACGCCGGCCTCGACCATCCGCCGCGCGGCCAGACAGCTCTGGCCGAACGTATTCCGCCCGTATTTGTTGCGCAGGTCGTCCTTTTCCTGCGAAAGATCAAACACTCCCCTCGCCTGCCCCAGGATCAGCTCATACGCCTGCTTCCGGGCATCGGCGGAGACCGCTAACTGATTGCTCCCATTCATCACCATCCCCATCGTGTCCAGATCATCGCGCAAGGCGCTGCGGGCTTTCTGCCGCTCGTAAGTGATGCCTTTGGCCACGACGCCTTCGACCTCGAAGCGCGCCGCGTTCGGATCCCCGCCGGTGGCAAATGGTTTATAAAGCGGGCCAAGGAAGCCTTCCTCGGAGAACCTGCCTTGCGGCTGGGTCAGCACCACGTAGGGCGGGATGAGCCCCTTATAGTCGGCCCCCTTGAAAAGCGCGAACACGGCGCCGATGCTCGGGTAGGCCAAGCGCTCACCGGGCGCGTGGGCCGTCTGGATGAGGTAAGCCGCCGTTTCGTGACCGTT
>DATKNZ010000347.1:0-3887 GCA_035541055.1 Candidatus Acidiferrum sp. | reverse complement strand
CACTGACGACGACGCAAAACTCGCTTCCGGGGGTGGCCAACCTTTCCCGGGTGGGATTCCAGTTTACCCACTGGGTTCTGTCGGGAAGTCTCTGCCTTTCGGCTTCCCCTTCCCCTGGGCTTCGCTTGGCGCTATCCCTATCCTCACCGTAGTACCTCTAATAGGCTATTAGAGGTACTACGGTGAGGTCACGGTGAGGATAGGGAGAGGCTACGGTGTTTCTAAGGCCAGGGGGTGGGCGGGCGATGGGCGCGGACGACAAGGAACGCAAAGAGCCCAGAGATGCAGGACAGCCAGCGGCGGCGGCACATAGAGGATAGCCGATGGCCAATAGCCGATAGCCAATGCGCTGGGGCGGCGCAGGGCAGCGAATCGGCGCCTGAGGACGGTGGGTCGGTCAACTTGCGCCCCCACGCAGGCTCACTGCTCGCGGAGCATTCCGCCAGGGTTCCCGTCTGAGAGAATATGAGACTACATCCTTGGAGTTTGGCTTTGGCCCTGTCGCTGGGGGCGGCAGGTTCGGCGCAGGCGGACCGGGGGGCTATCCCGTTCCGGCCTGAGGTGACGATCTTTGAGCCTAACCAGCGGGCACTGGTTGCGTGGAATGGGGAGGAGGAAATCCTGGTGCTTTCGACGGACCTGCGGGCGTCGCAGGCAACCAAAGTCCTGGAGGTCATGCCCTTCCCGGCAGAGCCACAGGTGAAGAAGGGAGACGTGGCCGTGTTCCGCCGCGCGGTGAAGCTCATCAACTCGAAGGTGGCCCCGCCGCCGCCCATGCTGGCCCAGTATACCCGTGGCACCATGGCGGCGACCGCAGCCGCGCCGCCGCCCGGAGAAATCACGTTTCACGAGCGGATTGGGGCGCATGACGTGGCGGTGGCCCGCGTGGTCAGCGGCGACGGATTCGTGGAATGGGTGAACGATTACCTCAAGCGCGCCAGCGTGGACAACCCGGTCATCCCTCCCCGGCTGCGCCGCGTGATCCAGGAATACCTGGATGATGGGTTTTGCTGGTTCGCGTTTGACGAGGTGTCGCTCGAGAGCCGGTTCCGGACGCTGGAGGCGCTGCAGTATCGGTTCGAGAGTTCGGCGCTGTTCTACCCGGTGAAGATTTCGCGCAATAACCGCGGGCAGACCTCGATGGAGTTGCTGGTGCTGACGCCCGAGCTGCTGGGCAGGTTCACGGGCATCCCGCGGCGTCAGATTGACCTGCGGCACGAGCCGGTGAGCCTGACCGCGTCCGAGGTGCGCTCGCTGGACAAGGGGATGGATGCGCTGCTCGGCCACCGGGACGACGTGAAGCTGCGGATCTGGCGGGTCGAGGGGGATTTCGACTCGTTCGACAGGGATATTATTGCGCAGTGAGGAGCCTGACGGGCCGGGACGGCAACATCCAACATCCAAGATCCAACGCCCAACATCCAATGGCCGACCGCGCGGCGCTCATTGGATGTTGGATGTTCGATGTTGCAGGTTGGATGTTCCCCCACCCTCTACAGCGGCACGTCCTCGCGTTTGCGGCCGGTGAAGCGGCAGTAGTGCCGGTAGCCGGCGCTGTGGGCGAGCTGGACGGCTTCGGCGAAGTTCAGACCGACCTCGTTGGGCGCGTGGGCGTCGGAGCCGAAAGTGATCGGCACGCCGATCTGCGCCGCCATGTGGACAATGCGGGCGCTGGGATAGATTTCCTTGCACTCTTTGCGCAGGCCAGCGGTGTTGAGTTCGATGGCCACGCCGTGACGCCGCGCTGCTTGCAGGAACGCGCGGAACAGGCTGGTGCAGTCGCCCTTGGGGTAGATGGCGAACTTCTTGCACAGGTCCACGTGACCGATGATGTCGAAGAGGCCCGACTGGGCGGCCCGCGTGAGGCGCTCGAAGTAGGTGGTCCAGACCTCGAGGGCGTCGTGCTTTTCCCACTCCGCCATGGCGGCCGGGTTATCAACGGCCCAGGCGTCGGAGACGTAATGCACGGAGCCGATGAAGTAGTCCCACGGGTGGCGGGCGGCCAGTTCTCGCACCCAGTCTTCGTAGCCAGGCAGGTAGTCCACTTCCAGGCCGATCTTGATGACGAGGTTGGGATGGTCCTGCCGGGCCTGCTCGACCCGCGCGAGGTAGGCATCCAGGTCCGAGGCGTTCATCCGCCAATCGTCGAAGCCGTCCTGCGGCATGGGGTTGTGGTCCGAAAAGCCGATCTCCTTGAGCCCGGCAGTAAGGGCATGCGCGGCCAGCTCGGTCGGCTCCCCCGTCGCATGCCGGCACAGGGGGGTGTGCATGTGGTAATCGGCGGGCAAGGACATAGGCCGGCTTAGCTCTCCCTCCTGGATGTTCTCCATGGACCTGGTAGGGACGCGTTCCACCGCGTCCGTGACTGCGCTGCAGATAAATAGGAATGGGGCGCGGTGGAACGCATCCCTACCAGGTCCATGGTCCCAATGCGGGTTGCAGTCAACGTGGAGGTTCCCTGTGACCGGTGGCTATTTCGCCGCGGGGGGAGCCTCTTTGACTTTGGCGGTAAGCAGCGAGAGGGTGTTGCTGACCGCCATCTTTTGCGGCTCCGTCAGGCTGGGGTCACTGGCGATAGAGTCCAGAGCGGCTAAGGCATCCACGTACTTCTCGTAGCGGATGTTATAGACGACGCCGTCGTAGAGCTTGCTCTGGATCTGCGGCGTGGTTTTAGCCAGCGCCGCGCGCAACTGAACGACGCTTCCATCCAGCGTCTGGGGCTGTTGGGAGGCCGTTTCTTTATGGCACCCGGTGACGGCGAGTGCCAGCGAGCCGGCGACGAAAGCGGAGAACAGGCAGGCTAAGGTTTTCATGGGAGCCGGGTGGGTCAAGGAATCCGGGACGTGACGGTATTACGGCTGGCGTGCCAGGCCCACCAGTACCAATCCTGGTAGCCGAGGCCTGACGCCGCCCCAGACTGGTAGGCGGAACGCGAGGGGCCGGTGGTGTTATGGATCCAGATGCCGCTCTTCCACCTATGGATTTCGGAATGGCCGTCGGCAAAGGAGAACCCGCAGGCGTTGTTGTGCATGGTGGTGGGGTAATCCACGGTATCGGGGCTGTCGGCAATAACCGCCATGGCGGCGTCGTTGATGGTCCAGGGATCGTCATCCACATACACCCAGATGTCTGACGCGCTGGCGAGAGTAAAGGAGCTGGTCTTGCCGAAGGTGGCATAAGGCTGGTTGGCCTTGTGAGTGTGGGCGCCGTTGAGCCAGGGGCCGTTTACGGCGACGTTGGGAATGCCCGAGTGCCCCCCGCCATTGGCGAAGCCCAGGTCAGTGCAACCCACGCCCTGGTTCATGGACACGCTCCGCACGACGGGGATGATCTTGCCGGCCATGCCGGGGGCGGAGCCCGAGTAGGGACACTGGCGAGGGTCGGCGGGGCACTTGAAGACACCGGTGCTCTTGCCCAGGTACGGGGCCAGCACACTCTTGTTCGGGTCGGTGAGGTTGTCCGGGTCGCCCGCTTCGGCGTCGCCGCCTGCGGCGATGTCAGGCATCCAGCCCGTGACGTGCTTTAGTACCCAGGCATAGGCGCCGCCGGTCTGGGGGTTCTGGCCGGTGCCGCTGCCGCCGCCGTCATCGGGGTTGGGGGGCAGCCACTCGGAAAAGTCCGGGGCGTATGCTGCCGTGGCGAGCATCAACTGCTTGGTGTTGTTCATGCACTGGATGTTGCGGGCGCGGATCTTGGCCTTGGCCAGCGCCGGCAGCAGCAGGGCCGCCAGTATCGCGATGATAGCAATGACAACCAGTAGTTCGATGAGGGTGAACGCGTCACGCTGCGAGAGATGACGCCGTGAGCCACGTCCTGAGGGAGGATGCAGGTGGGCACTATTCATAATTTGCGACAATCAATGCATGACCCCGACATACCCTTACAGC
>DATKNZ010000346.1:0-11260 GCA_035541055.1 Candidatus Acidiferrum sp. | reverse complement strand
CGGCACGTCATCGGACAGCATGACCAGGATGTTGGAGGGCTTGATGTCCCGATGGATGACGCCCTTCTGATGCGCGTGCTGGATGGCGTGACAGACTTGGACGAAGAGCTTCAGGCGCTTTTCGGTGGACAGCTTGTTCTGGTCGCAATAGTCGGTAATCCGGACCCCGCGCACCAGTTCCATCACAAAGTAGGGCCGACCGGTGTCGGTAGCCCCGGCGTCGAGCACCTTGGCGATATTGGGATGGTCCATCAAGGCCAGCGCTTGCCGCTCGGCCTCGAACCGGGCCACTACCTCCCGGGTGTCCATGCCCAGCTTGATCACCTTAAGGGCGACCCGCCGGCGCACGGGCTGCTCCTGCTCGGCCACATAGACCACGCCGCACCCGCCCTCGCCGATCTTCTCCCGTAGCTTGTACCGGCCAATGACCGTGCCGGGCCGTTCACCCTCTGGCGAATCATCAGACGGCGGCTTGAGAAAATCCCCCGCTTGGGTGTGGGCCTGCAGGAGCGCTTCCACCCGCCGCCGCAACGCCGCGTCATCCCCGCACGCGGCAGTGAGGTAGGCCTCGCGCTCTTCGGCCGAGCGCCTGGCGCGGGCCTCATTGAAGAGATCCATCAGCCTGTCCTGATCCTCACCCATAATTAGTCGCCGCACCGAAGCGGCTTCCATCCTTCTACGCGCTTTTAGCGCGCGTTTTCCCTCACGCCCCACCCAAGCCCCAGTTCCTGCTGGATTTCCTGGTAGAGCCAGGCCCGTGCAAAGGCCCAGGTCCGTTCCACGGTGGCCACCGACACGCCCAGGTGTTCGGCTGCCTGCGACTCGGTGAGCCCCGCGAAGAACCGCAATTTGACCACCTCGGCGGCGCGCGGATTGGCGGCCGCCAACCGGTCCAGGGCTTCGTCCACGGCCAGAATCTGGTCGTCCGGCAGGGCGCAGAGGACGGTCGCATCCTCGAGGTCCACCCGTTCCAGGTGGCCACCGTGCTTCGGCCGCCGCTTGCGCCGCGCATTCTCCACCAGGATCCGGCGGACGGCCTCAGCCGCCATGAGGAAGAAATGACGCGCTCCGCTGAAGCGATAGTCCTCCCCCACCAACCGCAGCCAGGCCTCATGCACCAAGGCGGTGGCTTGCAGGGTTTGACCGGGCTTTTCATGCGAGAGCTTCTGGGCGGCGAGCAGGCGCAGTTCGTCATAGACCAGTGGCAACAACTGCTCCGCGGCGCAGGCCTCACCTCGCTCCATCGCAGCTAAAATGCGCGTCACCTCACTCATGCCAGGGGAAAGATGCTGGAAGTCCGTCGGGTGAACGTTCCCACCGCTTCACCCTGCCCACGCCCGCCCAGAAGCTGGCCATTCATGCCGCTTAACAAGGCCCCTTTTCCCGCGCGCGGACCGGTGGCCGAGAGAGACGGCTTAACGGCTCGTCGCGGCGAGTGATATCGGTGCTGATTATCAGCCGCGTGGGTGCCAAAAGCAACTATGATTATCGGCGACTTTCGGCCTGCCCTGCTCGCGGTGGGACACGCGGGACAAAGCTAAGCAGGGTGGATTTTTCACCCGTTCGCAAGAGTGCCCGCAGTCGTTCGCCTGACGCCAACGTCGTCGCGGATGCCCAGGCGGCCCATCCCCGAGGTGGCCCCTGGGGCATGGGCCGCTGCCCGATTCCAAGCCTCTACAACGACTCGCAGCATCGCTGTCATCCCATTTTTCCTCCGACCACCCTGACCTTCTGGTCGTACGTGCTTCAGAGGCGCTACGGGGGGACGCTTACGTTGCTTTGACGGACCGCCAGACGCCATCTCCGGGTTGCATTTTTGTTGAAGAAAGTATTGGATTTTAGTAGCGAAATGCTGCCCGTTATCCTTGCAAGTGGTTAATTTGGAAAATGTTGGGCCCATAGCTCAGTGGTTAGAGCAGGCGACTCATAATCGCTTGGTCGGGGGTTCAAATCCCTCTGGGCCCACCATCTACCTGCAGGCCGTGAAGGGGCGCTGCTCCTGCGCTTAGCCGGGAATATCTGCTTCGACGAGCTTGGCCAGGAGGATTAGCGATTCCTGCCAGCCCAGATAGCAGGCCTCGGGAGGAATTGCCTCGGGCACGCCTTCCTGGACGATGCTTAGGTCAGTCCCTACCGATACCCGCTTGAGCGTGACGGTCACCTGCATTTCGCCTGGCAGGCTCGGGTCATCAAATCTGTCCCTGTAGCGAATGCGCTCGTGCGGCACCAGTTCGAGGTAGGTTCCGCCAAAGGAATGGCTCTGCCCGGTGCCGAAATTGGTGAACGCCATGCGGTGCGTGCCGCCGACCTTGGCGTCCAGGTGATGGACCTTGCACGTGAAGCCGTTGGGCGGAAGCCATTTGGCCAGGGCGTCGGCGTCCAGGAACGCTCGATAGACTTTGTCCGGCACGGCACGAAGCACGCGATGTAACCGGATGGTGTTGGTTGGCATGTGTGTCTGGTTCTTAATGCGCTATGCCGGCACAGGAGCGGCCTCGGGTGCGGTCAGTTTGCCAAGGGCGTTCATGCCGGGGCATCGAAGGTGCCGGGGCTGCGGGGTGTGCCGCGCCATTCGGGCTTGCGGTCCGGGGTCGCCTGGGCCAGCGCGCGGCGGACGCCAGCGGCGTCGAAATCGCCCGTATAGACGGGAGTGCCGGGTTGCTGACGCCAGGATTCGTCCAGGCCGCCGGCATCTACGGGATCAAAGCCCATATCGTTGACCAGCTTCATGACGACTTCTTTGGCGTGCGCGTCGTCACCGGCGACGGGCAGTGCGATGCGCCCGGAGGTCCCCGGAGGCTTGCCGTGGTTGGCGAGGTGTTCGGCGTAAATGTTGTTGAACACCTTGATGACGGGATGGCCCAGTTGCTGCTCGACCCAGCGGCTTTCGGTCAGGCCGTTTTCGATGCCCTCGATCTGGCCATCGCGCTGGCGCGGGTAGTAGTTGCCGGTATCCACGACGACCTGGTGGGAAGGCGCGTCCTTGAATAATCCGCGCGGGAGGTTCGGGATCCTGGCCTCGGGAATGGTGACGACGACGAGGTCGCGCCCGCGCGGCACCTCGGACACCTCGACGGGCGTGGCGCCGGTTTCCTTGGCGAGGGCGGTGAGCGTTTGCGGGCCGCGCGAATTAGCTATCACGACGTCGTGCCCCAGGCGCGTGAAATGCCGGGTGAGGGCCGAGCCAATGTTGCCGGTGCCGATGATGCCAATCTTCATCTTGCCATTCATTCCCGTGTCCTTTCTTAAGCAATGAGTTACCGAATCCGCGGGAACCTCGTTCAGGTGGGATGGATTCACAAGTGGCACCGGCATTTTGCCCGGCGGCGCGAAGGCGTAGCCCGGTTGGGCCGGGAAGGGCTTCCCCATTCTCAACTTTAGCGCTGGCACGTGCGCTGCTCGTTCGCCGGTGGCGGTTTCGGCCGTAAGCTGGCACGTTGCTGCCTTGAGCACCTTAGAACTACGATGACGACGACCAAAGCGATCGCGCTTCTGGCTTGGGCGGCGTGGGCCGGTTCCGCCGCGGCGCAAGCGACAACCAATCTGCCGCCCGCGCCCATTACGCAGGTGTGGGGCGGAGGACGGCACACGATGGCGCTGCTGTCGGATGGCAGCGTTTGGACCTGGGGCAGCGACGTCTCCGGCAAGCTGGGGGATAACCAGGTGTCAGACTCGTATAATGTCACGAACCACGACAGCTTCTACCCGCTGCGCGTGCATGGGCCGGGGAATGTGGGCTACTTGACATCGGTCGCCGCCATTTCCGCCGGCGAGGGGCACAACCTGGCTTTGCGTTGCGATGGCACGGTTTGGGCGTGGGGCTGGAACGGGGTGAACCAGTTGGGGAACGGCACCACCAACGACGCACACACGCCGGTCCAGGTGAGCGGGTTGAGCAACGTGGTGGCGATCAGCGGGCGGGGCTATCACTGCCTGGCTTTGAAATCGGACGGGACAGTCTGGGCCTGGGGCTGGAACGCCTGGGGCCAGTTGGGCACGGGGACGACCTCGCCGACGCTCGTGCCCGTGCAAGTCGTGGGCCTGACAAACCCGGCGGCCATCTCGGCCGGTTACACGGTGAGCCTCGCGCTCATGTCCAATGGCACGGTCCGCGTCTGGGGAACGGGCCAGCGCGGGGACCTGGGGCAGGGGAACATTGGCGATCACAGCTATCTGCCAATCTCCGTGCCGGGACTGTCGAACGTGGTCTCCGTGTCTGCCGGCTTTCAGAATCCCGAGGCGCTGAAGGCCGATGGCACGATTTGGATGTGGGGCTGGGGCGAGTTGGGGCAACTGGGTAACGGCATGACCAATGACGTCGGCACTCCGGGCCAGGTGCTGAACCTGACGAACATAATCTTCGCCGGAGCGACCGGCGACCGCGATAACTGCGCGATCGGCGCCAACCACGCGGTCTGGACCTGGGGCAGGAACTACAACGGGCAGTTGGGCATCGGCACGGCGGACCAGGTGCCGCATTCGGTGCCCGTCCAAGTGCCCGAGTTTGGCAATGGCGGATACGTGGTCATGGTGCAAACGCCCGATTGGCACAGCCTGGCATTGCGATCCGACGGCACGCTATGGGGCTGGGGCTCGAACGACCACGGCCAGTTGGGCAATGGTACGACGAACGACGCATACAGCCCCGCCTCCGTGCAGTGGCCGCTGGTGCCCGCAGCACCGGGCATCAAGCTGGCCGGCGGCAGGCAGCCCGCCGGCGGCCCATTTCAGCTTCGCTTCACCAACAACCCTGGAGCGCGCTTTACCGTGCTCACGACGACGAACGCGGCGCTGGGTCTGGCTGCATGGACTCCGCTGGGCCCGGCTGCGGAGAACTCGCCGGGGCAGTTTCAATTCATTGATTCGCAGTCGCCGAGCAGCTCGATGCGCTACTACCGCGTGCGCTCGCCCTGAAGTTTATCGGAGCGCGTGCGGCCCCTCCGGCCCGTGCATCTTTACCGTAGCGCGGGCATCGTTGAGCCCGATAACGTTGGCGATTGAGTGCACGATGAAAACGCCGTTATCGGCCACTTTATCGGTCACTTTATCGGCTACTCTCTCGGCATTGAGAATCTCAGGGCTAAACAGATCCCGCCTGCCCTATGGCGCCTTACACCTGGACAGATGGTGGGCGCATTGCTGTAACCCTTTCCTGCCGACGAGCTTAGCCCGTGTGGGCGTTGCGAGATACCGGTGGGTCCCCCGTGTGTCCCCCATGTGGGTCGAGCCACATGGGAGACACACGGGGCATACGCAAGCCCCGGTGCTCATACACAAGCCAGCCGCGCCAGTTTAGGCTCACTTCCAGCCGCCCAGAACGGGGGTCGCGCCTTATGGAGACGGGGTCGCAGTTGCGGCTCCTCAGCTTGGGGTCGGCCCAAACACCGAGCGCTGGCGCAGACTCCACCCCCTGGGCAGGAATGGCCGCCTGGCCAGGATAACCCCGCGGTGGGTCGGGCAGTCAAGGGGACGGAAAGGGCAGCCCTGGCATCTGCGGCAGCTTGCGCAATCATGCCTGCTGATGAATGGTGTAAGCCAGAATTCACGAACGTAGATGAGCGGCGATGCAAACTGGCGGAACTTGAAATCTGCACGCAATGGGCGCGCCCCACGGGCGCTGGCGATGGCGGCGTGGGCTTTCGTTGCCCTTCCATTGGCGGCCGCCCCGGTTTCGGGCTGGCTAAGCTGGCGCGGCCCCGAACAAACGGGGGTCTGTCGCGAGACGGGCCTGCCTTCGAAGGTCTCGGCCCAGGACGCCCTCTGGGTAGCCGATTTTCCCGGGCAATCCGCACCGGTGATCGCCAATGGCAAGCTCTACGCCATGGGTTACCAGGGCACCGGCCCTGATCTCCAGGAAGGGGTCGCCTGCTTCGATGCCCAGACGGGCAAGCGGCTCTGGGCGCACCTCTACAACGATTTCCTTAGCGACACCATCTACCTGCGCTACGCGACGGCCAGCCCGGCCATTGATCCGGAGACGGGCAATGTCTATATGCAGGGCACCCAGGGCCTTCTGGCGGCCTTCACACCTGACGGGCAGCCCCTTTGGGAGCACTCGCTGATGGAGGAGTTCGGCAGGCTCACGTTTCCCAACAGCCGGACGGCCTCGCCGCTCGTTGACCGCGACCTGGTGATCACCCGCGGCATAACCGCGAACTGGGGCACGCAAGGGCCGGCGGCAGACCGGTTCTACGCCTTCGATAAGCGCTCCGGTCAGGTGGTGTGGGCTTCCAGCCCCGGGGCCCAGCCCAGGGACAACTCCTTCTCCCATCCCTACCTCGGGTGGTATCACGGCCAGCGCGTGTTCTACGCGGCGGTTGGCGACGGGAGCGTCGTCTGCGTCAACGCCCGCACCGGCGACCCCATCTGGCGCGTGCCGCTGTTCCGCGCGGGCATCAACGCTACGGTGCT
This sequence comes from Candidatus Acidiferrum sp., assembly GCA_035541055.1. Lineage (GTDB taxonomy): Bacteria > Verrucomicrobiota > Verrucomicrobiia > Limisphaerales > UBA8199 > JAPLUA01. Next base: position 4,849 of record DATKNZ010000346.1, on the reverse strand, counting down.
GGTGCATCACGACAACAAAATCATCGCCATCTACGGCACTCCCTACGAGCTGGGCCAAATGGTCGCCCTGAGGATCCCCGACGTCCTGCCAACCAATGCCGCCGCCGGACCCGTCGTGCTCGAACGCAAGGCGCTGGAGCTTTGGGCCGACGACATCTCCTCCTCGACCAGTTCGCCGATCCTCGAGGGCGACACGATCTACCAGGTGGCGGAAAAGGGCGATCTCTACGCGGTTAACGCCGACACCGGCGCTATCCGATGGAAGCTGAAGCTCGGCATCGAGCAGCGCAATTCTTGTCCGCTTTACGCCGACGGCAAGCTCTACGTGCCGATTCTGGATGACCCGGACAGCAAAGCCCAGGAGACGGCTGACGCAGGCACGACCGGGGGCTTTTACATCATCAAACCCGGCGCGACCAATGCCGAAGTCCTCTGCCACACGCAATTGGATGGCCGGTGCTTCGGAACGCCGGTCGCCTGCGCCGGCAAGCTCTACCTCCAGACAACCCGGCACCTCTACTGCTGGGGCAAGCCCGGGGCAGCCCTGGCTGCCGACCCGGCCGGAGGCGGAGAGCCAGGCCAGGCGTCCCCAGCCGAGGCCCCGTGGCCCGCGCCCGGCAAAGCGACGCAGTTCCAGGTGATTCCATCGGAGGTCCTGCTGCATCCGGGCGACAAGGTCGCTTTCCGCGTGCGGTCTCTGGACGAGAACGGCCTCACTGTGCAGGAGTCCATTCCTCCGCAGGAGGTGAAATGGTCCCACTACGTGCCGGCCACGGCCAAGGTTAAAGCGTCCCTGAAGGGCGACTTTAACGAAAGCGGCGTCCTGGTGGCTGCCGCCGATCCCGTGCCCTCCGCCGGCGCGTTCGAGGCGACCGTGGGCGACCTGAAAGGCTATATCCGCGGGCGCGTCATGCCGAACCCGCCGAGCAAGCAGGACTTCGAGTCCTTCACCTTTTCCGAGACGAACCGCCAAGGCGTGCCCTTCGCCTACCCTCCGCTGCCGTGGATCGGGGCACGCTTCAAGTTCGACGTGCGGGAAAAGGACGGCAGCAAGGTGCTGGCGAAGACCACCGACAATCGCTTCTTCCAACGGGCCACGGTGTTCATCGGCACACCGGACATGGCGCACTACGTCATCCAGGCGGATGTGATGAGCGACGGGAACCGGCGAAAGATGTCTGAGGTCGGGGTCATCAACCAGCGCTACCTGGTGGTGCTGAAGGGCAACGAGCAAAAGCTGGAGATCAACTCGAACCAGGAGCGGTTGCGCGTCGGCAAGGATTTCCATTGGTCACCCAACACCTGGTATCGGCTCAAAGCGGAGGTGGATTCCTCTCCCGACGGCTCCGCCGTGGTGCGGGCCAAAGCCTGGAAACGGGATGACCCTGAACCCGAGCAATGGACCCTGGAAGTGCCCCACCGCACAGCCCATCAGAGCGGCTCACCCGGCCTGTTCGGCTTCTCGCCACAAGATATGCGCGTTTACATAGACAACGTGGAGGTGACGCCGCTAGTAGGCGCCCCAAGCTCATGAAGCCCGTAACTCGAATGCCGAAGGCCGAAAGAAGTCCGAGGTCCGAAGTCCGAAGTTCGAAGACGAGGATAGAGGATGGAAAGTGGACGATGGAGCGCGCGCGCTGGGCCATCGGTGTTCAGTCCTATATCCTCCGCTGCCATCTTCGGCCTTCGGATTTCGGGCTTCGGGTTTGGGCGTCCCTGCTCATAGTGTTCGCCAGTCTCCCCTTGTCCGCACTCGCTCAAGACTGGCCCCAGTGGGGCCGCACCTCGGAGCGCAACATGTACTCTCCCGCCACGGGGCTTCCGGACCACTTCGCCAAGTCCAACTCGGGGAGCATCAAGTTCAAGCCCGGTACTGAAGAGGTGGACCGGTCTGATCTTCCGAATCTGCGATGGGTCGCCAAGCTGGGCGGCCAGAGCTACGGCAATGTCACTGTGGCCGGCGGCCGGGTCTTCATCGGCACTAATAACGAGAACCCGCGCGATCCCCGCCACACGGGCGATCGCAGCATCCTCTTGTGCTTCGATGAGAAGACCGGCGAGTTCCTCTGGCAGCTTGTGGTGCCCAAGCTCGCCTCGGGCAAGGTCAACGACTGGGAAAGCCTCGGCCTGCTGTCGTCACCCACGATCGTGGGCGACCGTGTCTATGTGGTCACCAGCCGATGCGAGGTGCTCTGCCTGGACGTTAATGGCATGGCCAATGGCAACGATGGCCCGTTCAAAGACGAAGCGCATTACGTGGTGAAGGACGTCATCCTCGACCGCGGCAAGCCGACCGAGCGGCCCGCGCCCCCTATCGAGCCCGGTCCCAAGGACGCCGACATCATCTGGCGCTACGACATGATCGATGAGCTGGGCGTCTTCCCGCACAACGCGTCAGACGGAGCGCCGGTCATTGTCGGCGATCTCCTCTACGTGAACACGTCCAACGGGCAGGATTGGACCCATTCCAACATCCCCGCCCCGAACGCGCCCAGCCTGATTGCGCTGGACAGGCATACGGGCGAGTTCATGGGTGAAGACGACGCCAAGATCGGGCCGCGCATCTTCCACGGCCTGTGGAGTTCGCCTTCCAGCGGCAAAGTCAATGGCCGCCAGCTCATCTTCTACGGCGGCGGCGACGGCGTTTGCTACGCGTTCAACCCGAAGCCCGTAAAGGAGGGCGACTCCAGCTACCTGCACAAAGTCTGGTGGTATGACTGCAATCCACCCGAGCGCAAGAAGTTCAAGTACCCCGATGCCGAAGGCCCCAGCGAGATCAATGCGACCCCGGTGTTTTGGCACAACCGCATCTATACCGCGGTGGGCCAGGACCCCGAGCACGGGGAAGGGGTGGGCATCCTCACCTGCATAGATGCCACCAAAACCGGTGACATCACCGGCTCCGGCAAGGTCTGGTCGTATGACAAGATCCACCGCAGCCTCTCGACCGCCTCGATCACGCCGGACGGGCTATTGTTCATCGGCGACTTCTCGGGCTACCTGCATTGCTTTGACGCCAACACCGGCCAGCTCTACTGGCGGCAGGACCTCAAGGCCCACGTCTGGGGGTCCACTCTCGTGGCTGACGGCAAGGTGTATATCGGAGACGAGGACGGCGATTTCATGGTCTTCGCCGCGAGCAAGGAGAAGAAGCTGTTGAGCACCACGAACCTCGGAGCGCCGATCTACTCGACACCCGTGGTCGCCAACGGCGTGCTGTACGTCTCCTCCAACACGCACCTTTTCGCCTTCGGCGGTGACAAGCAACCCCAGCCCATGAACGCCGCCGCCAGGCCCTAGCCCGCGAACCAATGAAAACTGCCAAGCTCCTGCTTCTGACGGCGCTTATAGCCACCGTGTATCTGCTGCACCAGGATTCCTGGAATTGGCACAAAGCTGAGCCGCTCGTGTTTGGCTTTCTGCCCATCGGCCTGGCTTACCACGCCGGCTACTCCATCCTCGCCGCGATCCTCATGGGAGTGCTGGTGAAGTTTGCCTGGCCCAAGGACCTGGAGGAACTCTCGGCTCGCAGGCCTGTCTCCCCACCCGATTCCGGCACTGGTAAAAGCGGGCAGCCCCCGGCGCGCGTGGATAGGCCCGAAGGAAAGGAGGCAGCATGATCCCGCTGGTAGTTGTCGCGCTTTACCTGGCGGTCATCGCGGTAATTGGCAGCGTCGCTTTCCGCAGATCGCAGGCCAATACGGAGGACTTCTTCCTCGCCAGCCGCACGGTGGGCTCGATGGTCTTCTTCCTCTCTCTGTTCGCGACGAACATGACGGCCTTTGCCATTCTGGGCAGCTCGGGGCAGGCCTACCGGCAAGGGATTGGCATCTATGGCCTTATGGCCTCTTCCTCGGGCCTGGTCATTCCGCTCACCATCTTCTTCATCGGCACGCGGCTTTGGGCGATCGGCAAGCGCTTCGGCCATCAGACCCAGGTCGCTTTCTTCCGCGACCGCTGGGAATGCTCGACCATCGGCACCATTATTTTCGGACTGAGCATCGCGATGCTGATCCCTTACATGATCATCAGCATCATGGGGGGCGGGCGCGTGCTCAGCGACATCAGCGGCGGCTACCTGGCTTACTGGCTGGGCTGTGCGGTGGTAGCCTTGGTGGTAACGGCCAATGTCTTCCTGGGAGGCATGAGGGGCACGGTCTGGGTGAACGTATTTCAAACCACACTGTTCCTGCTGTTCGGCGCGGTGGCCCTGGGTGTAATCAGCCACGCGCTGCCGGGTGGATTCGGCGAGCCTATCCGGGCGATTGCGGCCAGCCCGAAGACCAATTACCTGGTCACCCGGGCGCGCATGTCCGAGCGGTACTTCTGGAGCTACACGCTCATCCCGCTCTCCTCGATCATGTTCCCCCACATGGCGATCATGTGCTTTGCCGCGCGCAAGGTGACCGCGTTCAAGCGCACCGTGGTGCTGTATCCGCTGGCGATCCTCGCCATCTGGCTTCCCTGCGTGTTCCTCGGTGTCCTGGGGGCGCGCCTCGAGCCGGGCCTGAAGAACGCGGACGGCATCCTGCTCCACCTCTTGACCGATCACGCCCCACTCTGGCTGGCCGGCATTCTCGGCGCGGGCATCATCTCAGCGGTGATGGGCTCCGACACCCACCAGGTGCTCGCCGCCAGCACCATGTTCACCAAGGACCTTTTCGGCTACTACGGCGGCGCGTCGAAGTATGGAGAGAGACGAAGCGTTGCTTTCGCCCGGGCCTTTATCCTGGTCATCACCGGGGTGGCTTACGTGATAGCGCTGATGACCCCCGAAAGCATCTTCGAACTGGCCGTGCGGTTCGCCTTCTCCGGCTTCGCGGCGATGGCGCCGGTCATGATCGCGGCG
>DATKNZ010000345.1:0-32970 GCA_035541055.1 Candidatus Acidiferrum sp. | reverse complement strand
CGGCAGCCATGCTTCCGTCCTCGACGTTCCACTCGCCATCGAGCGAGAGGACGGTGCGGTCCGCGCGCGCTGGTGGCGCGCAAAGGCAAAGCGCGGAGAGTGTCAGGAGCACGGCGAGGGAGCGGAGCGGCGGAGGGTATGGGTTTTTCATAGAGAGAGTCTTCATGCTCTGCGCACTGTTTAGCTGACCAGCCTCCGGCCTGCAAAGCTCGAAAGACGGAGGACGAAGGGCGCCCGCTCTCGGTGCCACATACGAACTCATGAAGCCGCCCGGGCATTGACGCCCCGGCGGTTGCCTGAGAAAGTGCGGCCCATGCCAGTTGATGCGCCTGCCGGCCAATCGTCCCGCACTGCCCGCACCAACCTCTCTTACCTCGTGCCGATCTGCCTGGTGGCGACACTGGGCGGGCTGCTCTTTGGCTATGACACCGGCGTGATCTCCGGCGCCATCGAGTTCCTGACGGCCCGCTTCCACCTGGACGTAGTCATGAAGGGCTGGGCTTCGGGGTGCGTGCTCATCGGCTGCGCAACAGGCGTGCTGATTGTGGGGCCGATGTCGGACCGGTTCGGGCGCAAGAAGGCGCTGTACCTGGCAGCGCTGCTGTTCCTAACCTCGGCTGTCGGCACGGCGCTGCCGCGCGACGTGTGGACGTTCATCCTGTTCCGCTGGCTGGGTGGCATCGGCATCGGCATCGCTTCCATCTCCACGCCGATGTACATAGCCGAGATCGCGCCCGCGCACCTGCGCGGCCGGTTGGTGTCCGTGAATCAGATCGCTATCGTCGGCGGCATCCTGGTGGTCTATTTCGTGAACTACTTCATCGCGCGCTGCGGGGACCAGTCCTGGAACGAGGCCTCGGGCTGGCGCTGGATGTTTGCCAGCGGCAGCCTGCCATCGGTCGCCTTCGCGCTGTTGCTCATCGGCGTGCCCGAGAGCCCGCGCTGGCTCGTGGAGAAGGGACGGGCCGAGCAGGCCAGGGCAATCCTGACCCGGGTGGCGGGGGAAGGCTTTGCCGAGGCGGAGCTTGCCAGCATTCGCGCGGCCCTCTCGGCGGAACGCGGCAACTGGCACGAGCTGTTCTCCGCGGCGCTGCGGCGTCCGTTGATCGTCGGCATTCTGCTGGCCGTCCTGCAGCAGGTCACCGGCATCAACGTGTTCCTTTACTTCGGGACGACCATCTTCAAGCACATGAGCGCTTCGACAGGCGTGGACGCGGGCATGTTGCAGCAGATCATCATTGGCGGCGCGAGCGCGCTCTCCACCATGGTGGCCATCGCCACGGTGGACAAGTGGGGCCGTAAACCGCTGATGTTCCTGGGTGCGACGGGCATGGGCGTCAGCCTGCTCACTATGGGGTTGATGGCGCAGCACGTTCCTGATCCCGCGACGGTGAGCGGCTGGATGCTGCTGTGCATCATCGTCTATGTGGTGTGCTTCGGGCTGTCGGTCGGCCCGGTGGTGTGGGTGATCCTGTCGGAGATATACCCCACCGCGATCCGCGGGCGGGCGCTGGGCCTGGCCACGTTCTTTCTGTGGATCGCTGATTACGCGGTCACGCAGACCTTCCCGATGATGGATGCAAAGGGCTCATGGTTCGTGCAGCGCTTTAACCACGCTTTCCCGTTCTACGTCTATGCCGCGTTTTGCCTGGTGCTAATCGCCGTGCTCGCGACCCTGGTGCCGGAGACCAAGGGCCGGTCGCTGGAAGAGATTGAGCGGAGCTGGCAGCGGTCGGGGTAGAGGATGGACGTGTTAGCGGTCCTCGGGCTCGGCGCCTACGAGCACGACGAACTCGCCCTTGAGCGAGCGCTGCTGCAGGACGGCGAGCAGCTCGGCGGGCGTTCCGCGCAGGAACTCCTCGAACTTCTTGGTCAACTCGCGCGCCAGCACAACCTTCCGCCCGGGGAACACGTCGTTCAGCTCGCCCAGCAACCTCTCGATGCGGTAAGGCGATTCGTAGAGCACGAGCGTGCCGGGGGTCTGCTTAAGGCGCTCCAGCTCGCACCGGCGCTGGCCGGGTTTGTGCGGCAGGAAGCCGAGGAAATGGAACTCGTCGCACGGTAGCCCGCTCGCCGTCAGCGCGGCGACCAGCGCGCTCGGGCCGGGCACCGGCTCCACGCGCAAGCCGGCGGCGAGGGCGGCCCGCACCACGCGCTCGCCAGGGTCGCTGATGCAGGGGCTGCCGGCGTCAGTCACCAGGGCGATCTTCTGCCCCGCGCGCAGCCGTTCGAGAATCTCCTCGCTGCGCCGGGCCTCGTTGAACTGGAAGCAACTGAGCAGCGGCTTGGCGATGTCAAAGTGCTTGAGCAACTGCCCGCTGTGGCGAGTGTCCTCAGCGGCGACGGCGTCGCACTCGCGCAGCGTACGCAGCGCGCGCAGGGTAATGTCCTCCAGGTTGCCGATGGGCGTGGCCACCAGGTAGAGCGTTCCCGGCGTCAATGGCGGCAGGCTCGGGCTCATCGTCCCCTAGCCTTCCTTCCTACTTGCTGATGCCGCGCTCGCTGGTGCGGACGAACTGCACCAGGTGCTGAACCTCAGGCAATTGCGGCAGCTCCTTCTCGATGCGCACGAGCGAGTTGGAGATGGTCAGGCCCTCGCGGAAGAGAATCTTGTAGGCCTGGCGCAAGGCGGCCTGGGCCTCCTCGGACACGCCGCGGCGCTCCATGCCCACCTTGTTGATGGTGCGCGTCTCGGCCGGATTGCCGTCCACGAGCATGAAGGGCGGCACGTCCTGCACGACTTTGGCGCAGCCGCCGATGATGGACATCTTGCCGATGCGGCAGAACTGGTGCACCGCCGCCAAGCCGCCCACCACGGCGTAATCCTCCACCACGATATGCCCCGCCAGCGTGGCCACGTTGGACATGATCACGTGGTCGCCGAGGGTGACGTTATGCGCAATGTGCGCGTAGGCGAGGATATGGTTGTGCGAGCCCACCCGCGTCACTTCCCCGTCGCCGGTGGCGCTGTGGACCGTGACGTATTCGCGGAACGTGTTGTGGTCGCCGATCTCGGTGCGAGTGATGCCGCCTTTCCATTTAAGGTCCTGCGTCTTGAGGCCGATGCTGGCGAAGGGGAAGACCTCGTTGTCCTGGCCGAGTTGCGTGTGCCCGTCAATGACGACGTGTGAATGCAGCCGGCAGCGCGGGCCCAGGACAACGTTCTCGCCAACAATGCAGTAAGGCCCGATCTCGCAATCAGCGCCGACTTGCGCCTTGGGATGAATGATGGCAGTGGGATGAATCATACCCTTGAGACCGCTCCGTCCTGCTCAGGGCTCGCCCAGCATGAACGTCACCTCGGCCTGGCTGACGACTTCGCCCTGCACTTTGCAGACTCCTTTGGCTTTGCCGATGTTGCCACGCATCTTGGTCAGTTCCACGTCGATGACCAGCACATCGCCAGGGAGCACCGGCTTGCGCCATTTCACGGCCTCGGCGGACATGAAGTAGGCGATCTTGCCCGAGTTGGCGGCAGTCTTGAGCATGACGATGCCCGCCACCTGCGCGATGGCTTCAAGCTGCAGCACGCCCGGCATGATGGGATGCCCGGGAAAATGCCCCTGGAAGAACGGCTCGTTGATGCTGACGTTCTTCACCGCGATGATGTGGGCACCCTCGATCTTCAGCACGCGGTCCACCATCAGGAACGGATACCGGTGCGGGATCATCGCCATGATCTCCGTCACGTTGATCGCTCCGTCCTGGGCTGCGGCGCCTTCCGCACCCTGTTCCGGCGTCGGCTGCGTCTTGGGCGGCGGCGGGGCAAAGGCCTGGGCGGCGACCAGCGGCTTGCGCATCTGGGCCGCGATGAGCCGCACCATCTCGCAGTTGGCGGCATGGCCCGGCTTCACCGCGATGAGGTGTCCGTGCAAGGGCCGGCCCAGCAATGAAAGATCCCCCACGATGTCCAGCATCTTGTGCCGCACGAACTCCTCGGGGTAGCGCAGCGGCTCGGTCGTCAGCACCGCGTCGTCCCGGATCACTACCGCGTTCTCGAGACTGCCGCCCTTGATGAGGCCGTTCTTGATCAGGTATTCGATCTCCTCGTAGAAGCAGAAGGTCCGCGCGTGGGCCAGGTCGCGCTCCCAGGTCTTGGGCGACACCTCCGTGCTGTAGAACTGCGTGAACCGGCCCTGCTTGTCAGCGCTCGTGCAGGAGATTCGGAAGCCTTCATCGGGGAAAAGCGTCATCACCGTCTCGCCCATTTTCAGCTCGATCGGCGCGGTGACGGTGTACGGCTCGCGGCGCTCGTCCTGCGGCACGATGCCCGCCTCCTGGACGAGCTTGCAATAATCGCGGGCGCTGCCGTCGGCGATGGGCGGCTCGTTGGCGTCCAGCTCCACGATCGCGTTGTCAATCCCATAGCCGGCGAAGGTGGCCAGGACGTGCTCGACGGTGTGCACGCGCGTGTTGCCCTTGGCCAGCGTCGTCGAGCGGTTGTTCTCGACCACATTCTCCACCCGTGCCTCGATCTCGGGCTTGCCTTCCAGATCCACGCGGCGGAAGCGGATGCCGGTGTTAGGCGGCGCCGGCAGGAAGGTCATGGTTACGCGGTTACCACTGTGCAGGCCGATGCCGGAATAGTTCGCGGGCTGGTTGATGGTTTGCTGCTGTAACACAGCGCTATTAAACAGGCCGCCCCCGCCCTTGGCAAGCGCCCGGCGACCGCCATAAGCCAACCGGCAACGGCTCGCCCTCCGGGAGCGACGAACTATGCCCACTTTTCCGGCATACCCCATTTGAGGTATGCTTATAACCCGATTGAGGTATTGTTAGAAACTCTGCCAGCACCCTAATATCCGCCCATGTCAGACCGTGGGGTCTGGCGCCGGCTAAAGGTGGGCGCGATTATCCGGCGAGGAGTTGGGCGCCTTCAAAACGCAGTGGAACAACTGTAACGCAGAGAAATTCCGAGCACCTCCCGTACTATGAGAACACGCCTTCATACCCAGTGGACCGTCTGCAGGATGCTGCCCGCGCTGAGCGGGATGGTCGGGGTCCTTTTGATGATGGTGAACAGCCATTTGCCCCTGCTGGCGGCCAGCATGAGCGACAACTTCGAGAGCTACGTTTCAGGCAACCTGGATTCGAATACTTCCGGCGGGCCGAACAGCGGCAGCAGCAACCCTTGGTGGGGACCCGGCGCGCCGAACTTCCGTATCCAGCAGGGCGCCTGGGGCGGGTGCACCCCGCACAGCGGATCCAAGATGATTTGGACCGAGGTTGGCGGCGGCGGGAACGTGGGCGGCTACGGCTCGGATAACGACCAGATGTATTACAACCTGGCCTACCGTCTGGGCGGCGGCAGCTCTTTCGGCGCGGGCGTGGTGCTGGAGTGGTGGTTCTACGACCCGGTGGGCAACAACTCGAATGCCGCCTACCGCGCCGGGTATAATGATTGCGTCGCGCTGTGCTATTACGGCAGCGGCATTCCGGCTACCTCGGACTATGCCAGCGGCGCGCCGGCCCCGGGCAGCGCCTCACAACGGTTGATGGTCGGGGGCCTGGCCAGCAGCCTGTCGGGCGTGGATACCACCAAATACCAGGCGCGCATTGTCGGCAACACCGACGGCATCTCCGGCGGCACCAGCTATTACAACACCGCCACGACCCGCAGCGCCGGCTGGCACCACGGGCGCATCGTGACTGCCGGCGATGGGGCCTCAGTCAAGATTTACATTGATGACATGGTCAATCCCACCCTGAGCAAGCCGATCGTGGCCACCGGCAATGCGCGGCTCTACAACTGCATCCAGGTGGAATCCATCTATCCCAGCGGCGTGTCCGGCACGTCCGCTTCCCAGACCCCGGGCTTCTTCGATGACTTCGCCTTCCAGAGCGGTGTGGTCCCGCCGACCCTGGGTGCCGGGCCCGTGAATCAATCTGTGCTGCTAGGCTCGAATGTCACCTTCAGCGTCAGCGGCGCGGCGGGGACGCCCGCGCCCGCGTACTATTGGCAGCAGAACGGGGTGAACCTCACAAACGGCGGGCGCATCAGCGGCGCCGACACGACCACCCTGAATGTCACCGGGTTGCTCCAGTCCGACGGCGGCACCTACTCGTGCCTGGTCAGCAACATGGCCGGGGGGGTGGTCAGCAACGCTTTGCTCACCATCATTATGCCTCCGACGCCCACGAACATGGTCCCTGCCTGCGGGCCGTATGCCGGCAGCGCCGGCGGCAGCGTGACCCTCACCGTGCAGGCGTTTGCCTCCAACCCGTTCAGCTATCAGTGGCTGGAGAACGGCGTTGCCGTGAACAATGGACCCTCCGGCACAGGGAGCACGTTCTCAGGCTCGGCCACCAGCAGCCTCACCATCTCGGGTTTGAGCCAGGCCGACAACGGCTCGTACTCGTGCCTGCTTACAAACAGCGACGGTGCCACAAACACATGCGCCGTGGTCCTCACCGTCACGGCCTGCCCGGCAATCAACAGCCAGTCGGGCAGCCTCGTGCTGGCGGCGACCTCCAATGCGACCTTCACCGTAAATGCCAGTGGCACCAGCCTCGGCTATCAGTGGAGCAAAAACAGCGCGCCGCTTGGCGACGGCGGCCGCATCTCCGGCGCCACCTCCTCCAGCCTCACAATCAGCAGCGTCGCGGACGCCGATGACGGCAGTTATTCCTGCCTCATCACCAACACCTGCGCCTCGACCAACTCCGTCGTCGTTACCCTGACCGTGATAGACCCGCCCATCATCACGAACCAACCCGTTAGTGTCGTGACCGTTCTGGGCGGCAGCGCGGCCCTCCACGTCGGGGCTTCAGGCGGTAGCGCCGCTTACCAGTGGCAGCGCAACGGTGCGCCCGTCGCGGGCGGCACCGGCCCCGACCTGGTCATCACGAACGCGGGTTGGTGCGGCAGCGGAAGCTACAGCGTGACCCTCAGCAATCTCGCCGCCTCCGTCACCAGCGCGACCGCTACCCTTGTGTTCACCTCGGCCTACGACGGCTTTGAGAGCTACACGACCGGCGAACTGGACTTTAACGGCAGCCCCAACAACAACCAGTGCCTGAATCCCTGGTGGGGCGACGCTCCTCCAAACGGCATGGTCGTCGGCAAGGCCAGCAGCATCAACCCGCACAGCCGCGGCGACGGCACCGGCCACATGGTGGGCGGCGATGGTGGCTACGTGCATTGCGTGGACGACATCAACATCGCCTACCGGCTCAACGCGGGCCAGCGCTACCAGGGCAACTTCAAAATGGATTGGTGGTACTTCGACCCGGTAGGCCCGACTGCCAGCCCCACGCTGGGCGACTACATGGTCATTGGCTACTATAACCTGCCGTCGGATCACGACTACGACAGCACGGCCGCCAACGGCACCAAGATCCTCTGGCTCGGCGCCTATCCCTTTGCCGGCTGCGATCCCAGCGTCTATCAGGCCAAGATCACCGGCGAGACCGATGGCGTGAGCGGCAGCGAGTTCTACAACACCACCGGGGCCCGCTCTATCGGCTGGCACCATTTCCGCATGGTGTTCGGCATCCCCAATGGGGCTGACACGCCCGTCTCCTTCTACATTGACGACATGATCAATCCCGTCATGACCCATGCGAAGTTCTTCGCCGAGGGCCTGGACTGCGTGGAGATCAACTCCCATCAAAACAGCGCCTCCGACGCCACGGGCTACTTCGACGACTGGGCGTTCCAGTCGGGCACCGATCCCTGGATAATCGAGCAGCCGGTCTCGTTGGCAGTTCCGACGGGGCAGCCCGCCGCCTTGCAGATTGTTGCCAACTGCACCGGCTACCAGTGGAAGAAGAACGGCGGGCCGATCAGCGGGGCCACCGACTCCGCCTATGCCATTGCTTCCGCCGGCAGCGGCGACGTCGCGACCTACACCTGCCTGGTCACCGGCTCAGCCGGCACGGTGGAATCTGCAGCGGCCACCCTCTCGCTAATGGATACGCTGGGCACGGGCACGGGCCTGATGGCGACCTACTTCATGGGCACCAATCTCGACTACGACAGCAGCGCCCAGACCTGTTACTTGCTGGACCCGCAGGTGCTGTTCGACGGCACCGGCGTCGTGCCTCCCTCCTGTCCCGACGTCGGCAACGTGGACTTCAGCGTCCGCTGGACCGGCACCATCCAACCCACCAACACCGGCGATTACACCTTTTACACCCGCACCGATGACGGCGCGCGGCTCTGGGTCGGCGACCAGCTCGTCATAAACCATTGGGCTCCCCAGCCGCCCACCGAATGGTGGAGCGCCCCGATCACCCTGCAGGCCGGTCAGAGCTACCCGATCAAGCTCGAGTATTTCCAGGCCGGCGGCGGCGATTACTGGAGCCTGAGTTGGGGTGCCGACAGCATGCCCAAGGCGCCTATCCCGACGGCTGTGCTCTACCCGAGCGGTGCCCCGGCCATAACCACGCAGCCGGCCAACCAATACGCCAATATCAGCGACCCGGTCAGCTTCAGCGTCACCGCGGCGGGCGCAGCGCCGCTAAGCTATCAGTGGTATTACAACGACACTAACGACGTGAATCATGCCCTGGACGGTCAGACTAACGCGACGCTCTCCTTGCCCAGCGTCCAGGAAGCAGATGGCCTGAACCTGTACTTTGTGTCCGTAAGCAACAGCTATGGCACGACGAACAGCGCCGTGGCCAACCTCTTTTTGTATAACGGGAGCAGTGTAGTCGTGGTGCCGCACACGCAGGTGATCACCAACGGCGGCACGGCAACGTTCACGTTCCGCGCCAGCGGGTGCCCGGTTTATGGCGCCCCGCCCTGGTTCACCGTGCTGGGCTGGTACCTCGACGACAACCCGATTCCCGGCGCTGCCGACGCGGTGCTGACGGTGACCGACGTGGGGGGCGCCAGCGCCGGCAAGTATTCAATCGAGGTCGAAGGCAACGGCTGGGACACCACCAGCGGTTACGCCTACCTGATCGTCACCAATCCACCACCGTCGCCGCTGCCCGCCGGCCCGGCGCGCTTCATATCCGTAAACCTGCTGCCCGATCAAAGCCTTCGGTTGACCGCCACGGGCACAGTCAATGCCGTGTATTGCATTGATGCGATGACCAACCTGGTTTCCGCCCAGTGGATGACGGCGACCAACTGGTGCGAACTGTGCCGGAGGACCAACACGACCGGCACGTTCCAGTTTACCGAGCCGGCCACCAACCGCTTCGGGCGCTTCTACCGCACGCGTTCCGGGTCATAGTCCAGTGGGCGTTTTGGGGAGGGTTCCGCGGCTGCCCTGGCCGGCATCTCCCGGCCAGGGCTGCCTGTGCTTGGGCAAGGCGATGCCCCGGGGCTGCCTAACCCGTTTGGGGTATGGCGCGCCGGGCCAGTTTCAGTTAGGCGATTGAGGTTATGGTCCGCTTGGCTTCGAGATTCAAATCGAGGGCTGCCGGCGTCGTCAAATTGGCGCTGACGGTGCTGGTCGCGAGCGCTCCCGGTCTGCCGGCCCAACAGACCGACCCCGCCGTGCCCGTCAGCGGACGCATCATGCACTGGACCCCCGAGCAGCTTCGGGCCATCATCGCCGAGCACCTGGCCGCGCCTCAGTTCTCGGCGACCGGTGCCGGCAGCCTCCCAAAAGACCTGCCCATTTCGACCAACCTCTATCCCCTGCTGAGCTGCGTTCCCAGCGACCGCGACCAGGGCAACTGCGGCGACTGCTGGGCCTGGGGCTGCACCGGCACGATGGAAATCGCCCTCAATGTGCAGAACGGCATTCGCGACCGCCTCTCCGTCCAGTTCCTCAATAGCTGCGATCCCTTCATGAACCCCTGCGGCGGCGGCGGCTTCAGCGACTTCTGTCGCTTCTACAACCACGAAGGCTTCGCCATCCCGTGGTCCAACTCCGGCGCCGCTTATTGCGGCGGGGGCGGCAACCCCACCTGCATCGCCTGCAGCAACATCTTCACCAACCCCCGCTACCCCCTCACCAACCTGTCCTATTATGCCATCTCGACCGGCAGCGACGAGGCGGCCTCAGTCGCCAATATCAAAGCCGCACTGAACCAGGGCAAGGGCCTCTACTTCTTCTTCTACCTGCCCACCACCGCCGCCTGGAACGACTTCGATAACTTCTACTTCCGCCAGGGGCAGAACGTGGTGTGGACCAACTTCTACTGCGGGGTCACCTCGGACAGCGGTTCGGGCGGGCACGTGGTGCTCTGCCTGGGCTACTATGACGACGGCACGGCCAATCGCTACTGGATCATGCTCAACTCCTGGGGCCCCACCAGCCAGCGGCAGACCAACACATTCTACGTGGGCATGAACATGGACTACACCTGCGCGGGAACCTGGAACTTCGGCTTCCAGGCCATCAACGTCTCCTTCCTCCTCGCGCCGATTATCCTCCAGCAGCCGGTGAGCCAGTCGGCTTGTCAGGGCTCGACGGCCAAACTTACGATCGTGACCGCCCCGGGCACCCCGCTGACCTATCAATGGAGCAAGAATGGAAGCCATCTTGGCAACGGCGGGAATGTCAGCGGGGCCGGCACATCGGCGCTTAGTCTCAGTAACCTCTCAACCAACGACGAGGGCACCTACTCCGTGGCACTCAACTATGGCAACGGCTCGGTCACCAGTGCCCCGGCCCTGCTGACGGTGCCGGTCCCGGCAGGCATCGGCGTGTCGCCCCAGAGCCAGTCCGTGTGCCAGGGTGGAAACGTGACGCTGACGGTCACGGCCACCGGCACCGCGCCGGCCTACCAGTGGCAGTTCAACGGCACCAACCTCCCCGCCAGACTCAGTACGTATTCTCTGATCAACGCGCACACGAACAAAACGGGCAGCTACACCGTGGTCGTCAGCAATGCCTGCAATGTCGTGACCAGCAGCGTCGCTTGCCTGACCGTCAGCGTCCCGCCGGCCATAGCCGTCCAGCCCCGGAGCCTGATCGTTACCCAGGGCGGCACGGCGGCCTTCACCGTGACCTCGGCGGCGTCCCCGGCGCCCGATTACCAGTGGCAACTCAACGGAATCAACGTCAGCAGCACCTTGAGCGCTTACTCGGTGCGGAACGTGCACACCAACAAGGCCGGCCCTTACACCGTCATCCTGAGCAACGCGTGCAACGCTCTCACCAGCTCGGTGGCGTGGCTGACCGTCCTGGCGCCGCTGCCCAGCCAGACCGCCACCCAGGGCGCCCCCGTCGCGCTCAACGTTCCCTATTATGGCAACGACCCTTCCCTGGTCTGGCAATGGCAGAAAAACGGCGCCAACCTGGCCGACAACGCTCACATCAGCGGTTCGGCCAGCCCCAGCCTCAGCCTGAGCAGCGTGGCGCCTGCCGATGCGGGCAGCTATTTCGCCCTGGCTTCCAACAGCGCCGGCTCCGCAGCCTCCCTCGCAACCGTGCTCTCCGTGATTCCGCCCCCGCCGCCATACTTCAGCGCGATCAGCCGCGGGGCGGACGGTTCACTCCAATTGAGCATGAGCGGGGAAGCCGGCGTCAGCTATGTGCTGGAGTCCAGCAGCAATTGGTTGGACTGGTCCGACTTGTGCACGCTTTGCGCCCCGGACGGCTGTCTCGGTTTCAACGACAGCTCGGCCACCAACGGGATGACCCTCTTCTACCGGCTCAGGGTTGCGCCCTGAGGTTTCCCAGCGTCTTCTCCCCCACGCGCTTGAGCGCGGCCTCCGTCCGCGAACGCACGTGCAGCTTCTCGTAGATATTCTTCAGGTGCACCCGGATGGTCTCTACGCTGATCTTGAGCGCGTCCGCGATCTCCTTGTTGCTGAATCCCTTGATCACATAGCCCAGGATTTCTTCCTCGCGCTGCGTGAGGTTCGACTGCTCCGCATCGGCCGGACCCCGGCTCTGGAACGACTGCACCACCTTGCGCGCGATGTGGCTGGACATCGGCGCGCCGCCCTGGCTCACGTCCACAATCGCCTCCAGGATCTGGTCGGGCGAAGACCGTTTCAGCAGGTAGCCGTTGGCCCCCGCCTGCAGTGCTCGGAATATCAAATCGCTGTCCTCATAGACCGTGAGCATGACGATCTGCAGCTCCGGCTTCTGCGCCTTCAGCAGGCGCACGCATTCGATGCCCGACATCGCCGGCAGGTTGATGTCCATAATGACCACGTTCGCGTCGCTCCCTGGGATCAGCTTCAGGGCCGCTTCCGCCGTAGCGCAATGGCCGGCGCAGCGCAGGCCGGGCGTGTTCTCGATCCACCGCGCCAGGCTCTTACGGAACCGGTCGTCGTCCTCGACAATGGCCACGCTCAGCGTGGTCGCACCTTTCATGCGCATAGTGTTTCAAATCGGGGCTGAGGGGTGAATACCCCAAAGGGGTTAGTTGGCCGGCACGGCTGCCGCGGCTTCGAGAGGCACCGACATGCGAATGCGCGTGCCGCCCCCGGGGCGGCTCTCCAATGTGAACGCCCCGCCGATCCGCTCCAGCCGCTTCCGCATGTTCGCCAGCCCGTTGCGCACCGACGCGTCCCCGGGGCTGAAGCCCCGCCCATTGTCCTCGATACGGATGTGCAGCGCCGAATCCTGCGCGCCGACGGCCAGCAAAACCTCCGCCGCCCGCGCATGCTTGTGCACGTTATTCAAGGCTTCCTTCACCGCGAGGAAGATGTCGTTGCGTATCTCAGTGGGAATGGAGCACTCGGGCAGGCTCGGCGGCAGGTCCAACCGGCAGCGCGTCTGCGTCCCGCGGAAGAACGCTTCCGCGAAGTGACAGATATAGCTGGCCAACTGGTCCAGCGTGTCGTTCTTCGGATTGACCACCCACACAATCTCGTCCAGCGCCTGGAACGAATCCTGGGCTGAGCCCGCAATCTCCCGCAGGTGCTCCTTGACCTCCGGCGGGCCGCCTTCCTTCTGCGCCACCTGGCTCAGGAAAGCGATATGCGTCAGGCCCGCGCCCAGGTCGTCGTGCAGGTCGCGTGCGATGCGGGCCCGTTCCTCGAGCGCGGCCTCGCGCTGCACCTTCTGCGAGATGATCCGGGTCTGCGCTCGAACCTGCCGGCGCAGCATCGCGATCCATCCCAGGCACGCGCCCGCGACCACGAGTGTCCCTGCCAGCACCCACAGCGTGTGCTCCGCTGTCCACCACGAAGGGCGCTCCAGCACCACGACGTCGGCCGGCGAGCGCAGCAGCAGGCTGAACGACTGCGGCAGCTTGTCCAACCGGTAGCGGTCCGCCGGCACCAGGCAGACGCCCGTCAACTGCACCCGGCTGTGATTGGGCACGGCTGCCAAAGGATCTCCCCGCGTCGCCGGCCTATGCAATTCCGCATGGAAGATGAGATTGCTCGCCTGCAGCTCCAACACCTGCTCGTGCTCCCGCACAACCCGGCTCAGCAACATGGCCTCCATCTGCACCAGCGTCGCGTCGTATCGGTCCCTGTACCCCTCGCCCGCCGGGATGGGGAGCGGCTGCGGCGGCGGGCCCGTCCCAATCTTACGGAACTCGGCGTCCTGCAGCACCGGCGAGACATATTCGCAGGGCAGCGGAAAGCCCAGCACCTCCACGCGGTCCCCCGGCTGCACCGGGTCGGTATCCGCCGTCTGGATATAGAGCCCCTGCGTGTCATCCCGGATGAAGAGCGATTGCCCCGGCTGCTGCAACGTGACCACCCCCTGCACCTTCACCCGGTGACCAAATTCCTTGGCCGGCGCGTATTTCAGGAGCGTATTGATCTTGCGCAGAGGAATGGCTTCGGGCAGCGGCGCCTCCCGGAGCACCTCGATGCCGCCCATATCGGCAAGCTGGATCGCCACCCGCATCAATTGTCCTCTTCGGTTGAAGTGCGTGGCGCAAAGGCCTGTCACTTTGACCTCCGCGTCTATCAACTGCTGCCCCCGCGCGGGATTGAAGTGCTGCACCGGAACGACCACCCGCCCGTTCCCGCCGGCCACTTCGAGGCTGGGCAGGTGCGTAAAGCCCTCGATGCCCGTCGAGCGCACGATGCCCTGGAACTGCACCCATTGAGAGTCCTTCTGCCCCACGGCCAACTGCTCGAACGTTACGGCCTGCGGCGCCGGTAGCGGCACCTTCTCCCGCACCAAATGGATGCGCTCCGGGAGAACATCCGGCGAAAACCCGCCGGCCGCGGTAACCCCTTCCACGTCAATTTCCTGCCCCACTGCCACCTTGAACCCCGGCTCCAGCTTGAGCTTTGCAATTTCTATAAACACTCCCTCCGTGTCGTCCTGGACAAACAGCTCGGGAATCTCAGCGTCGTAGAACGTAACTACTCCGCGCACGTGAACGGGAAAGTGCCGCTCCGCCTCCTGGCTCGAAAGCTGGTGCACCTGCCGGGCGGTTGTCAGCGGGGCCAGGCTCGCCTGGGCAGCCGCCAGCATCGGCAGGCTCAGCGCCCCCCCGATCACCCACGCCCAACCCGACGTTTTCGCAGACCGTGGCTGGCAAATCGCCTTCATGGCCGGCTCGCGTTAGTTTAGGCGACCTTGGGTCCTGCCGGCAAGCACATGTGCCATCTCGCCTTCGGTAGGGACGCCTCGCCGAGGCGTCCGTTTTGGGGGCACGCGGACGCCTCGGCGAGGCGTCCCTACCCGGAGGAGGCCTGGTGGTTATGAATCCATCGCGCGGCGGCGGCAAGGTCGTCCACCACGACCGCGCGCTTGAGTTGGTCGGGGGAGGAGCGCTCCAGTTCGGCGCCATAGCCGGTGCGGACGAGCAGGCAGGTGTTCACCCCCGCGCTCCAGCCGCATTCCAGGTCAATGAGCTTGTCCCCGATCATGAAGCTGCGGGCCAGGTCCAGCCCGTATTGGTCGCGAGCGTCGAGCAGGAACTGCGGCGAGGGCTTGCGTCCGCGGCTCGGGGCACCCGGCGCCTCCGGGGCGATGTAAATCGCCTCGAAATGCGCCCCTTGCCGGGCGAGTTCCCCGAGCAGGTATTCGTTCACCTTCTCGACGTCCGCCAGCGTGAAGTAGCCGCGCCCGATCCCCGACTGGTTGGACACAATGAAGAGCTTATACCCCGCCCGGCACAGGCTTCCCAGGGCCGCGCCCGCGCCGGGGAAGATCTCCACCTGGTCCACCCGGTGCAGGTAGTTCTTCTCGGCAATGATGGTGCCATCGCGATCGAGAAACACGGCTCGGCTCATACTGCGATTGCGGATCATGGTCGGGGAAGCCTCCGGGCAAGGGAAGCCGGAAACGCAGGTCCGCCCGGCGCCGGACGCATCTTGTTCGTCTCACCGCAAGCGCCCCTCACCCCGGCCCGATGGGGAGAGGGCAGGGGTGAGGGGCGACTTGGTGGCAGCATCCGCACTCACCCCACGGCCTCTGCAGCCCGCTACCCCCATTTGCAAAAGCGCATTGCGCCGGTAAGTTGCGGCAGTGGCTAACGAGCACTCAATTGCCGCCCACTGGGCTGGCCCCTTCGACGAGGCGGGCCTCCAGCAATGGGCGGAGAATCTGCGCCGCAGGTTGCACGCGCCGCAGGTGTCGCTCGGGCTGGTATTCATGTCGCCGCGCTTCTTTTCCCGCGCCAGGCAGGTGCTGGAAGTCCTGCAAGTCCACGCCCGGATTCCGCTGTTGGCCGGTTGTTCCAGCCCAAGCCTCATCGTGGGCGAGCACGAGGTGGAACAGAACGCCGGCGTGACGCTTGGCCTGTATGCCTTGCCGGGGGCGGACTTGAAGGCCGTGCACTTCACGCAGGAGCAGGTCGAGGAGGCGAACGGGCCGGGCTACTGGCGCCTGGAAACCGGCATCGAGCCCTCACAGACCAACGGCTGGCTGGTGTTCATTGACCCCTTCCACCTGGACAGCGAGGCGTGGCTGAGGACGTGGAATGAAGCGTATGCGCCCTTGCCCGTGCTGGGCGGGCTGGCCAGCGGCGACTTCAGCGAGCAAACGACGCAAGTCTATCTGAACAACGAGGTGTTCGAGGAGGGCGGGGTGGCCCTTTCCTGCGGCGGGGACGTGAAGCTGGTGGGGGTCACCTCCCAGGGCTGCACGCCCATCGGCGAGACGTGGACCCTCACGCGCGTCGAGCAGAACGTCATTCACCAGATCGGCAACCGGCCCGCCTACAAGGTGCTCGAGGAGACCTTCAACCGGCTTTCGCCCGAGGAGCAGAAGAAGGCGCGGGGCAACCTCTTCATTGGCCTCGTGGTGAACGAATACCTGGAGGACTTCCACCGCGGCGACTTCCTTATCCGCAACCTGCTGGCAGCCGACCCGCGCTCGGGCAGTATCTCGGTAGGGGCGATGCCGCGCCTGGGTCAGACGATCCAGTTCCAGCGGCGCTCGGCGGCGGCGGCGACCGAGGACATGGAGGCCCTGCTCACGCGGGCGCACGAGCAACTGGCCAACACGCAGGTGTATGGCGGCTGCCTGTGCAGTTGCAACGGGCGGGGGCGCAACCTGTTCGGGCGCCCGAACCACGACGCGCAGATGGTCCAGCAGCGGCTCGGTCCGCTGGGGCTGGCAGGCTTCTTCTGCAACGGCGAGATCGGACCGGTGGGGGAGAAGAACTTCCTGCACGGCTACACGGCCTCGCTGGCGTTGTTTGTAAAGAAATAGCCGGCCCGGCGCGCATCAGGCCGGGTTGGCTCGGCAGTCGCCAGCCGCCAGCCTTTATGACTGCCCCATCCCCTCAGCCGCCCAGGATGCACACCGTTACCACGCCGTAGCCTCCCCGTGACCTCACCGTCGTACCTCTAATAGCCTATTAGAGGTACGACGGTGAGGTCACGGGGAGGCTACGGCGTGGTAACGGGGTGCATCGGGAGGGGATCCGGGGCGGTACCGATGGGCTGGAGAATGCAGTTCACTCATTTGCGGGAAGTTGGGACAAGGCTTGAATGGGCGGCGGGGAAGTCATAGAGTAAAGCTGTTCGGGACAATTCACTTCACACGACAACCAGCATCAACGCATGTGTAAAGCAAGCAAGCTTCTCCTCAGTGTCACCGCCCTACTCGTGGCGGGGTTGTGGGCCGGGTGCAAGACCAGCGCGCCGGCGCCTTCGGGTTTCCTAAGCGATTACAGCCGGTTGCGGCAGGTCAATGATTCGACGTGGCGCTACGTGGATACGGTGCAGTTGGCGAAGTACAAATCGTTCATGATCCCGCCCGTCAAGGTAATGGTGAGGGAATACTGGGGGACAACGTTCACACCTGACCAGCAGGAGCGGGTGGGAGCAGTGTTCCGGCAGAAGATCATGAACGCGCTGACGCCTCCCTACGAAGTGGTGGCCTCGCCCGGACCCGGCACGGCGGAGGTCCGGGTCGCCCTGACGCAGGCTTACCGCGTGGGCAACGCGCTGGCGATGGGCGTGGAGGCGGAGATCGTGGACCCAGCGTCGCACCAGCAGTTGGCGGCGATACGGGGCGTGAGGATCGGGCCGCCGGAAGCGGGCTTCCGGATGGGCGCGATGAACACGACGGGGGTGGGCGGCGACTACATGGCTTCCTGGTGGAACCTGCCCAGCGCGATGCAATTGATGGAGGAATGGGCCAGCCAGATGCGCAAACTCGTTGACGAAGGCCATGGCAACTAACGCGGGAGCTATGCGCAAGGCCATTCCATCGGTGCTTTGCGTTTGCCTGGCGCTGGCGGCGGCAACGCCGGGTTGCGTGACCGAGCGGGCGGTGCGGCAGAAGGAGACGCTGCTCGTTGAGGCGGGTTTCCGGCCGATAACGGCCGTCAGCTCGGACCAGCGCTGGCTGATTCGGACGATTCCCGCGGACCAAGTCTCTGCCATTGCGCGCCGGGGGAAGGTGTATTTCGTGTATCCCGACCAGACGCGCGGGATTCTGTATGTCGGGCATGACGCGGAGTTCCTGACTTACATGCAAAAAGCGCAGGCGCAGAGCTTCGAGTCCAAGGCGTGGGATACCGCCTGGGGGGACTGGGATGCGCGGTAGGCCGTTTAGCCAGTCGCCAATAGCCAACTTTGCGCTGGCCGGCACCCTGTGCCTGCTGGGCGGGTGCTCGTCCTCGCCCGTGCTCAACTCGCAATACATCTCGCCGCGGGTCGAGGGGCGGGTGCTGGATGCGGCGACCAGTCAGCCCATTAGCAATGTGAGGATTCGCCGCGTCGAGCCGGGATACCGGGAGGTCGTCGGCACTTCGGAGGCGGGCGACCACTCGCTGGAACGCACCCTGCCGTTGAGGACGGACACGGGCGGCTACTTCCACCTGGACAGCGAGCGCGACCTGACGCTGTTTCGCCAGGCCGGGTGGTACTCGGTCACGCTGGCATTCGCGCATAAGGGCTACGAGCAATTGGTAACCAATTACACGCTGGCCAACGCTGTCGTGGCGACGAACGGCGAGCCGGTGGTTAAGGCCGGTAATATCTTGCTGCAACCGGCCAAGAGCAGGACTATAGTAAAGTAACGCTATGGGCGGGATTGTGAAACCCTTGGTTGCGCTGGCGGGAGCCGCGCTATTGGTCATTGTTCTGGAAGGCTGCGCCACGACGCCGGCCGAACAGACGGAACGGCTGCTTATCCGGAACGGGTTCAAGGCCGTGCCGGCCACCACGCCGGCCCAGCGGGAGCGGCTGGCTTCGCTGCCGCCGGCCAAGGTGTCCTTGATCAAGCGCCAGGGACATCACTACTACGTCTACCCTGATGCCACGCGTAACATGCTCTACGTCGGCAGCAAGGCGGCCTACCAGGCTTACCAGATGGCGGTGCAGGACCAGTCCCTGGCCCAGGACGCCCGGCTGGCGCGCGATGTGCGGGACCAATCAGTGATTAACGAGGATCAGCTTGAGATGTCCGGCGCCGTCCCAAGCGTGGAGGAGGTCTGGGAAGGCTGGCCGCAGTAAGGGCCGGCGCGCCGGGGAGAGGAGAGGAGTTATGATCGAACAATTAAGCCGGAGCGGAGGGCGGGTCCTCGGCTTCAGGATGAGCGGCAAGCTGCATGACGAGGATTACCAGCAATTCCTGCCGCTCGTGGAAACCGCGATGCAGGCAAACGGGAAGGTGCGGCTGCTGGCGTTATTCCAGGACTTCCATGGCTGGGACCTGCACGCGGTGTGGGATGATACGAAATTCGCCGCCCGGCACCGCAGTGACGTCGAGCGCATTGCGCTGGTCGGTGAGAAGGCATGGGAGAAATGGATGGCGCTAGTGTGCAAGCCGTTCACGAAGGCCGAGATCAGGTATTTTGATGCGGCGGACGTCGAGTCGGCTTGGAAATGGCTGGAAGGAACGGACTGAAGGGGATATTGTAGAGGACAGCAGCGGAGTACGCGCCGGGGACGGGTGGGGAGCATTTCTGCGCCCGCGAGCGGGCCGGTCGGCGAGCAGGTACGGCGAATGAAGACCAGACTTTATTATACAGTGGTGGTAGGCACCGCGATTGCCATGAGCAATATGCGCGTGCCTGCGCGCACGGACAATCAACCGGCCATCACGGCGGTGACCGACAACGGCACGCCCAAGCCGGTGCGGCAGGCGCTCTCGCTGTTACCGGCGCAGCCGGACGTAGCCGCGGCGGACCTGCGCCCGGCGGCGCAATGGATCAACCAGCAGGCCGACAAGAAGTAAGCTGGGCTATGGGTGCGGGGAGGATTTGTCTTCAAGGAATCCTGGTGATGCTGCTGGGCGTACTGGCCTGCGGGTGCGCTACCACAAAGCAGACCGAGGACATGCTCTCGGCGGCCGGTTTCAAGCCGATGCCGGCGACCACCCCGAGCAGCAGGCGCACCTGCAAACGCTGCCGAGGCACAAAGTCACGATGGTCCTGCGGCAGGGAAAGACCTACTACGCTTACCCGGACGTGAAACGGCAGGTGCTCTACGTCGGCACGCAGGCGCAGTACGATGCCTACCAGAAGCTCCGCATCCAGCAGCAGATGGCGCAACAGGAGGCGCAGGCGGCCAGCATGGACTCCGAGGCGGCGTGGGCGCCGTGGGGGCCTTGGGGCGGCGTGGATTTCGCGGAACCGGTGCCCGCGTTTCGGCGGTGAGTAGCCCACAGGGCGTAGCGGCGTCTTGGCAGAGGGCCGCTAGCTTTTTGCACCTTAAACAGCGGCGCTCTTCCGAGACGCCGCTACAAGCGTTCGCGGAGAGTCTTAGACCCCCTTACCTTAGCCGGTAAAATTGCTGCGAGTTCGTCGCTGGCACCGTGAACGGCGGGATCGCGTTCGGAACGTCGCCGAAGGGGCCGGCGGCGTCGGTAGCGCCCTGGAGGATGCCAGTGTCCCAATTCAACTGGAGGTCCCCCCCGCCGAGATCGGTTATCGAGAGCGTGCCGGGGGCTGAATGTGTGCGGATGACAGCAACGGTGTTGCTCGAATAGCTCGTATTGCCGGAGGTATCGGCCACGGCGAGAACGACAGGATGTGTGCCGAGCGCCAGCACGGTGTTGCTGAGGGGAGTCTGCGTGATGATCAGGATCGGGCTGCACGCGTCGAATGCCCGGATGTAGCTGAGACCGGTGACATCGGGCATCAGCGCCTGGTTATTCGTGTCCGCATTGAGGGTGAGGTTGGTAAAGCTCCACGTGATGACGGGCGGTGTGGTGTCCGTAACACTCAGGCTGGCGGTGGCGGTGGAGGAACCCACGCTGTTGGTGACCAGAACGGTGTAAGTGCCCGCCTGGGCGCTGGTGACATCGGGCAGGTTGAGGGTGGCGGTGGTTGCGCCGGCAATGGGGTTGCTCCCCGCATCGAGCCACTGGTACGTGAAGGGTGGTGTGCCGCCGGGGATGGCGGTGAGCAGGACGGTGCTGGCGCACTCGGCATTAGTGGCGGCGGGAGAAATCGCGGCGCTCGGCAACGCGGCCACGGCGATGGTGCCATCGGTGAACAACTGGCTGGTGTCCCAGGCCAGCCCGGGGTCGAGGGAAGGCAAGCTCAGGGTGGGAAAGCTGCCGGCGTAGGCGGCGGCGTTGAACAGACGATAGGTCTGTCCGGCGGCGAGCGTGCCGCCCAGGGTTCCGACGTATAACATTCCGCCGCACGTTAAGGTGCCGGCCACGTTGAGCTGGTCGTTGGTTTGCAGCGCGGCGTTGATCTCCATCACGGTTTGGATGTAGGCGCCCAGGGTGAGATTGCCGCCGAAGGAGAGGGTGCCGATGGAGTTGGCCACGGCCGTGCCGGGCGAGAGTTCACCGCCCTGGACGGCAGCATCGCCACCGACGTAGCCGGTGCCGGAGAGCGTGCCGCCATTGAAGACCAGCGGGCCGGCCAGCGTGCCGAGGACGAAGAGGTTGCCGCCCCAGTTGGTGGTGACGCCCGTGAAGGTGTTGGTGCCCGAAAGCGTCAGGGTGCCGTTGTTCGTTTTGACGAGGCTGAGCGGCGAGGCGCTGCCGTTTTGTATTGGGCCGGAGACCACGAAATTGCCGGCGCCTTGCAACGTGAGCGTGCGCGCGCCCGTGGCGGTGCTGCCGGCGGATACGGGCCCCGACAGCGCGAGGGTGCCCGCGGAGTCGCATTGAACGAGGTAATTCAAGCCGCCGCCGGCGAGGCTCAGGCCGCCCGGCAGGGCGTTTGCGCCCGAGAGGGCCTCGATGGCAGCCACGTTGGTGCCGCGCCCGGCCAGGCTAATGGTTTGCGGGATGGTGACGCTGTTTGAAAGCTGCAACGTGGAAACGCCTGTGCCGCTATTGCGGATGGCGATGGGCGAAGCGACGTAGGCGACGGCCTGGGAACGGGCGATCAGCAGCTTGCCGTCGTTGGTGCTGCCGCCGGTGTCCACGTTGAGCGCGCCGGAGAAGCTGTTCGTGCCGTTGAGGGCCAGGGTGCCGTAACCTGCCTTGGTCAGGGTGACCGTGCCGGACAGCGGGCCATTGAGGTTCAGGACGTTACCGGGGCTGTTGCGGCCCATGATCCATTTCTGGCCGGCGGACAGGCTGATGGGGGCGCTAAGCGTGACATTGTGGTCCGCCGCCACCATGTCCACGCCGCCCGCCCCGAGCGTCAGCGTGTTGGTGCCATTAATCGAGGCGGTGCCGGTCGTGCCGAGGAAAACCAGGCCGTCCACGGCGTAATTGCTGCCGAGCACATTGCTCAGGGCAGTGGACAGGTAGGAGAAGGTAAGGTCGCTCGAAGCCAGGGGCACGAAGTTGGAAACCCAATTGGCGGCGTTGGTCCAGTAGGGCGAGTTGGCGCCTGTCCAGAACAGCACGTTGGTAGGCGCGTAATAGCGGAAATAATCAACGACGAGTTGATTGGTGCCCGTGGGGTAGCCGCCGGAAGGGATATAGCCGGCCCAGGGGGGATTGCCCACGTCGGTGCCGTCGTCCACCTGGCTGCTCAGGATCATATAGACGCCGCTGCCGAAAGGCGGGGTGGTCGAGGCTCCGTTCCACGCCTCGCTGCCATCTATGCTGAACGAGTAGTTGTTGAGGCTCCACAGCAGACCGTAAGTGTGAAAACCGGTACCGAGACCCGTGCCGACATTGGGGCTGCCGCTGGATGTCTCCTGCGAGCCGTAGCCGTTCCAGTGGATGTTATCGGACACGATGTTGGCAATGTTCGTGCCGTAAATGCCTACGTAGCGGTGCTCGCAGACGTCTATTTCCGCGCCTGAGACGAACGCGTCGTCCAGGTAGGTTCCCATAGTTGGGGAGCGCAGCCAAAAGGCCGACCACATGCCGCTGTAGTCGCCCCACTTGATGCTGGCTTCGTAATAGCCGTACCGGGGACGAAAGTGGAAGTCGGAGGCGACCATGGCCGTGAAGTTGGTGCCGCCAGAGGTGAGGGTCGTAATAACGAGGTGCCCGTTGTTGACGGAGACGGCGCTGGCGGTGTTATAGGCCTTGCCCCACGTCTTGTTATTCTCCCAGTAATCCCATTTGTTGGTGTCGAGGGCCGTGCCGTTGAACTCGTCGCCCCAGACCTCGTAATACCCGGAAGGAGGCGTGGCGGCGGCTGGGATCAGGCAGAGCCCGCAAAGGATGGCAAGGACAACAATGAGCACCGTAAATTCGACTGTACACTATGTGGTATCCCGGCGAGCGGGCGCGGTCAAGGATTCAGGTACTTGACCACCGCCTCGGTCCGGAATGCGGGAGAACAGGGCGGCGAATGTATGAGGGAGGAGGAATTGAATGACAATCTCCGGCGGAAGGGCTATCGTAGCCGGGCAGATTCATGGCGATGAAACGCAAACCACTGGCCACGACGGAACTCGAAGCCGAATTACTGCGGCTCAACACCCTGGTTCGAGAGCGGCGGCAGCAGTTAGCTCGTTTGAAGAATTGTCCGAATCCCGAATGCCCTTGCCGGGCCGTTTGGCGGGATGTGGTCGAGAAGAACCTCGCTGGCCAGGTGGGCCGCGTACGGCGCAACGTCCGCGGTAAGAAGCGCGCCCCAGCCAGGGCCCCGCGCGGGCCCAAGGCGCGCTAGCACCGGCAGCTTGCCGCAACCATCCGGCGCGCGCGCCGGTATCGGGCTGGCGGAGCGCGGCTTTTCCCGGTGGTTTCCCGTTGGCTAAACAGGTAGGGGCGTCGGGACGCACGTTCTTTTTGCGTGACACTTGCGGGCCAAACGCAGGCGGGTTAGTTTACTTGGGGCTTCCCGGGAACCGGGCAGGGCCTTTTGGAGGTAGCAAGCCGAATGAAGATGTTTGTCCCGCCGCCGGACGGCGATCCGTCCCCGGCTCGCCGCGTGGGTTTGTCCTGGCGAGCCACGGGCCGGCCAAGGGCCATGGCTGCGTCTGAGGACGGGCCCTCTCCACGACCATGAGCGAGACCGCGGCAGCCAAACCGATGGCACGGGTCGAGCCTTCCGAGCAGGCGAACCTGCTGAAGGTTGGCGGAACCTGGAGGCTGACTGACGATCTCCCGCATCTGGACCAGGTGATGCCGCGGGAAACCAATCATCGCCCGTGTCGTGTGATTCCTGAGGACCTGGTAGAGTGGGACAGTTCCCTGCCGATATTTCTGCTGCGCGTTCGCGCGTGGTGTCGCGAGCACCAGGTGGAATTGGCGCTGGATGAACTGCCGGCAGCTTTGAAACGCCTTTTCCGCCTCGTAGCTGAGAGCGAAGAGCATGGGAGCGCAGTCAGAGAAAAGCCCCCGGAGGACCATCCGTTTCGCCGTGTTGCGCGGCAGGGCCTCT
The DNA here is from genome assembly GCA_035541055.1 of Candidatus Acidiferrum sp. GTDB lineage: Bacteria > Verrucomicrobiota > Verrucomicrobiia > Limisphaerales > UBA8199 > JAPLUA01. The sequence goes on along the minus strand of DATKNZ010000345.1, from coordinate 8,982 downwards.
CCCGGCTGAAGTCCACCGCGGGCTTTATCGGCGAAGGCGCCATCAGTGCCGCCCGCCTGCCCACGCATGTCCGGCACTTTTCCTGGAAGGACTTCTTCCTGGAGATGGTTAACGCCGGGCCGAAGGCGTTGCCCATCATCGGCATGCTGAGCTTCCTGATCGGCGTCACGTTCGCGTTTGAGATCTCCAAGGAACTGCATCGCTTCGGCGCGCAGCTCTGGGTGATTAACGGCGTCTCGCTGGCCATTTTGCGCCAGACCGGCCCCTTGATTGCCGCCGTGGTGCTGGCAGGGCGGACAGGCGCTGCCTTCGCCGCCCATATCGGCAATATGAAGGCCGGGGGTGAAATTGACGCGCTGGAGATGCTTGGCATCTCGCCCGTTTCCTTCCTGGTGTTGCCGCGCGTGGCAGCGCTGGTGCTTATGGTTCCGCTGATCGCGCTCTATTCGGACCTGCTCGGCATTCTGGGCGCGATGCTCGTCACCGTTCCCACGCTGAACATCTCCGTGTTGGAGTTCTGGGTCCAGTTGCAGAACGCGGTCTCCCTGGCTGACGTCAACCTCGGGATCCTCAAGTGCGTGGTCTTTGGCGCGCTGATTGCGCTGGCGGGGACCCTGCGCGGCATGCAAAGCGAACGCAGCGCCCTGGGCGTAGGCCGCGCCGTCACCTCGGCCGTGGTCACTGGGATCGCCGCCACAGTCGTGGCCGACGCGGTATTCGCTCCGATCGTGAACCACTTCAATCTTTAAGGCAATGGCAGCCCCCCAGGAAGCACCGGTAGTTCAGGTGGAGCATGTCGAGTGCCGCTACGGCCAACGGGTCATCCTGCGCGACATCAGCTTCTCCGTCAGGCCGCAGGAAATCTTTTTCCTGACCGGGCGCAGCGGCTGCGGCAAAACGACTCTGCTGCTGCACCTTCTCGGCCTGATGACGCCCGCCCGGGGCAGGATTTCCTATTTCGGCCGCGAGTTCAGCGGCCTGCCGCCCGACGAGCGCCGCGGCTTCAATCGCCGCTTCGGCGTCCTCTTCCAAAGCAACGCCCTGTGGACGGATATGTCCCTGGCCGAAAACGTTTCCTTGCCGCTGGTGGTGCATACCCGGCTGCCACGCGAAGTGCGCGATGAAATCGTTGCCCTGAAGCTCACGCAGGTCGGCCTGGCAGGCTCGGACGCCCGTTTCCCCCGCGAACTCAGCGGCGGCATGCAGAAGCGCGCCGCCCTGGCCCGCGCGCTGGCGCTCGATCCGGCTATCCTTTTCTTTGACGAGCCGACCGCCGGCCTCGACCCCATTACTTCGAACCAGATTGACGACCTCATCCTCCAGGTGCGCGACACTGTTGGGGCCACCGTGCTCGTGGTGTCGCATTCCCTGTCCAGCATCTTCCACATTGCCGACCGCATGATCCTGCTGGACCCCGAGGCCAAGAGCATCGTAGCCGAGGGCTCACCCGAGGAGCTGCTCCACGAGAGCCGCGATGACCGCGTGAAGGCATTCCTGGCGCCGGACGGGCCCGGCCAGGGCGCCCACTCGCGGGAGGCGGCTGCTGAAAGCCGTCGCGCCGCATGAAAATCCGCCTCAATCCTGTGATCCTGGGCGCGTTTATCATCGGCGCGATCGCGATCATTGTTATCGCCTTCCTGGCGCTCAGTTCGACGAACATCTTCCAGGCGACCGGGCGGTTCGTCATCTACCTGCCTAATTCCGCCCAGGGCGTGAACGCCGGCACCAGCGTCAGCCTGCAAGGCGTCCGGCTCGGACAAGTGGGACAGGTTGACGTCCTGTACGATCAGCGAACCCGCAACTCCATGGTGCGGCTGGTATGCGAGATTACGGAGAACCGGCTGAACGACGCGCGGGGCCGGCATATCAACCTGACCAGGCCGGACACCATCCGCCGCCTGGTAGGCCAGGGCATGTTCGCGCAGATCCAAACCGCCGGCGTGGTCGGGGCCAAATACATCGAGCTCGGGTTCCAGCCCAAGTCTCACCCGAGCACGCCGCCGGACATGCCTCCGTCCCCATACCCTGTGGTGCCGACCATTCCCGCGACCATGTCCGAGCTGACGGAGAACATCTCCGGCATTCTGGCCAACATTCACAAGATGGATTTCCCGGGCATCTCGAAGCAGCTCGAGGGGGTGCTCGCGTCCGCCCGTGACCAGTTAGGCGAGATGCAAACGAACCGGCTTACGAGCAACATCTCCTCCGCTGCCCAGTCCATTGATCGTTTTGCAAGCTCGGCGGAGCTGCGCGATGCCGTGGGGCGCATTCGGACGGCGGCAGCGGGCCTGCAAACGCTGGTGACTAACCTCAACACGCAAGTGCAGCCCCTCGCCACGAACCTGGATGCCACCCTCGCTGCCGCAGGCCAGACGGTGCGGGGCGCTCGCAATCTCCTTTCGGGCCGAAATGAGCTGGGCCAGGAACTGCAAGACGTGCTGAACCAGCTCGACCGGACCGCCCGCGCCATCGAGGAGCTGGCTCAATTCCTCGACCGGCACCCGAATGCGCTGATCACCGGGCGCGCCAACCCCAATGCGCCTCCTTAAGCCAATGAATCAAACACGTGTCGCTTCCCGATCTCGCGTTTCGCCGCACCTGGGCGCCGCAGTGCTGCTGGCGTTGGCCGGCTTGCTCGCCGGCTGCTTCTCCCTCAAGCCGGCGAAGACGGAGACGCGCTATTTTCTGCTTTCCGCTGTGCGCCCAGCGGCGGAGACCGGCCAGACGAATGCATCCCTGGCAGGCTGCGTCGTCCGCCTGCGCCCCGTGCAGATCGCCGACTACCTCAACACGCGGAGCATCGCGGTGCGCGGGGGCACCAACCAGGTGCACTTTGCGCTTTTCGATTGCTGGGCCGAGCCGTTGGATTCCGGCATCCGGCGCGTATTGGCCGAGGACCTGCGCGCTGAGCCGGGCATCCGGGACGTCGTGACTGAGGAGACCCCGCCCGATACCCAGCGGGTCTATACGGTTTACGTGCACGTGCTGGCTTGCGAAGGCGTGAACACAAACCGCTCGGGTTCAACGGCGTTCGAAGCCGTGTGGGAAGTCACGGGGTCCGGGTCACAGGGCAGCGCCTCCGAGCGGGGCGTGTTCAGGAGCCAGCCAACAGCATGGAAACCGGGCGATTACGGGGAACTGGCCTCGCAGACGAGCCGCGCGCTGGGTGAACTCAGCGGCGTGCTGACCGAGGCCATCGCCCGATTGAGCCATAAAGGCGCAGGCTGAAGCCGGAGACACGCAGGGGGAAACCACAGATGGACACAGATAGACACAGATATGAGCTGCAACCATCGCGTTATCGGGAGCGGGTCGGCTTCACGGGAAAGTCAGCCGGGCTCGACGGCAGGCAGGCGGGCATTCAGTGCAGTGCATCTGTGTCTATCTGTGTCCATCTGTGGTTTTCTTCTGCCTAGGTCCGGCCTTTAGGCTTCCTGCGGTTCCTTCCTGCTCAGCCGCCTGAAATCGAACTGCCGCGCGAGGCTGCGCAGGTGGGCACCTTCGGCCCGCTTCATCCTCGCGCGCGCGCGGCGCTGCCGGTCGTCGTAGCCCAACAGGTGCAGGAGGCCGTGGACAATGTAGCGCACGAGTTCGCTTTGCCAGGAGGTGCCATAGCGGCGCGCCTGCGCCACTGCCTCATCGGCGCAGATGAAGATCTCGCCGTGCAGCAAGGCAGGACAGGTGTTTGGGCGGTCTGTGCGTTCTGCCGCAACCTGGGCAGGGAGGGGCCGGCGGGACGCACGCCCTGCCTTTTCGGAGTAGTCGAATGTGATCACGTCAGTCGAGCCCTGGTGCCGGAGGAAGGTTTCGTTCAGGCGCGTCATTTCCGGCGCCGCTACAACGTGAATGGCGAGCTCCAGGCTGCCGTCGGGCCAGGTCTCGCGCACCAGGGCCTGGGCGATGCGCCGCAGCAGAGGGAGGTCGAGGCGGCGGAGCCGTTGGCGGTTATGCAGAGAGAGGTTTCTCGTGACTGTTAGGGCGGGACTTGAGCCCTTGTTCCCCCTCACCCGGCCTGCGGCCCCCCTCTCCCCCTCGGAGGGGGAGAGGGAAGGGGTGAGGGGGTTTTCCGAGGTGCCAGGCTTGATCGGCGTGGCGCGCGCGCGCACCCTATTTCGCCTCTTCGGGCGCATGGTCGCGCGTCTTGCCGCGGTGTTCCTCGTAAGCGCTGATGATGCGCTGCACGAGCGGATGCCGCACGACGTCGCGCTTGGTGAACTCGATGATGGCGATGCCTTCCACGTGGCGGAGCGCGCGGTGGGCTTCGAGCAAGCCGGAGTGCTTGTGCATCGGCAGGTCTATTTGCGTTTCATCGCCCGTAATGACGGCCTTCGAGTTGATGCCCAGCCGCGTCAGGAACATGAACATCTGCTCGGTAGTCGAGTTCTGCGCTTCGTCCAGGATGATGAACGCGTGGTTCAGGGTGCGCCCGCGCATGTAGGCCAGGGGAGCGATCTCGATCACCCCGCGCTCGGTGTGCTTCTGGAGATCCTCGGCGGGCAACATGTCGTGCAAGGCATCGTGGAGCGGGCGCAGGTAAGGCATTATTTTCTCGTACAGGTCGCCCGGGAGGAAACCCAGCGCTTCGCCGGCCTCGACGGCCGGGCGGGTCAGGATGATGCGCGAGACCTTGCCTTCGCGCAGGGCGGCCAGCGCCATCGCCACGGCCAGGTAGGTCTTGCCGGTGCCGGCGGGGCCGACGCCGATGGTCACGTCGTGCCGGCGGATAGCGTCCAGGTAGCGCTTCTGCCCGACGGTCTTGGCAGTGACGTTGGGCTTCTTCTCTGAGGTCTGGATGCGGTCGGTGAGGATATCCTTGAGCATGGGCACGCCCTCGAGCTTCACGATGTTGAGCGCGTGGGAGAACTCACGGTTGCGGACGGGTGTGCCGGCCTGCAGCGAGCCTTCGAGCAGCAGGAACAGGTGCTTGGCGCGTTCCATGGCGTCAGCCTCGCCCTCGAGCTTGATCCAGCCCTCGCGCGAAGTGGCTTTGACGCCGAGTTGGTCCTGCACGGCCTGCAGGTTGCGCGGGTCATTGTTAAAGAGCTGCTGGGCGATGCGGGCGTTCTCGAAATGCAGGGTCTCAGTGGCCATGGGTGGGGGCGGGAAACGTGAAACGTGAACTTTGAACCGTGGAGCGTGGAGCGTGGAGCGTGAAACGTGACGTGCGGCGCGACATGAGCCGGATGAGCCTAAACCCGGGTAGCCCGTGTGATATGCGGCATGATCTACGATTGGGCCAGCGCGGCTCGGAGCTTGGCGGCCAGTTCGCGCAGGGCCTCGGGCACGACCACCGTGTTGGCCAGGACGGGCATGAAGTTTGTGTCGCCGAGCCAGCGCGGCACGATGTGGATGTGCAGGTGCCCGACGATGCCCGCGCCCGCCACTTTGCCCAGGTTGATCCCGATGTTGAACCCGTCCGGCTTCATCACCCTGGTCAGCGCCTCCTGGCAGCGCCGGGTCAGCCGCATCAGGTCCACCAGTTCCTCGTCCAGCAGCCCGCCGAGGTCCGGCGTTTGCTTGTAGGGCACCACCATCAGGTGGCCGCCCGTGTAGGGAAACGTGTTGAGCAGGGCATAGCACGTGCGGTCGCGAGCAATGACGTAGTGGGCCTCGTCGTCGTTGGACTGCGCGATCTGCGAGAACAGGCTGTCTGCGGCGGCCGATTTGGGCGAAAGGATGTACTCGATTCGCCACGGCGCGTGCAACGATTCCATAGCAAAAGCGTAGTGAAGGGCGGGGCGGATGTCAAAGCCGCCCGGGCTCCAGGTTCCAGAACGGCCGGGGCAGCGCATAGGAGCGCAGGCTTGAGCCGTCAGCATTCAATTCAAACCACAGATGGACACAGATAAACACAGATAGGAGCAGCCGAAAGCGCGGTTCTTGGGAGGGTTGGTAAGTTCACTGGGTGGTGGGCCAGGCGCGGCGGCACCAAGCCAGAGTTTACTGCGGTGTATCTGTGTCTATCTGTGTCCATCTGTGGTTTTCTTCTGGATAGATGCGGCTTTGGCCTGCAGAGGGTCCGGTTGCCAAGGCTCCCTCCTTCTTGAGCGTTCTGCCGGCTGACGCCTGCGCTCCTCCGGCTTTTAACACCTTTTTAACGCCCAGCCTCGGCCTTTTGATTAACGCCCTTCTGGCGGCGATGTCATCGTAGGGCGTGAACAAAGTCAACCGGACGGAAGCTGAAAGAATATGATGGATTTGATCTATGTGGCCATTGTCGTGGCCTTTTTCGTGGTCGGCGGGCTCTATGCCGGGCTCTGCGAGAAGATGTGAGGGCCGGGGCTATGGAGAACCTCATTGTCGGCATTATTTCGTTGCTGCTCTTTGCCTATCTGCTCGTGGCCATGATCCGGCCCGAGAAGTTCTAGGAGCTTTCCATGATGCGTTCAACTGAATGGTTGCAGCTTGCGGTGTATGTGGGGGCGCTGGCCCTCATCACCAAACCGATGGGCCTTTACCTCCTCCGGGTGCTCGACGCCAACGGCCGGACCTGGCTCGACCCGGTGCTCAAGCCTCTGGAGCGGCTGACTTACCGCCTGATGGGTGTGCACCCCGACCGCGAGCAGAATTGGAAGGCTTACGCGCTCTCCATGCTCCTGTTCAGCCTCGTGAGCTGCCTATTCACGTATGCGATTCTGCGACTCCAGCAGTATCTGCCGCTGAACCCGCAGAAGTTCGGGCCCATGAGCGCGGACCTCGCCTTCAACACGGCCGTGAGCTTCACGACCAACACGAATTGGCAGAGTTATACCGGCGAATCCACGCTCTCCTACTTTTCGCAGATGGTCGGGCTGGTGCTGCACAACTTTGCTTCGGCGGCGGTGGGCATTGCCATCGCCGCGGCCCTGGTGCGCGGGATTGCCCGGCATTCGGCCCAGACCATCGGCAACTTCTGGGTGGACCTGGTCCGCACGACCTACTACCTGCTGATCCCGATCTGCCTGGTATTCGCCGTGTTCCTGGTGTCGCAGGGCATCATCCAGAATTACAAGCCCTACACCACCGCCAAGCTCCTCGAACCGATGAAGATTCAGGTCGAGAAGAAGAACGACAAGGGCGAGACGATCAAAGGGCCGGACGGCAAGCCGGTGATGGAGGAGCAGATCATCAAGGAGCAGACGATCCCGCAGGGTCCCGTGGCTTCGCAGATTGCCATCAAGATGCTGGGCACCAACGGCGGCGGCTACATGAATGCCAATGCCTCGCATCCCTTCGAAAACCCGACGCCGCTCTCCAACTTCATCCAAATCCTCTCGATCTTCGCCATCGGCAGCGGCCTGACCTATTACCTGGGGCGCATGGTGAAGAACCAGGCGCACGGGTGGTCGGTCTGGGCGGCCATGATGGCGTTGTTCCTGGGCGGCGTCCTGCTGTGCTGGCACTCCGAGGCGGCGGGCAACCCCATCCACCAGCAACTCGGCGTGGCCGCGGCGGGCGGCAACATGGAAGGCAAGGAGGTGCGCTTTGGCGTCTTCAATTCCGCGTTGTTCGCCACGATCACCACCGATGCCTCGTGCGGGGCGGTCAACTCGATGCACGATTCCTTCACGGCCCTGGGCGGGTTCGTGCCGCTGTTCAATATCCAGCTCGGCGAGATCATTGTCGGCGGCGTGGGCGCCGGCCTCTACGGCATGCTGGTTTTCGTGGTGCTGGCGGTCTTCATCGCCGGGCTGATGGTGGGCCGCACGCCCGAATACCTGGGCAAGAAGATCCAGTCTTACGAGGTGAAGATGGCCATGCTGGCGCTGCTGGTGCTGGCGGTGTCCATCCTGGGGTTCGCGGCCTGGGCGTCGGTGAGCAAGTGGGGCCTGGCGGGCCTGAACAACAACGGCCCGCATGGCCTGAGTGAGATGCTCTACGCCTACAGCTCAGCCAACGGCAATAACGGCAGCGCCTTCGCCGGCCTCAATGCCAACACGCCCTGGTACAACACGACCATCGGCCTGGCCATGCTGGTCGGGCGCTTCCTGATGATCGTGCCCATCATGGCCCTGGCCGGCTCATTGGCGCAGAAGAGGATTGCGCCGCCCAGCTCGGGCACCTTCCCGGTGGCCGGACCTACTTTCGTCGTCCTGCTGCTCGGAACGATCCTGCTGGTGGGGGCCTTGAATTTCCTGCCCTGCCTGACGCTGGGCCCGATCGTCGAACACTTCGTGACCGCCCAGGGAAAGCTTTACTGACCCATGAAGGCCCCACGCAACACGCACCACGCAACAGGTTCGATGCCTAGCCGTAACGATGCATTTGAAATGGGGAGCGCACGCGCCCTCGCGTGCGGTTTTCCGCGCCCCCGCGGAAAACTGCCACGTATCTGCGAAGGCCACTGTCTGCTAGCCCCTGCCGGCTGCGATCCAGCCGGCGGGGGCGCCGGTCGGAACACGCGAGGGCGCGTGTGCTCCCCGAAACGAACTGCATCGTTACGGCTTAGCGGTTCGCCTTTCACTTTCTACATGCTATGACGCACCAGGCACCCTCTCTTTTTGACTGGGGCATTGTCGGCCCGGCCATCGGCAGCTCGTTCCGCAAGCTGGACCCGCGGCTGATGCTGAAGAACCCGGTAATGTTCGTCACGATGGTCGGCGCGGTGCTGACCACCGTCGGGATATTCACCTGCGCCGCGGCCGAGCGCGGCTTCATCGGGCAACTGGCGCTCTGGCTGTGGTTCACGGTCTTGTTCGCCAACTTCGCCGAGGCGGTGGCCGAGGGGCGCGGCAAGGCCCAGGCCGACAGCCTGCGCAAGGCCCGCAAGGACACCATCGCCCGGCGCCTGCGCGGCGGTCGCGAGGAGAAGGTGCCCGCGCCGCAGCTCGAGAAGGGCGACCAGGTAGTCTGCGAGGCGGGCGACCTGATCCCGGCGGACGGCGAGGTCGTGGAAGGCATTGCCAGCGTGGACGAGTCGGCCATCACGGGCGAATCGGCGCCCGTCATCCGCGAGAGCGGCGGCGACCGCAGCGCCGTGACCGGCGGCACGCGCGTCATCAG
>DATKNZ010000344.1:0-4258 GCA_035541055.1 Candidatus Acidiferrum sp. | reverse complement strand
CAGGAACTGCAAATCATCCGTGCCAGTGAGTTCATCCGCCTTGGCGCCCACGGTCATTTCGACCTCCCGGCGAGCAAGGCGGCGTTGAGCGAGCTGGCCGCCGCTTGCCGCAAGCGGGGCATCGAGCAGGCCATGATCGATTTGCGTGAATTGCGCCCTGGCCCGAAACCCGTGTTCAGCCCGGCCGACTTGGCCGAACTGGTCGCCTCCTTCCGCAAGATTGGCTTTACCCATCGGGAGCGCCTGGCCGTTCTCTACCGTCAGGACCCCCATCGCCGCGCGCGATTATTCGCCTTCCTGAGCACCATGCACGGGTGGAACGTCCGGGCGTTTACTGAGTTTGAAGAAGCGCTGGCCTGGCTCTCGCAAATTGAGCCGCCCGGGCTCCGCGTGCTTGCTCCGGGCGAGAAGCGGATCCGGGTGCGGACTCGAAAAAAGGAGGCCCGGCCTCGACCGCGCCAGCGTTCTCCCCTGCGGAGAAAGCTCCGGGCCGCATCCAGGACAGCCGCAGTTTGAAGCCGCGGGTTGCGCTCCGCGCCCGCCAATAGCGCGCGTCAGCGGGCTGGGCCTGTTCTCGAAAGGCGCTCCGCGATTGCCTCAACCCCCGCTTTCATGCATGGTGAGAGAATATGGGCAAGAGACGCGAAGCGCGGGAACGCGCCGTGCAATTCCTTTTTCAGCATGATCTGAATCCGCCGGAAGACCTGCCGGCGGCGCTGGAACAGTTCTGGGAGTCGCAGCGGGCCGCCGCCATCGCGGAGGACAAGGCGGGCGCCACCTGGGGCCAACCCGTGGAATTGCCGCCGCCCACGGCGGATGAGGCCGCGGTGCGGCTCTTCGCCGAGCCGCTGATCCGCGGCACCCTGGAGCACCGCGATGAGGCAGACGCAGTCATCATCAAGCATGCCCGGAACTGGGAGCTGCACCGCATCGCCGCCGTGGACCGTAACATCCTGCGCCTGGCCATCTACGAGATGTTGCACCGGGACGACATCCCGCCCATCGTAAGCATCAATGAGGCCGTGGACATCGCGAAGAAGTTCTCCACCCAGGACAGCGGGAAGTTCGTCAACGGTATACTGGACAAGGTGAAAGGCGAGCTGATGCGTCCCGCCCGAGGCATCCCATGAGGAGACACCGATTAACAAGGTCACCCGGAATGTTGCGAGCCCCATCCCTGCCTATTCGGGCAATCCGTGTCTAGGCCGACCGATGCGCGCCGACCTGCATCTGCATTCCAGCTTCTCGGATGGCACCTACTCGCCCGAGGAGATCGTCGCCAACGCGCAGCGGTTCCACCTCAAGGCCATTGCCCTGACCGACCACGATTCGGTCGAGGGCTGCCCGCGCACCGCGCAGGCCAGTAAGGAAGCGAATATCGAATTCGTCCCGGGCACCGAACTCACCGCCGAGCAGGACGGCAATGAGCTTCACCTGCTGGGCTACTTTATTGACACCCACAACCCGCGCCTGCTGGTGCAGATCGCGCAGTTTCAGGCCGTGCGCCAGAACCGGATTCGCGAGATGGTCGGCCGACTGAACCAGTTGAAGGTGCCGCTCGCCGCCGAAAAGGTCTTCGCCCTGGCCAACTGTCGCTCGCCCGGACGTCCGCACGTGGCCCGCGCCCTCGTGCAGGCCGGACTGTGTGGCAGCCTCGATGAAGCCTTCGAACGCTTCCTCAAAAAGAACCGCCCTGCCTGGGTCCCCAAGTTCAAAATGGGCGCCTCTGCCGCCATTGACCTGATCCACCACGCGGGCGGCGTGGCGGTGCTGGCCCACCCGGGGCTCAACCGCTCGGACGATGTCATCCCGGACCTGGTCGAAGCCGGCCTGGACGGTATCGAATGCTTTCACACCAAGCACTCCAATGCCACGGCGGAGCATTACCTGGAGATCGCCGACCGATACCAGTTGCTAGTGACCGGCGGCTCGGATTGCCACGGCATGAGCAAAGGCAAGCCGCTCATCGGCTCCGTGAAGGTGCCCTACCAGCTCGTGGAGAAACTCAGAGCCCGCGCCGCCCGGATTCAATCCGCTGCCGCGGCGGCGCGCTGATCGCCGACCACCCGCATCCCCATGGGCTTATTTGCCAAATTCAAGGCCGGCTTGCAAAAGACGCACAGCAAGCTAGCGCACGAGATCAAACGCATCGTCACCCGCTCCCCCAGGCTTGACGCCGCCGCGCTCGACGACCTGGAAGCGGCGCTCATCGGCGCCGACCTGGGCATGGACATGACGACGCAGATCATCAGCGCCGTAAAGCGCAGCTACGAGAGCCAGGGCGCCGCCGGCCAGGACGTATTCGCGGTCGCCCAGGCCGAGGTCGCCCGCAGCCTGGCTGCGAATGCGCCTGACCTGCGGCGCGCGCCGGGCGGCCTGACCGTCGTTTCGATTGTAGGCGTCAACGGCACGGGCAAGACAACCACCGCGGCAAAGCTCGCCCACCTGGTGCAGTCGCAGGGCCACGTGGCGCTGCTGGCGGCCTGCGACACGTTCCGCGCGGCGGCCATCGAGCAGATCAAGGCCTGGGGCCAACGGCTGAAAGTGGAAGTGGTTGCCGGGGCTTACGGCGCGGACGCCGCTTCCGTCGCGCACGACGCGGTCGCCGCCGCCCAGGCGCGCAAGGCGCAGTACCTGTTCATCGACACCGCCGGACGCCTCCACACCAAGCACAACCTCATGCAGGAGCTGCAGAAACTGCACCGCGTCATGGGCAAGCAACTGGCCGGCGCGCCGCACGAAGTGCTGCTCGTGCTGGACGCGACCACTGGCATGAACGCCTTGAACCAGGCCCGTGAGTTCAACAAGGCCGTGCCCCTCACCGGCCTGATCGTCACCAAGCTCGATGGCACCAGCAAGGGCGGCATGGTCGTGGCGATCCAGAAGGAGCTGGGTCTGCCCATCAAGTTCGTGGGCCTCGGCGAGCAGGCTGACGACTTGCAGGCCTTCGACGCCAACCAGTTCGCCCAGGCCATCTTCGCCGAATGACCGCCCCGCGCCGCAGGGATAGGGTGGGCATCGGCTATCGCCTATCGGCTATTGGCCATTGGCTATTCAGGCACTCCCCAAACCTGGCTGCGCTCCCGCGCTTCAACCGCCCCGATGCCCTCTGACGCCCATTACATGCGCCTGGCCCTGCGCCTGGCCCGAAAGGGCTACGGCCTCACCTCGCCCAACCCAATGGTCGGGGCCGTGCTTGTGCGCGCCGGCAAGGTCATCGGGCGCGGCTGGCACCATCGCGCCGGCGAGCCGCACGCGGAAATCGAGGCCCTCCGAAGCGCACAGGCCCGCGGGCACTCGGCCCGGGGCGCCACGCTCTACGTGACGCTTGAACCCTGCTGCACGCACGGGCGCACGCCTCCGTGCACGCAGGCCATTATCGCGGCCGGCGTCAAACGCGTCCTGGCGGGCGCCACGGACCCCAATCCCCGGCACTGCGGCAATGGGTTCGCCATCCTGCGCCGCGCGGGGCTGGAGGTCGCGCAAGGCCTTTTGGCCGCCGATTGCGAACGCCTGAACGAGGCCTTCAACCACTGGATTGTGCACCGCCTGCCTTTCGTGACCGTGAAGGCCGCCATGACACTCGACGGCAAGATCGCCACGGCCAACGGCGAATCGCAGTGGATCACCGGCAAACGGGCCCGCGCCTGGGGCATGAAGCTCCGGCAGGGCTCAGATGCCATCCTGGTAGGCATCAACACCGTGCTGGCGGATGACCCGAGCCTGACGTTCCGAGAGCCCGTGAGCGAGCGACGAGCGGCCAAGTTCGAAACGCGAGGTCCTCGGCTGCGTCGAATCGTTCTCGATGCACAGGCCCGCACGCCGCTGAGCGCAAAGCTTGTCAGCGATGCACACACCGGAGTAACCACGGTTGTAGTTAGCAGGCTGGCGCCCGCCACTCGCGTGGCCGCCTTGGCTCGGAGGGTCAGCGTCATGGTCGCACCCCTCGCGAAGGCGAAAGGACGAACCCAGGCTGGCGCGGCGGGCGCCGCCCCGGCCCTGGACCTGCGCTGGCTCCTGAAGAGGCTCGGCGCGGAAGAAGTCACCAGCCTCCTCGTCGAAGGCGGTGGCGAGGTCAATGCCTCCGTCCTGCTGCAAGGCCTGGCGCAGCGAATCGCCTTCTTCTATGCGCCCAAGGTCCTGGGAGGGCGCCACTCCCGCCCCGCGGTGGCCGGGGACGGCGCCAAGGGATGGCACGAGGTGCTGAGCCTGCGCGACCTCGATTGGCGCTGGCTCGGACCGGACCTGTTGCTCTCCG
>DATKNZ010000343.1:0-16462 GCA_035541055.1 Candidatus Acidiferrum sp. | reverse complement strand
TGGCTTAAAGAGTTTTACCAAAACCAGGTCCGTCCTGTGCTCACGCCACTCGCCATTGACCCGGCGCATCCTTTCCCGCAACTGCTCAACAAGTCGCTTAACCTGATGGTGCGGCTGGAGATGGAGAAGAACCACGAGTCGCTGAAGCACATGGCCGTGGTGCAAATCCCGCGCATCCTGCCCCGCATGGTCAAACTGCCGCGCGCCGACAGCCGGCGCGATTACGTTTACCTGGACCGCCTCATCGGCCACAACCTGGCCGACCTGTTCCCCGGCACCCGTATCCTCGGCTACTGGCCCTTCCGCGTCACCCGCAACAGCGAGCTATATATTGACGAGGAGGAGACCGCCAACCTGCTCAAGGCGGTCGAGACCTCCCTGCACGAACGCCGCAAAGGCGACGCCGTCCGCCTGGAGACCGACCACGAGTGCCCCCCGTTCGTCTGCACGCTGCTGCTCAAGACTCTGCGCCTGGGCGAGGACGACCTTTATCCCATTCAGGGCCCGGTCAGCCCCACCCAGCTCATGGCGCTGGCCGAAGGCGATCATTCCCCGGAGTTGCGCTACCCGTCTTTCGTCGCGCCGGTCGCCCTTCAGTTGCGCGAACGGCCCGACATCTTCGCCGCCATCCGCGAGCACGACATCCTCGTCCACCATCCTTACGACAACTTCGACAGCGTGGTGCACTTCCTGGAGCAGGCGGCCTGGGACCCCGACGTGCTGGCCATCAAGCAGACGCTTTACCGCACGGGCGGCGACCCACGGATCATCGGCGCGCTAGAGGAGGCCGTGCGCAACGGCAAGCAGGTCACCGCGGTGGTCGAGCTCCGCGCCCGCTTCGACGAGGCCAACAACATCCAGTGGGCGCAGCAACTCGAGGAGGCAGGCGTGCACGTGGTGTATGGGCTGGTCGGCTATAAGATCCATGCCAAGAGCTGCCTGGTTGTGCGGAAAGAGGGCCACGCCATCCGCCGCTACGTGCACCTGGCCACGGGCAATTACAACCCTACCACCGCTCGCCTTTACACCGACCTGGGCTTGTTCACGTGCCGCCCGGAAGTCGGCGAGGACACCACCAACTTCTTCAATCTGCTGACTGGGATATGCCAGTTCCAGGGCCTCCGCAAACTGGTCGCGGCGCCGTTCGAGCTGCGCGAGCGGCTCACCCAGCTTATCGAGCGCGAGGCCGCCAACGCGCGCCGCGGCCTGCCGGCTCGCATCATCCTCAAGCTCAACTCCCTGGCCGAGCGCGGGATCATCGAGGCCCTCTATCGCGCCTCGACGGCGGGCGCGCAAATCCAGCTCGTCGTACGCGGCATTTGCTGCCTGCGCCCTGGCCTCAAGGGCGTCAGCGAGAACATCACCGTGCACAGCATCGTGGACCGGTTCCTCGAGCACAGCCGCATCTACTATTTCGAGAACGCCTGCCAGCCCCAGGTGTTCATCAGCAGCGCCGATTGGATGCCGCGCAACTTCTTCCGCCGTATCGAGCTGGCCTTCCCCATCGAGGACGGCAACCTGCGCGAGCGCATTATCAGCCAGGCATTGGCGATCACGCTGACCGACAATGTCAAAGCCCGCGTCATGCAGCCGGACGGCACGTACCGTAAGCCCGTGCCGGCGCGCGGCGAGGCGCTCCACCGCAGCCAGTTCGAGTTCCTCGCGCTGGCTGCCGCGACGGAGAACCCCGCCACCAAGGTCCTGGATGGCAAAGCAGCCTATCCCAAGGTGAAGCTGGCGCCATCGCCGCTTGCAGCGGCCGGGAAGCGAGGATACTAGTGCGAGATGCGGCCTAGTTCTTCGCCGCGGGATCCGCGCCAGCGAGATTGAATTCGATCGCTCGCTGGTCCCAGGCAGCCTTTTGGCGCGGGGACAGCAAGCGCCAGTGGCGCAGCACCTTCAGGAGGACGTCGTGGGAAGGGACCTCGTCGCAGCCTTTGATGGCCTCCTCGTAGGTCAGGTTCTGGAGGGCGAGCTCTTCAACCAGAGCCTTGGGGAGCTTCGGGTGCTTGGGCTTGTTCTTCTTGCTGCTCATAAGCGCAGGCAGATCTATAGCATAAACGCACTCAGCGTTGCTTCCTATTATTAGCACAAGCGCTGCCGGGCACCAGTGGCGTATGACGACCCGCGCAGGCGATAGTCGGTTGGCTCCACACGTGCGCAGCCCGCTGGAAAACTAAGCCTTGTCGCGGCGGCATAGGCCGCTATAGTAGAGGCTGCCGTGTGTACCTTGGCGCACCCTGTTTGGTGCGCCTTTTTGATCCAACGCCAACAAGGCCTGGCATGGGACGGACGTATTGGTTTGAGTGCCCACGATGCGGTTACCGCGCTTATGTGGCCGGTCGCGCCGACCGCGGGGTGAGCTTTGCCGTCCAGACCATCCTGTGCCGCGATTGCAAGGAACTCTACGACGCCGTTACCCGGCTCAAGATAGCCGACGGCGCGATGGGGTCAGGCGGCCTGCCCGCGTGGCAGCCAAGCGCCGTCAACTCGCGCCTTTCCCAGGGCACTCCGCCCAGCTTCCAGGCGGCGTTGAACCGGCTCCCCCGCTTCGGGGCGAACCCGGCACGTTGGCTCAAGTTCAACCTGCAATGCCCTGTGTCCCCCCTGCACCGCGTCCAGCCTTGGAACGACCCCGACCGCTGCCCCAAGTGCGCGGTTTACCTCGAGAAGAACGCCCTGCCGTATCGAATCTGGGAATAGGGGCTGCAGCGGTAGAGGATTTGGAGCTGCCGGCCCCGCCGCCTACCTGCGGGCGTAATAGACAACAGCCGGCGGCAGATTGAGCGGCACAAGGCTGGTGCGCAGGCTGGAGAACCGTTGGCGGATCTTCCCGCGGTCCAGCAATGAATACTGGAACTGGATGTACATGCCGCCGTCCCGCAGCGAGCGCCCCACCTGCTCGATCAACGCCAGCGTGTGCCGGCGCCGCAAGTTGCCTAGCGGAATGCCGGAGACAATAAAGTCCACCTTGTCCTTGCCCGTCCTGGCCCGCTCGGAGAGCAAGTGCTCGGCGGCATCGGAAATGACGCGGACTCGTCCATCGATCCCTGCCGCCCTCAGGTTCTGCCGGGTGCTTTGCGCCAGGGCGGGGTTGATTTCACAGGCCAGGATACGCGCGCCCGGGCAGCGGGCGGCCAGGCGCAACGTCAAAGCTCCGTTCCCGGCCCCCAGCTCGATGATCTCGCCACCGTAGTCCTCCGGCACGGGCGAAATCATCCGGCTGATCAGGAACCGTTGCGAGGGGACAATGGCCCCCGTCTGCTTGAATTTCACCAGCCCGGCGCAGATGAAGTGGAAATATCCCGCAAAGGCATTACTCATGGCAATTTGCTGCTACCATTTGGTTCGGGCGCTCGAAGGGCTCAGCCCGGGGAGTTTGCCAACGGCCTCGTAGCGCACGAGATGCAGGACCGCGGGCGGGCATGTTTGACTGTCTTTCCAAGAATGCGAATGCACCGAAGGGAGCGTAGCATTCCGGCAGGATGTTTTTCAATGCACAATTTCAACTCGACTCCGGCGCGTCTGTGCGCCAGGGGCCAAGCTCCCGCCTATCCGCCAGCCAACCAAAAGGGGATTGGCTCACGCAGGGCTGCGAGCCACGCTGCGGCTAGGGCTTCCAGGCGAACGCCAGGCGATTGGAATCGCCTACCGCCCAAAGGTTCAGCGGCCACACCGTCGAGCCGTATTTCATGAACCGCACGCTGCCGTCCACGTAGGCAAAGTTGGAGCCGCCGGCGTACTTCGCTTTCTGGGACACGCTGTGACAGCCCTGTTCGACCTTGTCCAGGTCATTGCCGACACTTTCATCCAGGTCCATGAAGTAGTCCATGGCGGGTGTCGGCTGGTTCTTCTTCTCGCCGAACATGATGGTCTCGGAGGGGTAGATAACCGAGATTTCCTTCATGCACCGGGTCACCTCGAGTGCGTCGTCGAAGTAATCGTTCCATCCGTTAATGAGATAACTGCGGTTGGCGCGGTCAGGTATGGTGGGCGAGGTGGTGTCCGTCGCCGGCGGGCCGCGCATGGCGTCAGTCGGGCAGATGAGCACGTTCGTGGTCCGGTAATATTCCTGCAGCAATGTGGGCCAGCGCCATTCGTTGGTGCGCGGGGGATACAAGCCATCGTTGTCGTCCGCATACATTTTAACGCTGATCTCGACCTGCTTCAGGTTGTTGTTGCACTTGATACGATTGGCCGATTCTTTGGCGCGGGCCAGGGCCGGCAGCAGCATGCTCGCCAGGATCGCGATGATGGCGATAACGACCAGCAACTCGATCAGCGTGAAGGCCACGCTGGCCGGGCGGCGCGCCCAGGCAGACCACAAGCTCTTCCGGGCGTCAACCCGTGGACGAAACAATGTCTGATTCATAAATCTCGTTCGCATTTCTCTCGAATATTCCCGGCCTTAAGGCGTCAACCTCTTACGCCTATGTCACGCAAGCAATGGTTGTTGATCGCGCTGGCCGTCCTGCTGGGCGGCATTTCGCTCTACCTGAACCAAGACTGGTTTGCTAAAGACAATATTCAAATCTATCATCGCTCGCGGCCCGTGCGCGGCGGGTTCTTCCACCGTGGCCGGCGTGTCAACACCGACCAGGCCGTCGAGCCGGTCTTCTTCACGTTCGACCGCCCGCTCCGGCTCACGTCCCTCAAGGTCATACCGGTCCCTGAGATCGAGACTAACAAGTTTCCCCACCCCATTTGGGACCTGGTATCCAGTTCCAATTCGGTTCCCGTCAAGGACATCGTTTACGGCATGCCCATTCACGGCATGAGGCCGACGGTCAAGGGCGCCACCGCCGAGCCGCTGGAGCCCGGGGTCAAATACCGGCTCTTCGTCGAGGCGGGTGGACGCAAGGCCGAGCACGACTTCGAGGCGGTAGCAACCGCGCCCTGAGCGCTTCCCAGCAACAGTTTTCATGCCAAATCCTCTTATGACAGACGCCAAAGGCTCACGTCTGGTTACGCGGGCTCGTCGAGGGATTGGGGCGTAGTAGGCCTTGCATAAACGGTCCGGCGCTTTCGTCCGCGTCCTCGTCCTCCTTCCACGAAGACAGCGGACGACGCGAGGACGAGGAGGAGAACGAGGACGAGGACGACGCCGCGGCGGTGGTTGTGAGATGGCCTCTAGGGCCGGCGAAGGCGGTAGAAGGCTGGGCCGGAGGTCGGAGAAGCCTGGAAGTAGACTGCGGTCGCGTTGGTCTGGTACTGCGCAGGGGAAACGGTTGCCCACTGGGACGAACTGCCCGCCGGCGTGGGCGTGCTTTGCAGCGCCCAGGCGGCATAGGTCAACGGCCAGGAAATGATGCTGCTGCCGCTGCTCTGCGTGGCGGTGAGCTGCGGCTGCGGGGGCACCTGGGACAGCACCAACGCACTGTACGGGCCCACAGTTACCGAGCCCGTGATCAGCGTGCCGCTCGCGTTCACGACCGTGCTGCCGATGTTTCCGAAATCCGTGCTGTAGTTGGTCGAGTCGCTGTTGAAATGCACATACCACGTCCCGGCCTGAGGGAACACCACGTTGTAGCCGCTGCGCGTCACCCCGGCGAAGTTGGCTATCACGACGGTGGAGTTCGTGCTCCCGCTCTGCCACCGCTGCCAGGCGAGGAACTTGTTCACATTATCGAACCTCAGCACGGAGCACTGGTCCCCTTTCAGCCCCGGGGTGTAGCCGTCCAGGTTGCGCCGCAGGTAAACCAGGTCATGATAGAGCTGGACGATGCGGCTGTAGGTGTTGGTCTTGGTCCAGTCCACAGGGCGCGTCGAGCTGAACTGCTGGTTCTCCAGCATGTCCTGTCCCTGGAAGACCATCGGCACGCCCGGCGCCGTGAAGGTGAGGGCCGCGCCCAGCGTCGAGAGCTTGCGGGCGCGGTAGCCGCTCGGGGTGGTGCTGTCTATCGCGGTCACCAGGCGCACTCCATTGTTGAGGTCGCCCACGATATCGTGCGACTCCAGGAACGCCACGCGGCTCAGGCCTGCCGCCACGTTGAACCGGGTGTTATTGGTCAGGGCGTATGAAATCGCCCCCACGTCGCGGCTGGAGTCGTTTGTCGGCGCCAGTTGCGGGGTGACGTAGGTGTAAAAGGTGGTGTCCCAGGTGCTGTCGAAGCCGTAGCCCATCACATCCTCCGCAATGTTAAGCTTGCCCGGGTAATTACTGCTCACCATGCCGGTGATCGCGCTGATCAGCGTGGCGGCGTCGGGAATGAACGTGCTGCCCGCGTTCATCATCAGGCCCGGCGTGTCCCAGCGGAAGCCGTCCACGTGGCACTCATCCAGCCACATCTGGAAGTTCTGCTGGATGTAATCCCGCACCGGCTGCCGGCTGTAATCCGGCCGCGAGCCGTAGGGCGTGCAGCATAGAGTCGTGTCCTGGTAGAAGTAGATGCCCCCGCCGTTGCCGCCGCCGCTCCAGCCGTCGAAATCCCACAGGTCAAGGTCCGTCGGGCCGTAGTGGTTGTGCACGACGTCCAGGAAGACGGCGATGCCGCGCGCGTGCGCCGCCTTGACCAGCGCCTTGAGCCCGTCGGGCCCGCCGTAGGCGTAGTTGTCCGCGGCATACGGATCGGCCGGGTTGTAGCCCCAACTGGAGCTGCCCGGGAACTCCGCGATCGGCATGAGCTCAATGGCGCTGACGCCCAGGGCCTGCAGGTAGGCCAGCCGGTTCGTCGCGTCGGTGAACAGGCCGGAGACGCCCGAATGCGGGGCATAGAACGTGCCGATGTGCAGTTCATAGACCACCAGGTCGTTCAATGCGGGCGGCGCAAGGTTGTCGGCACCCCAGTTGAAGGCAGTGGGGTCGTAGATGATGTCGTTGCCCCCGGAGCCGGTCGAAGAGCTAACCACCTTGCGCGCGCGCGGGTCGTGTTTCCAGACGCTGCCGCCGCTATAGTTGATGTAGTACTTGTATTGCTCGCCCGGGAAGGCCGGCGATACATCGGCCGACCAGATGCCGTCAGCAACGCCGTTGGTTAGCTCCTGCGTCAGGCGGGTTGCCGTGGTGGACCAGCTATTGGACTGGTTCGGCACATATACGCTGGTCGCATTCGGCGCCCAGACACGGAACGTGACCCCGGTGCCTTGGCCGTCATGGTAGGGTGTCGAGCCCCACCCGGGACGCTTTGACTGGGCGCGAGTGGCCGGCACAAGGGCCAGCACAGCGCCGGCCAGCACTGCGCCGATAAGCCGCGGGTTTAGGGAGCCTGCAGAGGGGCGATACACAGCGCGCGCGAGGGTGCTAATTAACACGAAGATTCACGCCCGCTACGCTCGGCAATTCAAGATGACCGTCATTCATATTCGCCTGGTCATCACTAATCTGCCTCAGCTCCAGGCAGACCTCTACCCGCATGGTTGTGCGGGTCACAAGCCGGCGCAGTGTCAGGGGCCGAACTGGCTTTTCAGCGCCCAGAGGCCCAGGGCGGGGTTGCTGATGTAGAACAGTTCCTCGCCGTTGGGCAGGCGGTTGAAGCCCTCCCGGAGCTGGGCAAGGGGATAGCGCTTGAGCGTGGCATCCAGATCGCCTGCCTCAAAGCCGACCGAGCGGATAGCCTCGCGGCTCATGCCCGGCCCGGGGCAATACGTAATGCGGAAACGCCCCTCGCTGGAGCCATGAATCAGGTGCGCGGCAGCGCTCAGGTTGTTGATCAGCTCGCCGTTGGCCTTGACGGCAGCCAGCGTGGCTGGCGTGCTGCGGTAGCCGTGCTTGCGAATGAGGCGGTCAATCTCCGCGTCTTCGCCAAACTCCTTCAGCCCGGGCGCCAGCACAATCAGTTCGCCGCCATCGGCCATAACCATGCGCGTGCGATAGACGGCCTTGTTGCCCAGCCACGTGCTCTTGAACTCGTGGGGGTCCAGGTACACCAGCACGCGGTTGAGCGGCTGGTCCAGGAGATCGAGGTTCACCTTCTGCGAAAGCCGCGCACCCAGTGTGAAGGTTTCCATGTCATCGCCCACATACAGGCCGCGCATGATCATGCCCGGGCCGGCCTTGTCCTTCTCCATCACGGTGAGCACGTATCGGATGGGGAGGTCGCGCAAGTAGCGTTCAGCGGCGTAGTTGAATAGCCGGCGCACGGGGGTCTCGATGCGGCCCATCATGCGCTCCATGCCATACGCTGCGCCCAGGAAATGCGATTTGTTGATCATGTCCGAGCCGCCTACACCGACGACGACGTTCTTGGTGTAGTTGGCCATGCCGACCACTTCGTGCGGCACGATCTGCCCGATGGACAGCACCAGGTCGTAGCTGGCGAACAGCAGGTTGTCTACCTCCACCCGCACGTCGTAGTCCACCAATCCCTCCGACCATTCCTTGATCAGGCTGCCCGGCACAACGCCCACTTGCCGGACGCCGTTCCGCCAGTCGTGCACCTTGAAGCGCGAGAACGGGATGCTGTCGCCAAACATCATCTTCAATTGCGCCTGCGTCATGGCGGAATGCGTGCCCACCGCGGGCATGATGTCCACTGCGGCACTGGGGGACAGCAGTTCGTAGAGCAGGCGCGTCAACTCGCCGGCATCGGAATTGAGGCGTGTGTGGTCGGGCGGCAGAAGCAGCACCTTCCGGGGCGCACGGCCCATGACCTTGAGCGCCTGGGCCAGGGCTTCGCGCTTTTCTGCGGTGCTGATGTTGTCAGCAATCCCGCCGCGTGCAAAATAGGTTGCCATGTCTCGGCTTCGCTGTTGGATTAAGTATCGCGCAAGATGCGCCGCTGTGCCACCTGCGGCTCAGACGCCGCTGAACGCGCTGAACCCGCCGTCCACCGCGATAACCTGCCCTGTCACGAAGCCCGAGGCTTCGGCGCTGAGCAGCCAGAGGAGCGTGCCGATGAGGTCTTCGGGTTTGCCGAACTGCCCCAGCGGCGTGTGAGACATGATAGTGTTGCCGCGCGCGGTGAGCGAGCCGTCGGCCTGGGTCAGCAGCGTGCGGTTCTGGTCGGTCAGGAAAAACCCGGGCGCCAGGGCGTTGACGCGGACGCCGGTTTTCGAGAAGTGCACGGCCAGCCATTGCGTGAAGTTGCTCACGCCCGCCTTGGCGGCGCTGTAAGCCGGGATCTTCGTCAGCGGCTTGAAGGCGTTCATGGAAGACACGTTGATGATATTGCCGCGACCCTTGAGCACCATGTCCTTGCTGAAGACCTGCGTAGGCAGAAACGTGCCCAGGAAATTAAGGTTGAAGACGAACTGGATGCCTTCGACGGTGAGGTCATAGAAGGTCACCTGGCCGTCTTTCTTGGCAGTGACATCCTCGCGAGACAGGAACTCCTTCGACGTAGTCCCTTTAGGGTGGTTTCCGCCGGCGCCGTTAATGAGAATGTCCACCGGCCCGAAGGCAGCCTTCACCTCGGCATGCGCCTGCTCGATGCTCGCCTTCTCCAGGACGTTGCAAGCAAACGCCTTGGCGACGCCGCCGGACTTCATGATGGCGTCTGCGGCCTTCTTGGCCATCTCGGGTTTGAGGTCGAGGATGGCCACTTTGGCACCGCATTGGGCCAAAGCGTCGGCCATCACGCTGCAAAGGATGCCGCCCCCGCCGGTAATGACGGCTACCTGGTTCTTCAGATCGATGCGAAATGGTATGGTCATAGGTGCAATTGGTGCAGGCCGCTCGTGCGAGCCGGGCCGGCAACCTGGGCTTCAGAATACAGCCAGGGCGAGCGGGCGCCAGACATTTCCAAGGGCAGCTATTTCAGTTGACCAACACCGCCCCTGATGCGAGCTGCACACGCGTCATACACGCCGGACACACGCCGGATACCCTGGCTGGCAGGATCCGGCGCGAATTGCGCGTGGATAAACTGCAAGCCTCTTAGCTTTAGGCGTTTACGGCTTACGAATGCCTGGCGAGGACGCGGCGAGTGGCTGGTGATTCCCCGGTGTGTCTCCCATGTGGGTCGACCCACATGGGAGACACACCGGGGAATCACCGGCCAGTCGCCGGGGAGAGGCGGGATACCGAGGAGGGGCTGGCGAGAGGGGCGAGGCGGCCGACCCATTTCAATTGACTCGCCCAAGATCACACGTGCTTCGCCCTCCAGGAATGGAAAACCTACGGAACTGCGGCGGGCGAAACCCCTGCCCTGCTCTTGTGTGGGCCTGCCTGGGTGCGCTGGCCTAATTCACCGCTGGCCAGTGGCTGCACCTTCCGCTAGTGTGTCTTCAATGACGAATTCCTTGCCGCGGCCGGAAGTGATCATCACCCACGAGAGCGATCTCGACGGGTTGGTGGCCGGAGTCCTGTTGCAACGGCTCGCCCGGAAGCTCTTCAACGCTGATGTGCGTCTCGAGGCCTATCACTACAACAATTGGCGCCAGCGCGAGCTGCGGGAAAAGAGCGGCTGGGTCACGGACCTGACGTTCGAGCCGCGCATGGACCGGGCCAACTGGGCCATTTTCGATCACCACGCCAACGACATTCCGCCCAAGAACGCCCTGTTCTTCCACGACATCACCAAGTCCGCCGGCCTGATATGCTACGAACTATGCAAGCAAGAGGGCCTTGGCTCGCCCGCGCTGGACCGCCTTGTCCACCTGAACAACGTCGGCGACCTCTTTCTGGAAGATGACCCTGACTTCATCCTCGCCAACGACTACGCCAACCTGGTCAAGAGCTACCAGTTCTGGAACCTGCACGCCCTGATCAACGGCGAGATCGAGCAGCTTCTTAACAATCCGCTGCTCCGCGTGATGGAGGTGAAGCGCAACATCGAAGACCCGCTCGGCTTCGCCTGGAGCCGGGAGAACATCACGGAAGTTGCGCCGCAAGTGGGCTTCGTGGATACGGTCATCGGCAACAACAACCTCATCGTCCACCAACTCCTCGAACAGCGGGCGACCCAGTATCCCGTCCTGCTAACCCTGTTCCGAAGGGCCAACGGCGTAATCATCGCCAGCCTGCGCAGCCGCAACGGCGAGGCGCTAAAGATTGCCGAGAGGCTCCAGGGCGGCGGACACGCCAATGCGTGCGGCGCCACGCTGCCCCGCTCGGTGAAGACCATACCCGACGCGGTCAGCTATCTCCGGCAGGTGCTCAATCCCAAGAAAGAGGAGACCCTCAACAGCCTGGAAGAAGCCTTCGCGGCGCTGGATTCGCAGAAATAGCGCAGGGTAAGGACGGCGTGCTACGTGTTGCGTGTTGCGTGTTCCGTGCCCACGCAATACGCAACACGCTTCACGCAACACGAGCCCGCGAGGCGGCTTCCCCCGTGTTAAATAGCCGGGCTAAAGCACCCGCAGCAGCAGCACCAGTAGCCCAATCAGCGCCAGGCCAGTGCCGAAGCTCGACAGCACCAGGCCCTTGTGGTGCTTCAGGATTTCCCCGAACACGGCGTGCACGGCGAGGAAGAAGAACCCGCCCCCGACGTGCGCCACAATGGCATCCAGCCAGACGCTGGAAATGTCCCGAAAGAACAGCCAGCCCAGCACGCCCCCCAGGAGCGTTGCGGCCTCGACGGCCGCGACGCGGAGCACTGTTTGCGCGCGGCTGAATCCCGCCCCCAGGAGCAATCCGCCCAAGGCCAGGCCCTCCGGCACCTTGTGCACGCAGATCGCCAGCACCAGGGACAAGTTCAGCAGCCGGGCGCCCGGGGCGTGCGTGGCCTCCGCTTCGTGCCCGGCGGCGATGGCCAACCCGTCCGCCGTGCAATGCACCGCCAGGGCCACCGTCATCGCGGCGGCGATTTCGCTGAAATGGTGCGTGGTGGCTTCATCGAAGTGGCTGGCCGCACAGGCCGGGCAGACGTGATAGATGTATTTGCTGATCACCGCGAACAAGACGTAGCCGGAGCCCAGCGCCAGCAGGAGCCCCCACCAGCGCAGCCCCTCCAGGCATTCGGGCAGGATCACAAAGACCGTCACCCCCAGCAGCGTGCCCGCGCCCAGGCTGATCAGCGCGCAGAGCCGCCGATGGGAGGTGCCCAGCGACGCGCCAAGCGCGCCGCCGACAACCGCCAGTGCAAACGCCAGCACCAGGTACGCGATCGAAAGGGTTGCCATGACCGAATAGACTTAGGCTTGACTCTGGCCCTCTCCGATTCAAGCGGAAAATCCGGTGAGACCGGCGCCGGCTGTGCCGGGTTGCGGCCCACAATGCCCTCGCGCTGGTTGTCATACCGGTAGGTGAGCCCCAGTTTCAAGCTCAGCAGGGCCGGCCTCCAGCCCAGCGTGAACACCGATCGGGCGAACCGCCACAAAACGCGGTCCAGCCGATAGAACTGCGCGTAAACCCAGTCCGCCCCCGCTTGCAGTTCCGCCGCCGTCATCCGCGCAGGGCGGAACACCACATGCCGGTAGTCGTAGTGGCTCCAGTCGCGGTCGGTGACCCGTCCAGCCCGATCCATATCGGCGTAAAGAGGCGTGCCCGGCAGCGGCGTCAGGATATTGAGCTGAACCGCGTCCAGCCGCGCCGCTTCGAGAAAACGCAGCGTCTCTTCGAACACGCCGATCCCGTCAGCGTCCATCCCCACAATGATGCCCGCGATGACCCCAATGCCCGCCCGGCGAATCTGCCGCAGCCGCTCGGCGTAGCTACGAGCATGGTTGAATTGCTTGTTCATGGCGGCCAGGTTCTCCTCGCTGCCCGTCTCGATGCCTATGAAGAGGCCGCAACAGCCGGCCGCTCCCATCAGTTGCAGCAGCTCGGGGTCGTCGGCGACCAGGATCGACGACTGGCTGACCCACCGCTTGCGCAGCGGGATCATCGCACGGAACAACTCGAGGGCGAACTCGCGCTCGGCAATAATGTTGTCATCCACAAAGATGAAGTCGCGGGGCAAGGAACGCAGTTCGGTGATCACATCCCCTACGGCCCGGCGGCGATAGCGCTGCCGATGGAACACGGTCACCGAACAGTAGCGGCAATTGTGGCGGCAGCCCCGGCCAGCCTGCACGGCGTTGATCGTGGCGTAGTGCCGGGCCGCCTGCTGGAGCAAGTCCCGCCGTGGAACAGGAAGCTTCAACAAGTCGGGGCCATGAACCAACCCCTCACCCGGCCTGCGGCCACCCTCTCCCCAACCGATGGGGAGAGGGAAGGGGTGAGGGGCGTGTGCGCCAGGCTGCGGTTCATGGAGACCCATCAAGGATAGATCATTCGGAAGAAGACGCTTCCGGCGGTCGTGCTGATCGGGAAGAACACCTGGTTGGTGACGCTGGAGTCGGGAACATACACCCAGTTCGTGCCAAGACCCGCACCCGGGGCGTTGGTCTGCCACTGCAGGCGCCACCCGACGTAGCTTGATGGCCAGGACACGTTGAGTTGGTTGGCAGCCACAACGGCGGTTAGGTTCGTGCCGGTCGTGGGAACGGTGCTGGCCATAACCCGCAGCGTCCCATCCGTGGCCAGGGTGCTGGTGTCCCAAGCCAGGCCGAAGCCCGGGCCGGGGATGACCTCGGTGAAGGCGCCGGAGAACCCTCCGCCGGCGGTGAATAACGGGAAGGTATCACTGGTGGTCAAACCCGGGCTGGCGGTCAGGTCCACCACCAGCGTGCCGCAGTAAGTGAGAGAGCCGGAGACGTTGACGCTGTCGTTGGCGAGCGTCGCGCCGGACTTGCTAAGTTTCAGCTCGATCGTGCCGGCGCTGGCGAGATTGCCGGTCACATTGAACGCGCCATCGCCTTTGAGGGTTTGGCCCGGATTCACTGTGAACGTCCCGTCCGAGCGAGTGGACGCATCCACCGCCGCGCCGGAAGCCACGTAGATGCTGGCGGTGTTGGAGATGCAGCCGTTCAGCACCAACTGCAGCGACCCGCCCAACACAACCGTTGGCCCGGTGTAGGTGTTGGTGCCCTCGAGGCTCAACGTGCCGCTGGAGACCGTCAGGCCGACCTTGTGGGTGCCAGCCCCCGCCGAGTCCTTGATCACGCCGGCGAAGAGCGATACGCCCGAGGGGTGCGCAGTGAATGTGCTGTCGGCGACGGTGCTGCTGTTGGCGATGGTTCCGGGGCCGGTAAGAGTGTCCACGCTCTGGTTGAAACCGGCGAGGTCCAGGAGCGCCCCCGCGGTTGTGGCCGTGAGATTCAGCGTGAGGGTGCTGGGGAGCACATTGTTCGCACCCATTTGGAGCGTGCCGGCGGCGACATCCGTCGCGACCCAGGAGTTGCCGGTGGAGCTGATGGTCCAGGTGCCGCTGTCGGTCTTGCTGATTTTGCCGCCCAGATTGAGCTGGCTGGCCATTACGCCGTTGCCAACGCCGCGCAACAGAAGCTGGCCAGTGAAACCAGGAGAATTGATGGATGGCGCGGTCACCCGGAACAGGCTGTTGCTGGCCGGACCATCCGAACTGAAGGTAACCGAGCCGGCGCCGTCGAGGACCATCCCGCAGCCGAAGGTGTTGGTTGAGTCAGAGATGCTGAGCGTGCAACGATAATCAGGAGTCAACGAGGTGCCCAGGAACGACAGGCTGGTGCTCGGCCCAAACGTGACCCCACCGCCGACCCTGAGTTGGGTGGGGCCGGTCGCATTGGCGGCGGCGTTGAGAATGTATTGCGTGGTGTTGCCTCTGGCCTGGGCGTTGGCCAGAACGAGCGTCCCGGCGTTGAGAGTGATGGGGCCGCTCATAAGGTTGGGGCCGCTCACCGTGATGGTGTTGGTGGCGTTATTGGTCAGGCTGCCGGCGCCGACCAGCCAGTTCGTGAGGCTGAGCGAGCCCGTGCGATTCACGACCAATGAAGCGTTATTGGTTACGGGTCCAAAGCCCAGCGTGCCGCGCCCCGTGAAGTTGCCGAGCTGGACGGTGCCGTTCTGAATCGTCGCCGGCCCCGTAATCGGGCAATCCACGTCCAGGATCAGCGTGCCGTTGCCCGCCTTGAGGAGCTGGGAAAGGCCGCCGATAGTGGAGCCGTTGGTCGTGGTGAGCGTGTAATTGCCGTCCGCGCTCACGGTGACCGAGTGCGGGCTCCGCGGCGAGGCCAGCGCCACCACGGGCACCGCGCTGCCGGCAGCGTTGAAAGTGACGTCGTCGCGCTCCGTGTAAACGGTCTCGGCAAACGTGTCGCCGTTCGTGGCCCAATCAACGGAGGTAGTGTCCCAATTGGTGCTGGCCGAGCCGATCCAGGTCAGGTTGGCAGGCGTGCGCAGGGTGAGGTTGGCCGGCGCGCTGGTGACGGAGCCGGAGGTGTTCGTCACGACGACATCGTAAGTGCCCGCGTTGGCGGCCTGCACCGCCGCGATGGAAAACGAAGCCGAGGTCGCGCCGGGCAGGTTGGTCCCGTCCAGCCGCCATTGGTAAGCGAGCGTGGGCGCGCCCGAGGCCATCACGCTAAAAGCGGCGGAGTCGCCCTGGACTACGGTCGCGCCCACCGGCGAGACCAGCACCACCGGCGACGCGGTGCAGAACATCATGCCATTGGTGGCCCGGGCGATCTTGCTGATGCGCACTTCATCAATCATGCCGAGGAAGTTATTGCCCGCGGTGGTGATGTTGCGGGCGGTGTTGCCAATGACAAACGGCGTCGTGGCAGTGCCAAGAGGATCCACGCCGTTCAGCATGTTGGTGGTGGAAGTGATGGGGATCGGATTGGCCGCCGCGCGGCTGGGATCAAGCAGCGTCCAGTAGAACTGGAGGTTGTTGGCGGTATTGGGGACGCCGTTGTAGGTCACGGCCACGTGGTACCAGTTGTTGGAGAGAATCGCATCGGGCCCGGTGATGGGGATCGTAGCGAAGATGGTATTCTGGTTCTGCCCGTCCACCATGCGGATGTTTTCAAAGGTCAGCAAAGGCTGGGGCGCGGTGGCTGGATTGCCCGTGCCGCCAGGCGCGACGCCCTTGGGACAGATGCGAAACTGGAAGATGCGATTGCCGTTGGCTCCCGACTCGCACGTCATGATTTGGCAGAAGGTGTTACGGGTGCCTGTGCCCCCCAGGTTCTTGCTGGGGTCGAACCCGATCCAGACGATGGCCTCGAGCGTGAAGGCCCCGGTCGCCGGATTGCAATAAGGGAAGGAGACATTGCCGGGCGGAGTAGCCGCCGAAGCCGTGATCGCCGCGTCCTTGCCGGAGGCCGCGGTCGAATCCTGGCCGCCGTCCACCGTGTTGACCGCATTGCCGAAACCGGAGTATGAGGCGTTCCCCAGAGTGGCGCCGTAGAGCAGCCCAACCAGGTTGGTGCCGCCGGTCGCTGAGTCCACTGAAGGCGTGGCGGACTCATCGAGGTGGTAGAGGTGCAACGTCGCTGGGTCAGGAGCATAGGGGCCGACGATGACACCGAAGGCCGTGTGCTGGGTGTAGAGCATCGCCGTGGCGAACAGCCCGGCAAGGAGGAATCGGCAGTAATAGGGGGGTTTCATGCTGGTTTCTTAAGTTTGGTTGCCTACCGGCCTGGATGCCGGAGTATGGCTGTCACCTAACAAAACCCGGGGCACACTGTCAATACTTTATTAGGCTTTGCTTGGCTCCGATTGCCCGGAATCCCGAAAACCTGCCGCGTGAGGGCACGCGGCCTACAATATTAATCCCCCGCC
>DATKNZ010000342.1:0-27664 GCA_035541055.1 Candidatus Acidiferrum sp. | reverse complement strand
TGTCCCCTGTTTGAAGGTGCGCCACTTCATTGAACGAGGCAGGCAGCTCGCACGTGCGTTCAGAGTAAACCGTCCCAGTCGCCCAATGCAGTTGTCACGGGCAGCGAAGATCTTTGCACATTTAGGTTAACGCTTATGGGTCAGTGTACCTATCCCTGGTCCTTCGTCAACGGCTATTAATAATCCTGCAATGGGCCAAGCAAGCAGGGGCAGGTCATTCTGATACTTCGCGGCTCAACGCCGAGGCCATCCAAATCAAGGAGCTTTTACACCCGAACCGCCAGGTGGGGCAATGCTGGTCTTCTGAATCGTGAGCGGGGGCAGAACAGCGTATTTTCACTTCCCGCCTCATCCATAATCCTAAGTGGCTGATGACCAAGGGCTAGCGGAGTAGTCGCTTGGGGGCCTTCCCGAGCCCAAGTGGATCAGCTCCTACCTGGAACCCAGCCCGGCTCCTGGCCTGCTCAGATGCACAAGCGACTATCGCGGCGGCACTTGCGTGTCCGCTCACCCAGACCATCTACTGCGCGTGGCACCGTAACCTCTCCAGCACCTCTCCTGTACCTCTCGATACCCACACCGGAGGTTCAATTTCAACCTCCGGTGTGGGTATGGAGAGGTACCGGTGAGGCCGTGGAGGGGCTCGGGCGGGGCTCCCGGGTGCGCCCCTGGCGGCGACAGCCACGGAGCTTCGAAAACCGGCTCAGGCTCCCCATGAAACGCGTCGGGATGGCGAGCGTCCCCGCGAGCCCTGATTTTTGACAGGACCGCAGGTCGTGGGGGCTCTCCGGATTCAAAGCCCTTTAGCTTCTCAAGGGCCATCCAGAACTGGCCCCCGCTTTGACCCCGCTCCCCGCGCTGACTGCCGCGGGCTTTCCGCCTATCCGGTTAGGGCTTGTGCAACCGGTACGAACGGTCGGCCGGGCTGACGGTCGAGTTGGTCACGGCGAAGCGGTTGTTGCTGGCGACCGGTTCATTGGTAATCGGCGCCCAACTCGCTGGCACGAGGGCAGGCGTGGCTTCCAGTTGATAACCGCCCGCGACGGTTGGCCAACTCAAGCTGACGGCGCTCCCGGGCGACGGCGTCGCGCTCAGGATCGGACGGCAGTCGCCGCCGGACACGCCCAGCGTATAAGGCACACCACAGAGAGCGGGGAAGATCTGGTTGACCGTCACGATGAATACCGAATTGGCCGGCACGTTGATGGAGTAGGTCCTGGTCCCGATACCGAGGCCGCAAGCGTTGCCATCAAGGGTGTCGTCGCCTGCATCTCCGAGGTAGTTGGCGCAGAGGTTGGCGGGATCGAAACTGCCCAGATAGGCCGCGGAGTATACTCCGCAGAGGGGGGCCGTAAGGCTGACGGTGACACAAGCGTTGGAATAGCCGTTGTAGAACGAATACGCATGATAAGGGCGCAAGGTGCTGTCAACGGTTCCCGGGCAGGGTTTGGGAGATCCGCACGTGCTCGCCGCGCAGTCGCGGCTTAGGCGGCCCACCTGCACGTCACTGCTGGTCGTGAGGGTGTTGGTGACGGTGAAGTTATTCGCGCAAAGGGCGCACGCGCCGCCGCCCGTGGCACAGGTGACGGGATAGAGGAACAGCGACCAACACCGCAACGTGCCGAGGCTGCCGCCGAAGCCGTCCTGGATGTGCAGCCGCCAGTTGCCGTTCGCCGCGGTGCCGATGAAACTCGCCAGCGTGCCTTGCGGCTTGTAGGTGCCGGCAAAGGGCGCGCTCCCGCTGGTAATGGCCGTGCCGGCCGCGTCGTCAAAGGTGGTGCGCGAGGCATCAGGCGAGCAACTGGAGCCATAGTTCTGGCCGCTGCCGCCATTGGCCGAAGACAGCAACACGGTCGTTCCATCCGGGGCGATTAACGAGATATTGGTCAGATCCGAGTCGTACTGGTGGGTGAGGTACAGGGACACCGTCACCTTCTCGAGCGGCCCGGAGAATCCACTCACCACATTGGTTGATTCCACGGTGCCGACGTCGGGGATGGACACGTTGCCGGTCATATCATAGCGCGTGGGGCTGGCGGACGGCCCGCCCGTCGTGAGGTAAACGGGGATGTTGAACGCGCCGTGGCTGGCGTCGGTCACGCTGAGGTTCAGCACGATATTGCTGCCGCAGGCAAAGCTCGGGAGGGTGGAGATTTGGAAGGGAGTGGAGTTGGTGCTGGTACCCGAGGCAGGGACGGTGGGATACGCCGAATTGGGCTGGGTGACGATGACGTTGGGATCGGCGCTGGTCAACGTGGCGGAGACGGCGGTCATTGCCGAAGCAGTCTTGTTGGAGATGGTGATGAACAGGCCATTACATTCGTTAGGAGAAATGGAGTGGCTGCCGTTGCCGGCAGTAACACTCGATCCTGCCTGCGCGCCCGGCACGTCGGCCACGGTCAGCACGACGTCATTGCCCGTGCCGCCCGCGTAGCTGATGGTAAACTTGTAGCCGTTGGCGCTGAAGGTCGAACCCTCGGGCAAGCCGCTGAAGGTGCCCATGACGGCATCGGCCAGGTCGTTGTTGAGGATGGTGAACTGGTCGCCGATATGCGCCGTGCTGCTGAAAAGCGGCAGCACGTTGAGCGTCGCGTTGGCCAGCGAGACCGTGCCGCGGACATTCAATTGGTCATAGCCGATGCCAGCCGTCGGTCCGTCGAGTTCCACGGTGAAGCTGGCGGACGAAGAGAAGGTCACGTTGCTGCTGGTGAGCACGCCGGGGCTGTTGCCGGGTGCCACGGTCCCATTGTTGGTGATGATTCCGACCGTGCCAGAGCCGCCGAGGGTGGCATGGGTTCCCACATAGACCGGGCTCTGCGGTTGAGAACCGTTGATCTTCACCGTGCTCGTGTAGCCGTCATAGATGCGGGTCA
This sequence comes from Candidatus Acidiferrum sp., assembly GCA_035541055.1. Lineage (GTDB taxonomy): Bacteria > Verrucomicrobiota > Verrucomicrobiia > Limisphaerales > UBA8199 > JAPLUA01. The sequence continues at coordinate 24,791 of DATKNZ010000342.1, read as the reverse complement.
GGCCGCTGTAGGTGTTGTTGCCGTTGAGAGTGTAGGTGATGCCGCTTGCGGCCACATCAAAATCCCCGGACCCGTAAATCAGTCCATTGTAAGTGTGAGAGCCGGTGCCGAAGGAATCAATGTAATTGGCTCCCAGGTTCACGCTGCCGCTTCCGTTGAGGCTGCCGATGCCGTCTCCGCCGCTGGGGAGGACGACGGTGTAACGGAGGTCAACGAACCACCACCTCGGGGCGTCGATGTTGGTCGGAAAAGCGTCGCCGGTAATCTCGTAGCTCTGGTCAATCGTGCCGTAGGGAAAGGTTCCCCCAAGGTCGGTTCGCCAGTAAAAGGTGCCACCGCCCGTATAGGCGGCTACCCGATAGTGGCTGCCGGCCGTCAACTGGATGGGGGTGGAGAGGGGCGTCTCCACCCATGTGGCCGGCACGCTGGAAACGCTTTGGCTGGCCAGCAGCGTGCCGGTATCGGTCCAGATGGAGACCTTGGTGCCGAAGTAGCTGCGCACGTGCGTGACGGTGATGTTGGTGCTGGGGGTGAAGGCGTAGCCCAACGTCCAACTGCCGGTATTGGTCTGATTGGCAACGGGCGATGCCAAAATGGTGTTGGTAGCGATGATTCCGCTCAAGTCCAGGAGTCCTGCCGCCCCGATGGTCACGGTGGAGGAGTTGCTGATCTGGTAATCGCGCAGATTGCGCACCGTGCCGTTGATGTTGAGATCTTGCGGGATGGCCCCGTCAGAGGCGGCCTTGTTCAGCAATAGCGTGGTGCCGGCGTTCACGGTGGTCGTGCCGGCGTAGGTGTTCGCCTGGCTGCCGGAGAACTGGATCGCTGTGCCCGCGCTGGACAGGGTTAAATTGCCCGTGCCGCTAATTGGGCCCTGGATGTCGAAGAGGTTGCCAGCATCATAGGCACTGATCGTGGCATTTCCGTTGAGGATAACCGGGCCGGTCCAGGTGACATTCAACTGGGATTCCAGCGTCGCCCCGGCGTTGAGCGTCACCGATTCGTTCGTGAAGCCGGTGTTGTACACGAAGAGCCTCCCTCCATTTTGGACAGTAGTGCCGCCGCTGGTGGCGCCCAGGGCATAAGGGGTCTCCGCGCTGACGGTGAGGTTCGAAATGGTGAGGGGGCCGGTGAAGGAGTTGCTGCCCTGAAGGGCCAGCCAGGCGCCGGGTGTGGGGCCGTTGACGATGTTAAGGCCGGAACCGGTATCACTCAAATTGGCGGGGATATCAATGTTGTGGAAGGCGGTTCCGTTGTCCACGGTAATGGTGCGAAGACCGGAGGTGAATTCCACTCTGCCGCTGATATTGGCCGTGGACGGCGATGCGCTCACCGTCATGTCCGACAGGATGGTCAACAGTCCGGTGCCCGTGGTAATAGCGCCACCGACCAGGGTGATGGGGCCGACGGTTTCGGTCCATCCGTTCAGGTCCAGCGTGCCCCCGGCATTGATCGTAATCGGCACGGCATTCGGGATTTCGTCGCCTAAAAGCAGGCGGACCGTGGCGGTGCCGGAGCCGGTGCCAATGACCAAGGGGCCGCCAATCCCGCCGTCAGCGGGACCTCCGTTGAACAATGTCAGCACGCCCGCCTGCACCCAGGTTGTCCCGCTGAAGCTGTTGAACCCCGACGGGGTATCGAGGTTGAGGGTGCCTGTGCCGAGCTTGGTCAGCCCTACGTTCCCGCTGATGCTCCCGGCCAGGGTGAGGACCGGGCTGTTGCTGACCGTCACGAGAATGGTCGCGTTGGAAAGCGTGATGTTGTTGTTGATGATGTTGAGCCCGGCAGTATTGGTGGCGTCAATTCGATTGGTCAGGAAGAAGGCATTGCCGTAGATTTGGTAACCGCCGCTGGCGCCGGCGAAGTGGATTGCACTGACTATGAGGGCGTTGATGTTGTTGGTGTTGGTAAGCCTGGATACGCCACCGGAAAAGAACAGCGTGTCCCCGTTGGCCGGAGTGCCCACACCGCCCCAGTTCGCACTGTCGCTCCAATTGGCGCTAGTGAGAGAGCCGCCAGTCCAAGTCAACGTAGCAGCCTGGATTTGAGCGACATAGAGGAGGCTCGCCCCCAAAAGGCAGAGCCAGTTGCGGGAGCCGTTGGTCCATTGCGCGGCGAACGCGCTGCGTGAAGAACGAAGGGTCAGGTTTTCATTTATCATAGTGCCCTTTCAGGTTGCGGTTTGAATAAACGGAATGGTGCAGAATATCTTGCGCTATGAAGGGTGCAAGCAAAATCTTTTGACAGCGGTAATGAAGAACTTCCTTCCCGGGCCGACGAGCCAAGGTGCGGGCCGGCGGGAGGTTGGCACGGCTCTGGCCGGAGATTTGGCCCCCGGGGGTCCTGCTGCCGTCGGAACTGTAGCCAGAGGGCAGCCAGGGGCCGCCCTCACGATCCGCTCCGCCTTTGGCAGCCTCGTCTCCTGCCGCCCTCCCAATCATCATATCGGCCAAGCCGGCGTTGGCGTCGGGTGGCGGCGAATGAATCGGCGCGCGTCACCCGCCTCGTTGCAGTATCGTTACGCGGCCGCCGTCCCCGTCCACCTGGATCCAGTCGCCGGTTCGGATGAGCTGCGTGGCCGAGCCCAGGTTGGTCACGGCGGGCAGTCCATACTCGCGGGCCACAATGCTGCCGTGCGAGAGCACCCCGCCCTGGTCCATTACCACCCCCGCCGCGGACACCAGGTAAGGCGTCCAGGCCGGATCGGTGAAGGGCGCCACAAGGATCTCGCCGGGGAGCACCTGCGCATGGTTGTCAGTGCGCAGCACCAACCGCGCGCGCCCGGTTACGACGCCGGGCGAGACGCTCTTCCACGGACCGGCAGGTGTCCGGCCCGTTACCTCGATGGCGGCACCTTTGACGGGGACGGTGCCGTTGGTGCGCGAGACGCTGCCGATTACGTGGCCGAGCAGATCGCCCGCGACGGCAATGGTTGCGGCCTCGTTTGTCCCCCGGGTGGGAGTGGCGGTCAGTGCGGTCAGCAGCGATGCCAGGAGAGCGAAGGCCCGGCTCCTGCTGTATGGCCGATGGCCAACAGGCGGGCCGGAGCAGCCAGGCCGACGCATGGGCAAATGCTTGCATCGAACTGAGCGGAGCGGCGCGTTCATGAGCGTGCTAAATCGCTGAAACATTTACCGGGGTGAGTATTTGTGCTCGCCCCGCCGCGCCGCCTCCAAGGCTTCGGGCGTGTCCAGCGGAACGCCGGGGTCACCTTGCGCGGCCAGCCAGCGATCCAGTTCGGCGCTCAAGCGGGCTTTGAGGTCTGCCAGCTTTGGATTGGCCGCAAGGTTGTCCATCTCGTAGGGATCGGCGGCGGTATCGTAAAGCTCCTCGGCCGGACGCATCATGTAGCGCTTGATGAGCCGATACGAGCGCGGCTTCTCGGGGGAGGAGAACATCCATGTGCCCCAGTAGGGGTTGTTCAATTCACCCTTGCCCTGAAGGCCCATCACGTATCGCTGAATGTAGATCTCGCCCGGCGTGAGGTTCCGGATGTAGCGCCAGCGGCCATCCGACACCGTGCGGCTGGGGTAGGCGGGGCCTTCAGGGAGGTTGTCATGCAGGCCGTAGGTGAAGCGGCGGTGGCTGTCCCTGGTCCCGAGCAGCACACCGGCGAAGCTGGTGCCGTCGAAGGTGACACCCATCTCCGCCCCGTTGCCGCCGGCCAGCTCCAGAAGCGTGGGCACGACGTCCGCATACTCCACCAGGGCGTCGGTGCGTTTGCCCGTCGGGACTCTGCCCGGCCAGCGCACAATCAGCCCCGTGTGCAACCCAGTGTCCCAGCAGGTCCATTTGTTGCCGGGAAACTGCGAGCCCTGCTCGCTGGAGAACAGCACGAGGGTGTTGGTTGCGGCGCCCGCCTGCCTCAAGGCGTCGATGATTTCACCGACCTGCCCATCCATGTAGGTGATCTCGGCGAGGTATTTGCCGAAGTCTTCACGGGTCCTGAGGGTGTCGGCAATATTGGGCGGCAGCTTGATCTTCCCGGGCGGATACTGCGAGGCGTCGCCCATTACCCACGGCACGTGAGGCTCCACCAGGCCGATGACGAGGCAGAACGGCTGGTCCGGCTTGCGGGCGATGAACTCGACAACGCCGGCAAGCGAATGGGGCTTGGTGGGGTTATCCACGCAGTTGGAATCAAAGCCCGGAACGTCCTCAAAGGGAAAACACTTCTTGGGAAACACGTCCACCTTGCCGGCGATGCCCACGCGGTAGCCGAGGGCGCCGAGGAAATGCGGCAGGCTGCGGGTCGTTGGCCGGCTGGCGGAATGGTTCCACGCACAGCCGTTGCGCACAGGGAACTGCCCGGTATAAAGCTCCGAACGGCAGGGCTGGCACATGGCCATGCTCAGGTAAGCGCGATTAAAGACCAGGCCCTCTGTGGCAAGCGAATCCACGTGTGGTGTGTGCGCGTTCTGGCCGCCATACACCGGCAGATCGTCGAAGGTGCAGTCGTCAGCCAGCACGATGAGAAAGTTGGGACGAGGTGCCGCTGGCGCCGATGATCCGTGGCTTGCCAGGCACAGCACCGCCATCACCGTTGCGAGCGTTTTCATGGAATGCAGGCGGAGGGGTTTCATAGCTACAGCCGTTTCGTGTTTCTATGCTTCGTGTCGCTGCAGAACGTATGATAATGCCCCGTTCGTCTCCAGGCCTATGAATGGGGATCCTGCCAGCCTTCAGAAGGCCGCACTACTCGGCACCCGAAAGCGCAAGGGCACCGCGCGAGAGAAGCGCGGTGCCCTCACCGGCTGCGGACGGAAGTCCTGCTATGGGGATTAGCGCTTAAACCGGAAGAACAGTGCGCCGCCGCTACTGGCGCTGTTGGTATAAGGCGGCGTTGCCTGCGGCACATCTGCGTAGGGACCAGTGACGTTTGTGGCCGATTGTATGCCCAGGGTCGGGTCGGACCAGTTCACTATCACGTTGGGCAGCTCTGGCTGGATGTGCAGTGCCGGGAGCACCGAGTCGAAACTGGTGCCGACCTTGAGCTCGCTGAGGCTGATGATACCGCCGTTCGCACCGGACTCCCGGAGTTCGAAGTCGGCGATGTTGTTCAGCGGCAAGGCCGGGATGGTGTCGGCAACGCTGAGGGAGGCCGGGCTGTTGGGATCAACCCACAAGGTAGAGAAGCCGTTCGACAGCGCCAGAGAGGTCACCACGACGTAATTGCTGCCGGGAACCAGGTCCCGCGGGAACATCTGGGCGGACGTGGCCGTAATCGCGCCGGTAGAATCGTTGGTGCTGTTGACGATGCCCAGGCGATAGCTGCCGGGCGCCGCGCCGTTGGTGGCGATGACCACCAGGCATTCGTAGAAGCCGGTGATGCCGGAACCGTCGTTGAAGGTCGTGAAGAAGGTGCCATTGTTGTTCGGCAGCGCCGTTGGGTCGCTGACGCTGATCAGGTAGCTGGCATAAAGCACCGCGCCGCTGTTGGTCTTATAGGGACCGCCCAGCAGCGGCGTCTGCAGGTTCTCGGTGTTATTGCGCGTGTCCACGGTGACCACGCCCGAACCGACCTTCATTTGCCCATAGACACCACTCAGGTGCTGCCAGAAGCCGCCCGAGAGTGTGTCCAGCGCGCCGTTGCCGTCGTAGTCGAAGTAGTCAATCGCCACGACGTTGGTGTTGGGCCGGACCATGAAGGCGATAGTGGCGGTGGTGCTGCGAGGTTCTTGCGCGTCGTTGTCATTGACCGTGACACTAACCACGCCGACGCCCAGTTGGTTGGCGGCCGGGGTGATGGTCACGCTGGGGTTGGCCGTCCCGGCGCTGTGGACGACGATGTTGCCGGAGGGCACCAGCGTGGTGTTTCCGGAGGCGACGGTATAGGTGAGACCGCTGGCAGCCGTGCGGTCATCGCCCACGGCGAACGGAATGCTAAGAGCGGTGTTGGCCAGGGTGTTGGTAGCCTTGACCTGCGTCAGCGTGTTCGTGGGCGCAAGATTCACCGACGTAACCGTCAGCAGGAACGAAGTCACGGTGGAGTCCCCATTGGTGTCGGTGACCCTGACCAGGATCGGGGCGGCGTCAATCTCGTCCGGAATGGTGTTGGGTACGATGGTAAGGGTTCGGTTGGGGCCGCTGCCGCCAAACGCGAAGCTCGGATTCACCGTGCCGGCGTTGAGCGAGGTAGCCGAATAGGTTAACTGGTCCGGCGGCGTGGTGTCGTCGCCGACGGTGAAGTTCAGGGTGAGTGGTATATAATCCGGCGTGTTGGTGTCACTGAAGGAGCTGATCGTGGGCGGGAGGTTATTGTTGGTTATGGCGTCGCCGGTCACGGTCACCAGGTCGTATGTCACGGTCCCCGCGGTCCCATAAGTATTGGCCGTGCCGAGGTAGCCCGCGTTGGCGGACACGCCGTAGGTGGCAGTGCTCTGGAATTCAGTCACCACGCGGAAGCCGAATTCAGGGTTGTTGGCTACCCCGGGAAAGCCCGAAAGGTCATAGCTGAACGGCAGGTAAGTTGTGCCCACGCCTCCAAAGCTGGAGCTGGCCGGAAAGTCCAACCAGGTCGTCCCGTTGGTGGTGTACTCGAGCCGCTCATAGTCGCTCGCCGTCGCCGAAACCCTGGACTCATAGGCAATGCGGATGTTTTTCGCCCCCACCGTGCTGACGTTGAACTGGACCCCGTTCTGCTTGTTGCCGCCGCTGGCGGGGTAATTGTCTGTGCCCCAGGAGAACGGTGGCAGGTGAGTAGTGAAGCCGTTCCCGTCGTTAGGGTCCACCGAGCCGGAGAACGGCGAAGAAGCGGTGGTGAATATGTTTCCCGGGTTGACGCAAGAGCCGACGGCCTGGGCCGTGCCCACTCCGATGTAGGGGACCGGGTCATAGACGCAGTTCGGGTTGATGAGGTAATTCGTGAACTCCGGGCCGTTGAAGTCCCAGAAGGCCAGCACCGCGGTGTTGGAGACCGATAGCAGCGAGGCTGGCAGACTGGTCTGGATGCCGTAGGCGTTGCTGATCACGACCAGGAAGTTGGTGGGGTCGCTCAACTGCAGGTTGACGATGCCCAGCGTGCTGGACATAGAGCCTGAGACGACTGCTACGCCGCTGGCCGTGCTGTTGCCATCGGTCACGGGCGCGACCGGGTTGCCGCTGCCGTCGGCGAAATACCATTGGTACGAGATGGGCGCCGTGCCGATGACGGACACGGCGAACTGGGCTGTGCCCTCCAACAGGCCGTAGGCGTCGGCCGGCTGAGCGGCGATGTGCGGGTCGTCGGTCACCGTCAGCGAGACCACGGCGCTGGTCGCGCCCATAGGGCTGGCGTTCGTGACCACCGCTTGGTAGCTCGCGGCATCGGCGGCCAGCACCTGAGGCAGCGTCAACGTGGATGTGGTGGCCCCTGCGATCAGGTTCGTGGCCGAATCCGTCTCCTTGTACCACTGGTAACCCAGGGGCGGGCTGCCGCCGGCAGTGACCGTAAATGAAACCGATTGGCCGGCATTGGTGGCGATGCTCGCCGGCGTGATGCCGCTGATCGTGGGCGGAGCCGACGTGATAGTGAGCGAAACGACCGCGCTGGTTGCCAGCGGTGGTGAATACGCATTGGAGATGATGACCTGGTAATTGGCGCTGTCGGTCACGGCGGCGCTGGGGAAGACCAGGGCCGCAGTGGTCGCGCCGGGGATCAGGTTGGTGCTGCTGCCCGGTATTTCCTTGTACCAGTAATACGTGAAGGGGGAGCTGCCCGAAGCGCTGACCAGGAACTGCACGGATGAGCCGGAGCCGTTGGTGATGCTGAGGGGGGCGATGCCGCTGATCACCGGCGGCCCGGCAGAGGGGTTGACCGGGGCGAGGGCTACGCCGCGAAATGCGTAGTTGTTGCCGGCGGTGGCTATCGTGGCCGCCTGGTCGGTCGTATCGCTTGTGGCCGTGAAAGCGCTGGTGTCGGTGATCTTGATCACCTTGGTAGCCGCGTCAGCCGTTGTGGCGAAGAGCACGGGGTTGGCGCCGCTGAAATCCACAGCCAACCCGCGGCAGCCGGCAGTCAGGCCGTTGGCGGATCCAAACGTCAGCTTCTTGCTCCACGTGCCGCCGCTAAAGGTCCACTTTTCGATACCCCCGCCGCTCGTCAGCGCGCTGTCATCGCAGACGTAGGCCAGGTTGCCGGCGGAATTGACTGCAAAGTCATAGGGGCTGCCGCCGGTTATAAACACGCTGTTGGTGCCGGCACTTGAGGTGGGAAGACCGGCGAATGCAAAGAGGCCCACCTGCCCCGAGGCGGTCGTGCCATAGAGAGTGCCATTGAAGATCCTTGTCACTCGCAGGTTCCCGCCGCTGATTTGTACCGGCGCCGCTCCGTTGGCCGAGTACCAGATGCCGCCGCCAGACGCGGGCGAGCCAGTCCCGCTCATCCAGTAGTTTGTGCCATCCGAGGTGGAACTCCTGATATTGCTGCCGCTGAAGGCCGCGGAAGAGCCCGCCGTACGCGTGAAATTGCCGTTGTAATCCACTTGCCCGGCGTAGCGGTTATTGGCGCTTGCGGCCGTGCCCGGAATGTTATTCGTGCCCACGCCGGCGTCGTACCCGACGAAGGTGAGGTTGCTCGTGTTGACGGAACGGGCGAGGAAGCCTTCAGATGCGCTGCCGCTCGATTGCGTGAGCCGGGTTGTCCCTGTCGTGGGGATGCTTATGGTTTGGACCAGCCCGCCGCCGGTCGTGTATTCCAGAATCGCGATGGGCGAGGAGGCAGTGGAGAGCGCGGTGGTGCCATCGCCCTCCTGTAAGACGGCGATATTGCCGGTTGTGAATGGCGCCGCCCGGCCCATCGGGATGGCAAGGATGGCAAGCGCCGGCACGGCCACCGTGCCAGCCAGTTTCTTTAGCGGGATGAGGAATCTCGTCTTCATGGGATCATGTTTGGAATCTGCTATTGTTGGTTTCTCTTGTACGGGGCGGAAATCTGCGGGACGCTAATTGGGCGTGGTGGGCGAGGGATACCAGTACATGGCTCGCGGCAACTGCCATTCCAGGGCGATCGAGCCGGTCACCGTGCAGTCGTCATCCGCCTCGCCCTGGGTCCGCCAGAAGTCGTTGGTCCTGGCTGACCGCGAGCTGCCGTCGCACATGGAGAAGTTGCCGCGGGTATTGTGGTTGTGGCGCGCGATGCTGTAGAAGCCGGTCACATTCGACTGGGCCGGGCCCACGATCGAGTGCCCGGTCTCATCCACGGCGTCGCCGTCCACCTCGGCCAGGAAGACGGTGTCCGTGGGCTTGGAAATGTTGAAGAGCTTCGTCTGCTGTACGCCGGTCCTTTGACGCGTGGAGAAGTTGATGCACAGGCGCGCGTTCTCCCCATACATGAAGAACGCCTTCGCCACGACCGGCGGGTTTTGGTAGCCGAGTGCGGTATCCGGTGGCCGCGCCGCCGGGCACGAGAATATGCTGGAACTCGAGGGCAGCGGGGGCGTCTTGCCAGAGCCATTCGCGCCATAGAGGTTCACTAGCGGTGGCTGGGAAATGGTAGGACCAACGTGGTTGTACCAGGCATAATCGTAGTTGTCGGTCGCCGTGGCAGACCCTCCATCGTTGATCGCGGCATTCACGTTGCCCTCCTCGGGGACGAAGTCAGTGTTGTCCTGGGCGTACATCGTGAAGCCCAGACCCCATTGGCGAAGGTTGCTTAAGCACTTAACGCTTTGCGCTTTCGCCTTGGCAGAGGACAGCGCCGGCAGCAGCAAGGCCGCAAGGATCGCGATAATGGCGATCACCACCAGCAACTCGATTAACGTAAAGGCGCGCCCCAGCTCCCGGGGGCGCAACTTCCACGCCTGTGTGTGAGCATTCATCCAATCCGTGACTTTCCGACTGTATGCGATCCGCAGAGCGCGCAGTGTTACGAATAGGAAACATTCCCTGAGGATTTGCTCCCGCTTCACGACGTGCAGAAGCCGCAGAGGAACGTTCCCGGGCGGGGAGCTCCAATCACTGCGCAACGGCGGCCAGCCTGGGCACAGCCGTCAGGTAGCGCCGCCGAAATGGAGACGAGAGTCGGCGTTCACCAAGGAGAAAGGTGCCAGGATGGGTAACCGGACTGCCGTGGAGATGCGGAAACCGCGGGAAGCCTTAAGCCGCTGTCAACGAATGGCTTATGCCCTCTTCGTAACGTCATTCATGTTAAACATTTGGCAAACCCGCCACCGGCAGGAGCGCGGACATTCCTGTCCGCCGCTCCGGGCAGATGGCCCGGTTGCGGACAGGACCTTGCGGGCAGCCAGGCCGGAAAGCGCTGGCCTGATATGAACGTGAAGGGGCCGGAACGCCTTGCCGCAACCCGGCGAACTGCCCCACGCCCACTGGCGCCGGTATCCAAAAGAGGCTCCCAATGATGACAGCCACAAAGCTCGCCGAGGAGCCAATCCAGGACTGGGTGCACGAACTCGGGAGCCCCCGGATACTATGCCTCGCTGGTTCGTCGGCAAACCCGCGGCCTGATCCGCAATGAAGGGGAATGAGACGCGTTGCATGTTGCGCGTACCGTGCCCGACACGCAACACGCAACAGGCTTCAATCACCCGCCCCCGCCGAGCTGGAGCCGCAGATCTGAGTTCAGCAGGGCGGTAAGATTGGGCCATTCCTTCTCGTTCATCTCATTGAAGGCGTGAAGATAGACGGCCACGATCTCGGGCGGATACTTGGCCAGCAGCGCGTCCACCGCCGCGCGCAGCTTGGCGTCGTCCATGGCCGTCGGAAGGTCTTCGACCACGCCTTCCTGGTGGGCGATACCTAGCGCGTTGAGGTAATCGGAAAGCATGTCTTTGTGCTTCTTGAGCAGCCAGCCGCGGATCAGGTTCGCGGTGACCATGTCCAGGGCCGGGCGGGTGAGCGTAGTGAGCATGGCCGCGTGGCGCTGCGGCTTGGGCTGGCGCTCGAGGAACACGGGCCGCAGCTTGCGCGCCTCCGCTACGGCGCTCAACGTCGCGCGGTAGAGCGGCTTGTCGTTCTCGAAGGCATACGTCAGGATCTCCAGCGCCAGGGCGGGAGACATGAAACCGAACAGTTCGTGAGAGGTGAGCATGGGGTGCTTGCGAGGGGGGATGGCAGCGCCGGGCGGTAAGTGTCTGGGGAAAGTTAAAGCGTTAAATGGGTCGGGTCTCCCGGCAAGGCCTGCGGCCGGGTTCAGCAGGGGCGAATCAGATTAGGTCGCTTGTTATCCAACGGTAACCACCGCAATCTTATGTTTGGCGGCAAGCTGCCCGCAAGCGTCTTGTTCGAGCAAAAGCGACTTGCCGGATTCGAACGCCAGCACCGCAATCCGGACCGCGGCGCACGTTTCCAGCGTCTTTGATCCCAGGCAAGGGATGTCGAAACGGAAGTCGTGCTTCTCCCGCGCCACCTTCACCGCGACCGCCCCGCCGCTGCTGCCCGCCAATTCCCCGCCGCGCGCCAGGCAGCGGTCCGTTCCCTCGAACGCCTCGACTGCCAGCACCGTGCCGTCCTTCACCAGCACCGTCTGCCCGATCTCGAGCCGCGACACCTCCTTGGCCATGCGAAAGCCGAACTCTACGTCCGACTGCTGGGCCGCCGACAGCTTTGGCCCGAGCCGAAAGCCCGGTCCGGGCATGTAGCTGCGGAGCCAGGGCGTGGCTTCGATTAGCTCGACCCCGTCCTTCTTCAGCTCGTTGGCAATGGCGCCGAAAATGGTATGGGCGTTCTTCTCCTTGAGCCGCAGCAGCACACCGAGCGCCCGGAGGTCGGGCCGCAGTTCATACAGGTTTTTGGGCGCGATCTGGCCGGCCATCACGCATTGGCGGACGCCGCGGCTGGTGAAGGCGCCGATCATCCTGGACAGTTGCCCGACCTTGAGCCAGACCATCTCGTCCACCAGCGGCGCCAGCGCCGGGTCGGTTTCGCCTTCAAAGGCCACGGCTATCAGCCGCTGCACCCCCTGCTGGCGGGCTTGCCGGGCCAGGATCAGCGGCAGGGAACGGTTGCCGGCAATCAGGCCAAGGATGGCGGGCCCGGAGGTCATTCAACGGGGGATGAATTCCGTCTCAGACGTCGAGTTGCAACTGGGTGGCCAAGCGCCCCAGATCGGCGGCCCCGGCGGGCAGGCAAGGCAGCATCCGCTCCCGGCGTTCGGCTACCCACGGATCGGTCTGGGCACGCGTTTTGAGTCCGCCGGCCAGACCGAGCAACCGCCGCCACTCCTCCTGGCGCTCCTGGTCATAGGCCTCGAGAGGCGCCGTCAGCGCGTGTTCGCGCAGGGTCTTTTTGATCGCGCCGACAAGGGCCGCCGCTTCGGCCAGGCCCACATTCATGCTTTGCACGCCGACGGGACCGGTTTGATGGGCCGCATCGCCGGCCAGCCAGCCATGGCCGCGCCCGAAATGATTCGCTACGCGGTGCTCGAATGCCACGTCGGTGCACCAGGTGATCCTCTTGACCCCGGCCGAGAACCACGAGGCGCGCTGGCGGACCACCAGTTCGACGTACTCCCGGAGCTCCTCGTCCACCTGCGGCTGGGCGAAGCGCACCGGGCGCCGGTCCTTCTCGGGGAATTCGATCCCCCCCGCCGTTTTGACCAATTGGAAGGTCCACCGGCACTTGTTGGCGGCCAGCGGCCAGAGGACGTTCGTGGTCGAGTCGTCCAGAACCACGCGAACCTCCGGCTCGGGCGGGGCGTCGGCCTCGAACTCGTAGGCGGCGAAGAAGTGTGGCCCGGCGACGCGCGTGCTGGCGATGCCCAGCCGATGGCGCACAAGGGAGCCGTGGCCATCGGCGCCGATGACGTAGCGCGCGCGAAGCGGGATGCGCCGCTTCACCACGGTTTCCCAATGCGGCACGATATAGCCGGTTCCCGTGCCCCCCAGTTCCTCGACATCCGCAATGACTCCGTCGGCATGCTCCTGAACGCCGGCAAAACGATGCTGCCAGTCCACGGAAATGCCGGCCTTATGCAACCGCTGTTCGAGCACCTCCTCGAACGCGCTCTGCGGCAAGATCAGGAGGAAGGGGAAGCCGCCGCCCAGCTTCGAGAGATTCACCTCGGCCCGCCGGGCTGCGTGGTCGTAAAATGCGACGGTCTCGACGCGCCGCCCCTGGTGGAGCATGGGCTCAGCCAGACCGACCTCGTCGAGCAGCTCGAGCGTGCGCGGGTGCAGGGCGCAGGCATAGCTCCGGGCGGTCGTGCGCGCCTCCTGGTCAATGATTCTTACCCCCAGGCCGGCTTCCGACGCCAGAATAGCCGCGAGCAACCCAACTGGCCCCGCGCCGACCACCAATACTTCCGTTTGCTCTTCTTGCATGCGTGTGTTGCTACGGTCTGGCGGTTAGTCTAGCCTCCGCGGGCGCCAAAGTCATGGAGAAAAATGAAGCGCCGGAGGCCCACGGAGAGCGCCCGTCCTAGGGCGCAGCGGCCTCGGAGGCAGGCAGCATCGTGGGTGTTCCAGCACCGCTGCGGGTTGCTGTAACGCTGCGCCCGAGGACGGGCGCCCTCTGCCCGGATAAGCCAGCGCGCCCGGGTTAGGAGGCGTCGCGCCGAGGGAGCTTCGGATGCCGCTTATTGAAGTCCGTTGCGTCCTGGTACTGCTTGGCGGCGGCCAGGATGTCCGCCTCACCGAACAGCCTGCCGATAAAGCAAATGCTGGTGGGCGTACCTTCGTGGGTGAAGCCGTTCGGCACGACCACGGCCGGGTTCCCGGTGAGGTTGCTGACCAAAAGGCTGCGGCCGGAGAGGGAGGGCGCGAGGAACAGGTCCACCCTGTCGAAGACGCGCGCGGTGTCCTGGATCAACAGGTAGCGCAGGCGCTGCGCCTGGAGGTACTCGACCGCCGGCACGAACCGCCGCAGGCGAAAGGTATTGGGCCAGGCCCCGGCCTCCTGTTGCTTCATCAGGTCGTCGCGGTTGCTGCGGGTCAGGCCGTCGAAAGAGGCGGCGGCTTCGGTCGAAAGCACGAACGAGATGCTGCGCAACGGGTAATCCGGCAGCTCGACGGGGATCAGCCGGGCGCCCAGGGCCTGCATTTTGTCGAGCGTGGCCTGGTCGTTCGCCTTTCGTTCGCCTGTCTCCCGCTCGAAGTCGTGTTTCAGATAGCCGATGCGCAGCTTCCGCAAATCGAGCTTGGGCGAGTAGTTGAACGGCACGTCGTACACGGTCTGGTCTATGCCATCAGGCCCGTAGATGGCGTTAAACACGATGGCGCAGTCCTCCACGGAGCGGCAGATGGGGCCGATCTTGTCCATGGACCAGCTCAGCGGCATGGCGCCGGCACGGCTGACGCGGCCAAAGGTGGGGCGCAGGCCCGTCGCACCGCAGCGGTCGCAGGGCGAAACGATCGAGCCAAGGGTCTCGGAGCCGATGCCGAAGGGGATCAGGCCCGCGGCCGTGGCGGCGCTGGAGCCGGCCGAGGAGCCGCTCGAGCCTTCCTTCAGGTTCCAAGGGTTGCGTGTCATGCCGCCGAACCAGACCTCGCCCATGGCCAACTCGCCCAGGGTGGTCTTGGCCACAAGCACGGCGCCCGCTTGCTCCAGCCGTTTGATTACCGTGGCGTCGTAGCCGAACACCTGGTTGGTGAAGGGAGCGGAGCCCCAGGTGGTCCGAATGCCCTTCACGGCCAAGAGGTCTTTGGCGCCGTAGGGGATGCCGTGCAGCGGCCCGCGGTACTTGCCGGCCGCCAATTCGGCGTCTGCGCGCCGGGCCTGTTGCAAGGCCAGGTCTTCGGTCAGCGTGACCACACATTCAAGCTGCGGCCTGTATTTCTTGAGCCGCTCCAGGACCAGGCGGGTGAGTCGCTCCGAGGTGATCTGGCGGGTCTTGATGAGCGCGGCCAGTTCGCCCACGGAATAGAAGCCGAGGTCGTCCAGGTTCGCCGGGAGCTTCACCCTGGCCGGCGCGCTCATCTGGAACTTGCGGCGCCGGGTCTCGAACTTCATCCCCACCGGGATGGGGTTGAACAGCAGCGCGGGGGGAACCTCATTCGAGAGGGCGAAGCGATGGAGCGCCTCGAATCGGGCCTCCTGGTCCCGCAAGTCGGGCAGCATCATGTCAATCTTGGCCTCGGAGAAATCCAGGCCGATAAGCCTTTGCGCATCAACGACAACCGTGCGCGTAATGGCCTCGGTGTTGGTCTGGGCAGCTACGAGCGCCGGGCTCAACAGCCCCAGCGCAAGCAGCGCCATTGCGCGCCAATACCCGGGATACCGACTGCGCCGTGTGCGTAACATGCTACGGCATTAGCATTTACGCCCCAACTGCGTCAAGGTTTGCCGCCCTGTACTCAATCTACCCAGCCGACACCCCGCCGGAGCCTCTCCGTCACCTCACCGTTACCTCACCGTAGTACCTCTAATAGGCTATTAGAGGTACTACGGTGAGGTAACGGTGAGGTGACGGAGAGGTGACGGAGAGGCTAGGGTGACAGGGAAGTCGAATCCTGCTCTCCCGGCGGTGAACGCCTGCTCGTGAACCCAGCTCCCGGAATGGGTTTATCACCGTAACCCGTCATATTCCTGGCCGTGCGAAAGGTCCTCGCGGCAGAGGGTCCGGGCGCCCAACTTGCGCGCGGCGGTCTGGGGGAAGGACGATGTTCCGAAGGGTGCCCGGCTTAGCCGCTCTGCTTCGGCGCGCAGAGCTTCGGCGCCGGACGCGACCACTCGGTAAACAACCGCTTGATGATGGCGTATTTCTCCGGGTTCTGCTCCCGATGCTGGTGGCAATAGACCAGCACGCCATCGGCGACCTTACTGCCCCGCACCATGACCTCCTCCACATAATCAGGCGTGGACGCCCCCAGCCGGCTATGGGCCGTGGCATACACATCCAGCACAATGGGCATTCGCCTGCCGAACCGTTCCCGGAGAGCCTTGACCTCGGACTCGACGTGCCCGGCGTTCTGCAGGTCGCCCGGTGGCGTGGAGTCGTCGCGATAAGGGAACAGGATGCCGTCGCAATACGGCGCGTAGTTCGTCACGAACGCCGGCGTCATCTGGCGGAAGTAGCAGCACGGCACGAACGCGAAACGCGGGTTCAGCCGGTGGACGGCTTCCGTGAGTCTGGCCATGTCCCGGGGCGCCCAAAACTTCTGGTTGTAGGCAAAATCGTCAATGCTCCAGGCGACGAAGTTGGGGTTCGCGGCACTGAGCCGGGCGAACTCGAGCACCCAATGCTCGTACTCCTGCTTCAGCGCCTCGGTAGGTGACGTGCCCTTGGGCAGGGTCTCGGAAGGCGGCACAAGCGTGACCCAGACCTTAAGGTGCTTTTCCCGGGCCAGCGGCAGGAACGCCCGGAAGTCATCAAACTGCGCCTGTTTGGACCGGAAAAGCCAATGGTAGGTATTCGCGTGGATGTCCAGCAGTTCCGCTATCAGCTTCGGCTGGTCCACATGGCCGTCGGCCAGCTTCGGCGCCCCGCCGTAGGTGCCAAAGCACCCGCGCAAAGCAGCCGCGCGGTCCACGGCTCTCCCCGGCAGCGCGCTCAGCACAACCACGCAGCCCAGCAATCCCGCACGAATGATCCTGGAACGGTTCACGGCCCCATGATAGGGCCGGCCTCGTCCAGTGAAAGGGCTTGTTTTTACTAATGCAAAGCATAAAGTGAGCGACACCATGCACAAGCATCCGCACGCTGCGGCGATCTTAGGTTTTCTGCTGCTCGCCAGGCTGGGCGCTTTCGGCGCAGCCGGTGACGAGCACTGGGATTACCAATTCGGATGGCCGGGGACGGGCGGGAGCGCGGGGGCGATCGTCACGCACAATGGGCTGCTTTACGCCAGCGGAACCGGCACAACCACGACCAACGTCGCGGTGCAGGTCTGGGACGGCGAGCAGTGGTCGGTCCTGGCGCAGATTTACGGGGCTCCCGGAGCGCAGGTTTACAACATGGCGTTTCTCGGGGACACCTTGTTCGCCGTCGGCGCTTTTACCAATGTGAACGGCCTGGCCATCACCAACTTTGCCAGGTGGGACGGGACGAACTGGAACGGAATGAACTTCAACGGTTTGGTGACGACGCTGGTTGTGAACGGCACCAACCTGTACGTAGGCGGCGCGTTCACTAACGCCGCGGCCGGGGGCACGGTGGCGACCAACATCGCTTACTGGGACGGCAGCGTCTGGCACGCGCTCGGCAGCGGGGTGGGAACCTACAGCGGCCTGTCCTTTGGCGTAAACGCGATCGCCTTCCAAAGCGGGCGGGTGTACGCCGGCGGCTTGTTCACCAACTGCGGTCCGTACGCGATTTCGAACCTCGCGGTATGGAACGGCTCAGCCTGGGCCGCGGTGGGCGGCGGGGTCAATAACAACGTGTTTGGCTTAACCTTCAACAACGGCAATCTCTACGCTGCCGGCCTGTTCACGCAGGCGGGGTCCACGCCGGCGGGGTTGGTCGCGCAGTGGGACGGCGCCAACTGGACGGCGCTGGGTGG
Source organism: Candidatus Acidiferrum sp. (assembly GCA_035541055.1). GTDB lineage: Bacteria > Verrucomicrobiota > Verrucomicrobiia > Limisphaerales > UBA8199 > JAPLUA01. The sequence goes on along the minus strand of DATKNZ010000342.1, from coordinate 7,419 downwards.
CGGCTTGACCGGGGGAGGCGCAACGCGGTTTGCGGTGTTCAACGGACTGCTGTACGTCGGCGGCACGTTCACGGTGGCCGGAGGCGGGGCTACCAACCTGGCGGCCTGGAACGGCACGTCCTGGTCGGCAGCGGGCAGTGGGGTGAGCGGCCCCGTCGGGCGCCTGTTGGCCGACGGCGGGAACCTGTATGTCGGCGGGAATTTTCTGCTGGCGGGCGGCACCCTGGCTAACGGCATCGCGGCCTGGGACGGCGCCTCCTGGCACAGCCTGGGGACGCCGGGCCGGATCAACGGCATTAGCGGCCCAGTGGACGCGATCAACGGTGACGGCACGAATGTGTTGATCGGCGGGACGTCATTTGCGGCCGCCGGCCGGACCAGCGCGACCCGGATTGCCTGGTTCGACGGCACCAACTGGTTTCCCATCGGCTCAGGTCTGAACAGCAACGTGCTGGCGGTGGCAAGCATCGGCGGCCAATTCTATGCGGCTGGGCTGTTCACCGGCGATGGCGCGGGCTACGGCCCCCTGGCCTATCACATGGCCCACTGGGACGGGACACACTGGTCGGAGCTGAACAACACCCCGTTTGTGTCGCCAACGGAGTTGGGCAGTTATGGCGGCAGCCTGTTAGTCGCGGGTTACTTCGGGATCCCCGGCGCGGACGGCACCGACTGGTGGCTGACGCGCTGGGACGGGGCCAATTTCTGGAGCGTGCTCGCGTATCCTCCGGCGGCGACATTCGTGTCCATGAACTTTGACAATATTGGCTTCAGCGCGCTGGCGGTGCAGGGCAACGACATTTACGTCAGCGGCCAGCTTTCGATCTCGGAGTGCGATTCCAGCTTCAACAACTGCACGAACAGCGTCTTTGCGCTGCACTTCGACGGCACCTATGCCTGGCCCATGGGTACCGGGCTGAATACCAACGCCACGGCCATCGCTGTCGCCGGCAGCCATGTCTATTTCGCCGGGCCGAACCTGACAAACGCGGGCGGCGTGGCGATCAGCCAGATTGCCCAGTGGGACGGCAGCGCGTGGTCCAACGTGGGCGGCGGCGTGGTTGGCCGGGGCTCGATCAACGCCCTGGCTGCCATCGGCAACAATCTCTACGTGGGAGGCAGCTTTACCAACGTCGGTGGGGTGCCGGCCACGCGCATCGCCAAATGGGACGGCACCAGTTGGGCGCCCCTGGGCAGCGGCGTTTCCTCGACGGTGCAGGCCCTGTTTGCGCAGGGCAATGACCTGTGGGTCGGCGGCAACCTACGCACCGCTGGCGGGAAGCCGTCGAATTACCTGGCCCGCTGGAATGACCACATCAACTTCGACGTGCCGCAAATCGCGCCGCTGTTTATGACCAATGGCCAGTTCCGCCTGCGGCTGTTGGGATTCAGCGGCGAGACCAACATCGTCGTGGCCTCGACCAATCTCACGACCTGGACGCCGATCCTGACCAACACCGCTGGTATTTACGACTTCACTGACCCCGACTCCGCCAGTTACCGCGCTCGGTTCTACCGCGCTGTGCTTGGCCCGCTGACGTACTGAGGCGCACGAGTCGCTCCGGTAAGGGTTCATGCCGGCACAGTAAGCCTCCGCCCTCCTGGGCAGCTATAAAGGCAACTCCGGCTCCAGCCGCCATTGCTGATCACGATCACTGCTTGGGGGATGCAAGCTTGCGTGGGCGCCGACCGATCCGTCCTGCAAGGTGAGCGCCAGCCCAGTGGCGCTGTTGATGAGCCGCACGCAGCCGTGCGAGCCGCGGCTGAGCACCCAGTGCTGGCTGGGTTCCGAACTGTCCCAATTCTGCGCTACGCCTTTATTAGAAGCTTCCAGCGCAAGGCCGCTCTCAAGGGTGATGATGCGGTAACAGTTGCCGCCGAGATGATACAGCCAGAAGCAGCCCTGCGGGGCCTTGGCCGGGGCGCATACCCCGAGAGCGGCTCCGGGCGTGCCCTGGTTCGACTTCTCCGAAGCGACAATGCCGAGGGGAGCAGCATGGGCACGGCTGATGATGCGGTAGGCGCCATCAGGCAGCAACCCGCCTGGCACCAGGGAGGGTTTGCCGGCGATCCATTGCGCCACTCGGTCGTAATACGCGGCGGGACTCAAAGCGCCCGTCCAGTCACGCATCTGCCGGCCGGGCTCGCAATGCGAGGTGTCCGAGACCAGCCAGGAGTTGCGTTCGCTCGGATCGTCGTATGAGCCGACAATGACATAGGCCGGGTTGCTTTTGCTGGCCAGGGCGAAGCCGTAGTCCAGCCAGGCCAGCGATTTCCGCCACATGACGCCGTTGGATGGATTCCACCGGATCGAGGGCGTGACGAACATGGCCTCCCGCGAAGGCACGGGGCCGACCCAGGGCTCCAGTTGCCAGCCCCACTTATCCATGTTGGAATCCTCGCCCGAAGCCCAGACGAGATTGAACCGGCTGCGGTAGGCGGACTCGCTCTTCAGGTAGGACTGGTACCAGGCCCGTATGGCGTAGCACACGATCAGCGGCTTGCCGTGATACTGGAAGTAGGTGTCGTGCCAGGGCGCCTCCGGGGCCGCAAACCGGGTCCAGATATCCTGGGCATGGCTTTCGAACGTAGCCACGTTACCGGCGCTGTTCTCCGCCACGCAGAATTTCAGGCCCTTTTTGGCGCAGAGCGATTGGATCAACTGGCAGCGGGAGCCCAGCCAGTTCCAGCCGTTGGTGAGATCGGCGATGACCACGTTGATGCCCGCCTGCCTAAGGCCGTCCAGGTAAGCTTCCACGAGGCTGGGGTCGGCCCAGTCCAAGGCCTTCCATTGGCCATTGATAGGGTTCTTGAGACCGTCCGGGGCATTTGCATTCCACCATGCCTGGTCGTGGCCGTGCCAGACCATGATCCACGTCGCGTAGGTGGCTGCCCGGGAATGGGCGGTCGCGGCCAGCACGATCCCGAGCAACAGGCACAATGTCCGCACTCGACGAAGCCAGCCTCCGGCAAACGCCGCACCCTCCTGCTCGCGGGCGGGCGCCACGCTGTGAAGGGTCACGCGGGCGGGGCTTCGGCCAGCAGCTTCTTCACCACGTGCTCGACGTAATTTGGCCTCAGGCCGATGATCCGAACGACCCCTTTGCGGTCCACGATCGCGTAGGTCGGATAGTAGTGCACCTGCCAGGCCTTTTCGGATGCGAGTTGCGAGTCACGCGCCGTCGGATACTCGATGCCGCGGTCCTTAACCGTTTGCCCCATCTTCTCCTGCCCTCGCTTGTCGGTGCACACGCCGACGATGACCAGCCCCTTGTCCTTATACTTCTTCAGCAGCTCGTTGTTGTGAGGAATGGCCGCCATGCATGGGCCGCACCAAGTCGCGTAGAAATCCACCACCACGACCTTGCCCTTCATATCCTCGGGCTTGACCTGCCCGTTTACCCAGCCGGTGACGTCCAATGAGGGCATCGGTTTGCCCTCCAACGCCGCATGTTTCGCGCGCGCCGCGTCGTCCTTATCCCAGGTGAAAGAGTCGGGGAATTCTCCTCCGCGGGCGCTCAGAACACATGCGGAGCACAAGGTAAGCAAAGAGACGTGAAGCCTGTTCATGTGCGGTTGATACCACGGCAGCAAGGGCCAGGTCAAAACATATACGATATGCGATTTACGATTTACGAGCTTATACCTGGGGGGAGCGCCGGCCGATGCGATACGGAACCACCTCTTCTTTGACGTGAGGACAGCTTGCACCCCTGCTTGTCTGCCACAACCTTCTGCTTGTAAGTCCCATCGGATGTGACATGCTTCAACAGAATCGGGCGAAGCCAACACGCCCGCAGCGGAAGCTGGCCGGAAATCCAGTCACCCGGAATGCGGACGTGGGTTTAGCACATAGCGGAGATGCGAAATGAAACGACTCTGTCTGTCCGCAAAGGCCATAGGGTTCACTCTGATCGAGTTGCTGGTCGTCATTGCCATCATTGCCATTCTGGCGGCGCTGCTGCTGCCGGCGCTGGCCAGGGCCAAGCAGAAGGCTCAGGCGGTCATGTGCATGAACAACAACCGCCAGCTTCTCCTGGCCTGGCGGCAATACTGCGAGGATAACCGTGAAGTGTTGCCCTACGGGTACTCGCTAGGGGTCAATGCTCAGTATGCCTGGCTCACCTCCGGGCCTCCTTACGACCTGGACCTGGCGGTCCCCACCACCAAGGGCAACTGGGATGCTGACGACACGATCAAGAAGAGCTTGTTGTGGCCGTATTGCGGCAAGAGCGCGGGCATCTGGCATTGCCCGGCCGACAAAAGCCTCGGCTATAACCCGGCCGGTCAGTGGGTGCCTCGCCCGCGCAGCATGTCGATGAATATATGGACGGGCGGCAGGGGTGACACCGCCGACCCCAGGGGAGGCTGGAGCACCGGTCATAACTGGAAGGTCTTTCGCAAGCTATCGGAGATGATCAACCCCGGGGCAAGCATGAGCTTTGTCTTTCTGGAGGAGCGGGAGGACAGCATCAACGATGGGTTCTTTATCGTGCAAATGGACAGCTACCCGGATATCAACACCACGGTGATGGTTGACTACCCGGCCAGCTACCATGGCCACGCGGCGGACTTCGCGTTCGCCGATGGTCACGCGGAGATCCATAAATGGGTGGATTCGCGAACCTACCCACCGCTGACGACGACTCTGCAACTGAACGTCCCGCAACCGGGCAGCAAGGACGTCTGGTGGATGCAGGACCATAGCACGCGCATTGAGTAGGGGCCGGCCCAACTCGCGTCCACAGTTGATGGAAACACCCGTGCAGCACTGGCTCGTGAAGCAGGAACCGGCGGATTATTCCTGGGCGGCGTTCGTCAAGGATGGCCGCGCCGCGTGGACGGGCGTGCGCAATTTCCAGGCGCGCAACAACCTCCGGGCCATGAAAAAGGGCGACTGGGTGCTCTACTACCATAGCGTGACCGAGAAGCAGGTCGTGGGCTTGGCCCGCGTCGCCAGGGCGGCTTATCCCGACCCGACCGCCGGCGAGGGAGATTGGTCCTGCGTGGACCTCGTCCCAGTGAAGGCGCTGAAGCAGCCGGTGGGGCTCGATGCCCTGAAGTCTGACGCGAAGCTGAAGGGCCTTCTGTTACTCAAACAGACCCGCCTTTCGGTCGTGCCGCTCACTCCCGTTCACTTCGAGCGAATCCTGGCGCTGGGCCGAACCAGCGCGTCGTGACGTGCGCTGCCCGGTGCTCGGCCAAACAGGCCCGCCACGAAACTGGCGAGAGCCGGCGCCGTGCTGGTCTCTGCTCCGCAGAGCTTCAGGCGGCTGCGGTTTGCTGCTGCAAGCGCTTGCGGGTGTAGGGGATAAGGCCGCCGGCATCAATGATGACCTGGCGGGACTTGGGCATCGGCTCGAGCTTGAACTGCTTGCCGGTGGTCTTGTTGACCAGCGTGTCCGCGCTCAGCTCCAGCTCATCGCCTTCGGCGGCTTCGATGTCGGGGCAGACGATCATGCGGAGGCCGAGATTGATGGCATTTTGCAGGAAGATGCGGGCGAAACTCTTGGCTACAATGATCAGCTCGTGGCCCTTGAGGCACGAGACGGCCTGCTCGCGCGAGGAGCCGCAGCCGAAGTTCCGGCCGCCGACCAGGATGCTGCCGGGCGGGACCTGCTTGGCCTTGAGCTTGGCGTTGAAGGCCGCCTCGTCAGCAAAGGCGAACTGCGGCGTTTCGGTGGGCAGGACGGTGGCCATGTAGCGGCCCGGGTAGATGACGTCGGTCGAGACGTCGTCGGCGACTTTGAAGACTACGGTTGGCATGGGTGAAACGTGTTACGTGTTACGTGTTGCGTGTTGCGTGGGGCGCCGGGTTCTTTCGCGGGCTGGTGATGACGCCGGTAATGGCCGAGGCGGCGGCTACGGCGGGGGAGCACAGGTAAACCTCGGAGTTCGGGTTGCCCATGCGTCCCTTGAAGTTGCGGTTGGTGGTCGAGAGGGCGACTTCGCCGTCGCCCAACGCGCCTTCGTGGACGCCGAGGCAGGGGCCGCAGCCGGAGTTCATCACCACGGCGCCGGCCTGCATGAAGGTGCCGACGTAACCCTTGCCGAGGGCCTGGCGGTAGATCTTGGCCGAAGCCGGGAAGATCAGCATCCGGGTGCCGTTCGCCACCTTCTGGCCTTTGAGGATCTTGGCGGCAACGGCGAGGTCATCGAGCCGCCCGTTGGTGCAGGAGCCGATCACGATCTGGTTTACTTTCTTGCCGGCCACCTGCTCGATAGGTTTGACGTTGTCCACAGTGTGCGGGCAGGCGATTTGGGGCTGCAACTTGGAGACGTTGATCTCGATCACGCGTTCGTAGGCGGCGTCGGCATCGGGAGCGACGGCCTGCAGCGGCTCGGCCACGCCGGCTTCTTCGCGCAGGTAGCGTTCGGTCTCGGCATCGGCGGGCACGATGCCGGCGGTCGCGCCGGCTTCGACGGCCATGTTGCACAGGACAAGCCGGCCCGAGGTGGGCATGCGGCTGATGGTTTCGCCGTGGAACTCAAGCACTTTGAAGTTCGCGCCCTGGGCGGTGATCTTGCCGATGAGGTGCAGAATCAGGTCCTTCGGCCCGACGAACTTCTTGAAGCGGCCCTTGACGACCACCTTGATGGTCGGGGGCACCTCGACGTTGAGCACCGTGCCGAGCGCCCAGACGCTGGCCATTTCGGTGGCGCCGATGCCGAAGGCGAACGCGCCCAGCGCGCCGTGGCTGGTGGTATGGGAGTCCGTGCCCACGACGATGGAGCCGGGGCGAACGTAGCCGTTCTCGGGCAGGATTTGGTGGCAGATGCCGCCGACGTCCCCGCGGACGTCGTGGAACTTGCCCACGCCCTGGGCGCCCACGAACTCGCGCACCTTCTTCTGGTTGGAGGCGGTCTTGGGCGATTCCGCCGGGACGCGGTGATCGAAGATGATGGCCACGCGGCTGGGGTCCCAGATCCTGGGCTGCAGCGAGGTGCCTTTGTAGATTTCCAGGAACTGGTTGATCACGAGTGCCGTGTTTTCGTGCGACATTGCGAGGTCAACCTTGGGTTCCACGACGTCGCCAGCCTTCACGGCGGGCAGGCCGGAGGCGCGGGCGAGGATTTTCTCTACAACGGTCATGCTCATAACGTTAGCCGACGATCTTGGCCGTGCCCTTGTACTTGCCGTCAATGCGGTCCTTGGGCAGGTATTGTTCTTCGAGGTGGCGATAGGCCTTGAGGCCGACGAAGTCGGTGTATTCCTCGAAGGACGAGACCCAATGGGTCTGGCCGGCCAGGATGCCGGTGGGCGAGGCCTTGAGGGCTTTGAAGAAGTCGGTCAGCGCTTTGTGCGCCACCATGCACGAGGCGACAGGGATCGAGACGCGGCCCACGCCCATTTTCGCCAGCTCCGGGATGGGAATCAGCTCGGTCTTCATGCCGGATATGGCATCCATGAGGTTGACC
>DATKNZ010000341.1:0-16894 GCA_035541055.1 Candidatus Acidiferrum sp. | reverse complement strand
TTCCGCTGGTTCAATGCCGGCGACTTCGGCAACACCAACCTGGACAACAGCGACGTGGAGCAGGTCTTCCAATCGGCCATTTACTCCCTGGACGATCCACCCGCCAACAGCGACTTCTTCGATAGCATGGACTCATGTGGCGGCACCTATATGGATCTCGGCCACGGGTATCTCGAATTCAATACCTACATCAGCGGGCCGGGCGCGCTCAATCCGCTCTTTGACGGAAATGACACCAGCATCAACCAGATCGCCTTCGGGGATGGGGTGCTGGACGTGTGCGACGTCTATGTCACCTACCGGCGATCACTGGACCCCAGCCTGACCTGGTTCCGCCGCTTCTGGACCAATGGGGTGCGAGCGGCGGAGGCGGTCTTCCCCCAGCCCAAAGTGCTGGTGCGCGCGAGCACCACCAAGGCGCTGACATTGACCAATCCGCCGGCAGCCAACTTCACCGCGGGTGACGCGATCAGCTCTGCCGGGCAGACGCTGCAGATTCCCATTACCGCGAGCATCTTCGGCAATTATCCCGTGCGCGTGCTGATGCTCAATCTGAGCGTTGAGCCGCTGGACGGCTCGCCGGCACTCACCAGCGCGGTGCAATTCGCACCGAACGCGGCCCTGGGCGCTCCCAGCCTGACGTCCTCGACGGGGAACGGCAATTACGCCGCAGCCTGGCTCGACAGCACAATCGCCGGCCTTAGCGGCAATGTCACTCTGGGCACCCTTACCGTAACCATCCCAGGCAACGCCACGAGCAGTGCCGCCTACGCGATCCATTTCGACCATGTGTCGGCATCGCCGAACGGAATTGCCGCGCTCCCCAAACAGACCCTCACCGGACTCATCACTCTGTCCAGCCGCAATACCTCTTCCTACCATGATGCCATTCCGGACTCCTGGCGCTTGCGCTGGTTTGGCACCATTTACAATGCGCTGTCCGCAGCCAATGCAGATGCTTGCGGAGACGGCATCAGTAACTGGCAGAAGTACATCGCGGGCACGGATCCAACCGATCCCAAGGCCTTCCCGCGCCTGCAGCCCACCACGCCGGCTCCCGCGGGCGCCGGGGCTGCCATCCACTGGCCGACCGTCGCCGGCAAGCAGTACGTGATCGAGCGCTCCGCCGCTCTTGCACCGGGGGCCTGGACCGCCATCGCCACCAATACTGGCACCGGAGCCAGCATGGAGTTCGACGACGCCAGCAGCAAAGGAACGGAATTCTACCGCGTCCGTATCCTGCCCTAGTCTCAGAAACCGTCACGGCAACGTATGAAACTCGGCAACTCACAAATCCCTATGAAACTCGCCAAAGCTTTTCTATTGCTCGCCTCGGTCCTCTGGTGCGGCACGGGTGCGCTCGGCTCGGAGGTGGACGCCAAGGACGCCGCCACGGCAGTGAAGGGTTGGCTTCGCGCCGATCACCAACCGCTCGGCACACCGTTGGGCACGAAGATCGAGAGCGTCCAGACCTACCGCGACCATTCCGGGAAGCCGGCTTACCACGTGGTTTACCTGCAGCCCTCCGGCTTCGTGATCGTGTCGGCGGAGGACGAGACCGAGCCGGTCGTGGCCTTCGTCGAGCGCGGGCACTTTGATCCATCTCCCAGCAACCCTCTGGGCGCCCTGGTCAGCCGGGACCTGCCCAACCGGGTGGCCCACGCGCGCGCGCACGCCGGTTCGGCGGCCGGGCTGAAGAACCGAACCCAGTGGCGGAATCTGATGCAGAGCGGCGGAGGCGGTGCTCAGCCTAAGGCCATGGGCACAGTTTCCGACGTCCGCGTCGCCCCGTTCCTGCAAACAACCTGGGACCAGGGAAGCCTTCCAACCACCGTCACCAACTGGATTGTCGTCACCAACCTGCTCATCGTTCGTACGCATTTCACCACGCAGGCGCTTGGCGACGTCGTCCAGGCGCCTCCGGTGAATTTCACCAACTACGGCGTCATGAATCTCACGAACGGCCCGGACTGGCCCGTCACCCACGGCTTCGGTTATCAAACCGCCGTGGTGGACGTCACCAACGGACCCGATGCCTCGGTTACGAACAACATCAGCGTCACCGACTATGTGGAGGTCCTCACCACGAACCGGCTGGGCCAGCGGGTATCCGACCAGAGCTGGGCCGTCACCACCAACCTCAGCGTGGTCGTCTCGGGCACGATCGGCAGCACTGTCACGACGGAGCTCTGGGTGACCACGACCCAGATCATGGTGGTCAGTGACTACCTGGCCTGTTACAATTACTTCACTCCCCCGCACGAACCGAGGAACGCGACCAATTACGTCTGCGGCTGCGTGGCAACCGCCATGTCCCAGTTGATGTATTACTACCTGTATCCGCAGACGGGGGTCGGCAGCGCGTGCTTCCAGATCACGGTGGATGGGCATCCTATGGGCCGCAACTTGCGCGGCGGCGACGGCAACGGCGGCCCGTACGATTGGAAGACCATGCCGTTGTCCCCGAACTACTGGACCCTGACCCAGCCGCAGGCCCAAGCCGTGGGCGCGCTGACCAGCGACGCCGGCGTGGCGGTGAACATGCAGTACTCCGTAACCGGCTCGGGAGCCTACCTGTCCGATGCCCAGAAGGCGCTCGTCACGACCTTCAAATACGCCAATGCCGTGATCAGTGAGGTTACGAACCTGGATACGGGCTGCTACAACTGTGCCTTGTTCAACATGATGAATCCCAACCTGGACGCCCGCCTGCCGGTTGTCCTGGGCATCACAGGTGATCCGGGGGCGCATGCGGTAGTGTGCGACGGGTATGGGTTCTACTTCGGAGCACCCTATCACCACCTCAACATGGGGTGGAGCGGGGTCTACAACGCCTGGTACGCCCTGCCCATCATTGACTTGCTGCAAGAGGACGGCTCCTACTCGTACTTCTGGTCTATCACCGAATGCCTCTACAATGTCTATACCAACGGCAGCGGCGAGATTATCAGCGGCCGCGTGCTGGATGTCGCGGGCGTCCCGGTTCCCAAGGCCAGCGTCGCAGCTACCGGGACTCGGGGCGGCATCTACCGTGCGACGACGGATAGCAACGGCATTTATGCCCTGGCTGGCGTGCCTTCCGGCGCAACCTTCACGATCATCGTCACGAACGCGGGCTACTACCCGGTCAGCGCCAGCTATAGCACCGGCACTTCCGCCGAGCATGGAAGCAGCAGCGGCAACGTGTGGGGCGCCAACTTTACGTTAGTGCCCGCTCAAGGGCCGCCCGTCATCTCCGCCCAGCCGCAGGACCAGACCGTGACCGTCCAGACCAACGTGGCGTTCGTCGTCGGCGCCGGCGGCCAATTGCCCCTGGTTTATCAATGGCAGTATCAGACCAACGGCAGCCCGGACTGGGATAACCTGAGCGACGGTGGACACTACAGCGGCTCGGGCACCGCTACCCTGACCCTCAGCCAGACGGACATGAGCATGGATGGCAGGCTGTTTCGGTGCATCATTACCAATTCCCTCGGGGCGGTCACCAGCTCCGTCGCGGCGCTGCACATCACGGTTGCGCCCTACATCGAGATCGGCACCATCGCCGGCTTGGCCGGAACCAACGGCAGCGCCGATGGCATCGGCGCAAATGCCTCCTTCTACTCTCCGCGGGGCATCGCGGTGGACGGCAACACCAATGTTTACGTGGCGGACATGGATAACCACGTCATTCGCAAGCTGACGCCCTCCGGCGCCGGCTGGGCCGTGAGCACCATTGCCGGATTGGCGGGCAGCGCGGGCAGCAGTGACGGCGCGAACTCGAACGCCCGCTTCAGCAGCCCATACGGTGTGGCGGTGGATTTGAGCGGCAACGTCTATGTGGCTGATACGGGCAATGCCACGATTCGCGAGCTCACCCCCTCCGGCACCAACTGGGTGGTCAGCACGCTCGCCGGGCTGGCTGGGAGCACCGGCAGCTTCAATGGCTCCGGGAGTGCCGCGCGCTTCCGCTTCCCAACCGCCCTGGCGGTGGACGGCGCCGGGAACATCTACGTGGCCGACGAGGGCAATTGCGCCATACGCATGCTCACTCCCTTCGCCGGGGCCTGGATCGTGACCACCATTGCAGGGTCACCGGGCAACTTCGGCAATGCCGACGGCATGAACAACGCCGCGCGCTTTGAAGAACCCTATGGCATTACCGTGGGCCAGAACGGCACGGTGTATGTTGCCGACAAATACAGCGATACGATTCGCGCCGTTACGCCCTCAGGCGGCAATTGGTTCGCGACGACCATTGCCGGCCTGGTCGGCAGTGCCGGCAGCGCCGATGGCGTTGGCGCCAGCGCCCGGTTCAACAACCCGACCGGCATCGCCGCGGGGAACGACGGCAATCTCTATGTCGCGGACCAGGGCAACAATACCATCCGCCGCCTCTCCCCGGCGGGCACGAACTGGCTCGTGTTCACCATCGCCGGAACCGCCGGTGTCTCGGGCAGCGCCGACGGGGTCGGTCCCGGCATCCAGTTCAACGCTCCCTTCGGCATCGCCGTTGACAACAACACCAACATCTATGTCTCGGACAGCCTCAACAGCACCATTCGCATGACGCAAGCGAGTCTTCCCCCGGCGCCGCTCACGTTGCAACTGTTAAGACAGGCAGGCAGCTCCAGCCTGACCCTGTTATGGAGCGCCTCCGCCGGGCACACCTACCGCGTGCAGTTCAAGACCAACCTCACCCAGTCCGGCTGGACCGATTTCACGAACGTCACGCCATTCACTTGGACCGGCTCGGTCTCGCTCCCCACCAGCCCGGACGCCAGGCGCTTCTACCGGGTAGTGCCCGCGCAGTAACGCGGAGCGCGCCCGTCCCCGGGCGCAGCAATCTCCGTGAACAGTCGGCGAACCCGCTGGCGAGCAAGAGTAAGAGCACGAGCAAGAGCAAGTCTTGCTCTTGCTCGTGCTCTTACTCTTGCTCGCCAGCGGGTTCGCCGACTGTTTACCAACCTCCGATGCCAGCCGGGTGCCGCATGTTCTTGCACCGCAGCGTCTTCCACCAATGCTGCGCACGAGCACGGGCGCTCTCCCCCCATTTTGCCCGAACACGCCGCTTTTGTGGCAGCTCCGCCCTCCCTGGTCCCTCCATAGCCTCACCGGACCCTCACCGGACCCACACAAGGGATAACATTGTTATCCCTTGTGTGGGTCCGGTGAGGGTCCGGTGAGGATCCGGCGAGACTACGGAGGGGCGAGCGGGCTGCGATGGCGTGCGAGGCGGGACACTGTCCTGAAATGAGACAGTGCGCCTGCAGATTGCGACCGCCGCTCCCCCGGCCTTTCCGCCGCCACCGCCGTCACCACTCCGTCACCACGCCGTATACTCCTCGTGGACACACCGTATATTCAAATTGAACATACGGTGTGTCCACGAGGAGTATACGGTGTGGAGACGGAGTGAGGACGGGGAGGTTGGCTTCAGGTCAGTCCGGGTAGATGCCCAGGGCGGTTTGTTTGTGGCCCTTGGCCTCGGCTTTGGGGGCACGCTTGAAGGTCTCGTCCACGGCGGCAACCGAGGAAGGACGTTCGATCCCCTTGCCCTCCATCAGTTCCTTGACCGTCCGGAGCTGCAGCCGTGGATACTTGGCCCGGGTGAGCTTGTGCTCGTAGAACTCAGCGCTGGCGGCTTCGGTTTCCATTGGCGCCGTGGCGGGTTGGAGCGAAATCAGGACGCCAATGGCGGCGTTCTCGCGGTCAATGACCCCGCGGAGGTCGCGCACATCCTTGACCCCGGTCTTGCCGCCTTTGACCTGGATGATGATTTGTTCAGGGCGCGGCGCGCGGGGGTCATCGCGGAAGAGGATTTTGCCGTCAATGCCGTGGTCGGCCCCTTTCTTTTGCTCGACGGGGCGGGCGCCCACGAGTCCGAGCGCCCACCACTGGAACTGGAATTTGTCCTGTTCAGCGAGGACGAAGGCTTCGTTGGGCGTGGTGGGCTCGCCAATGGTGAGGATCTCGACCTTGTCGCCATACGTGTCGCGCAGGCGGTTTTTAATGAGCGAGGTCGCAAGCTGGGTAATGTCTATGCCGATCCACCTGCGGCCCAACTTCTCGGCGGCGTCAATTGTCGTGCCGCAGCCGCAGAAGGGGTCGAGGACGAGGTCGCCAGGGTTGCTGCTGGCTTTGATGATTCGCTCCAACAACGCCACGGGCTTTTGCGTGGGATATCCGAGGCGTTCGGCGGCATTAGCCCCGATGGGGGCGATATCCTCCCAGATGTTTTGGAGCTTCTCTCCCTGGCTTTCGTCAGCAAACATCTTCAGGCGCAGGGCCCCGCCCGGCTTGGATGGAAAGTGCAGCCTTCCCTCACGATCGTACTTCTGCATGCGCTCCAGGTTGCAGGACCAGCCGTTTGGATGCGGTTGGTAGGTCACCCCATTGCTAGCCTGAAACGGGAAGTGCAGGTTCGGTCTTTGTCCTGGATTCCTGAGGGTGACGGATTGCCACCGGCGCCCCTCGCCGTCAACGAACGGATACTTCTCCTCCATTTCCTCAGGCGAGAGCTGCCGGTAGGGTTGATTCCAGCAATACGGTTCGCCCTTTGTATAGAAGAGAATGACGTCGGCAATGGACCCGTAGTTGCGGCCGACGTTCCCATGAGCAAAGGTGCGCTTCCAGGTGATCTCGTTGCGGAACTGATCCGTTCCGAATACCGCATCACACAGCAGTTTGAGATAGTGCGAGGCCGTCGGGTCGCAGTGCAGGTACAGGGAGCCCGCCGGTTTGAGCACGCGGCGGAGTTCGACCAGGCGCGGGGCCATCATGGTGAGGTAGGCCATCATGTCGTTGCCGCCGAGGAAGGTGTAGAAGGCCTGCATGACGTCGGAGACCTTGCCGGGCTGCTCGGTGATTTCGGCGTAGGCTTTCTTGGTGTGGATGTCCCAGTGCCAGGTGTCCTCGAAGGCGCGGATTTGGCTGGCGGCCTCGGTGCCGTCCTTCTCGTGGAAGAAGGCGTTGTAGCTCTGGGCGGAGTTGAACGGCGGGTCCAGATAGACAAGGCCCACCGTCTCGTCCTTCAGGTAGCGGCGGAGGATGTCGAGATTGTCGCCGTAATAAAGCGTGCCCATGGCCCGAGGTTAGAAAAGGAGCACGTGCCGTGCGAGCACTATCCGCTGGGGGGCGACTGGTTCGCCTACCCTTGTTGCTCACTGGACACGTACGCGGTAGAGGGCTTGCCTGGCAGTTGGAGCATTGGTATCGGGACAGGCCAGCGTGCCCGCGGTGCCCGGGATGTTGGTTTGGATAGGCAGGAACGCAGGCGCTGAAAAGAAGTTCGTGGACCGCTCGAGGCAGTAAGTCGTTCCGGTGACGCCCTGCCAGCACACGGTCAGCACTGCGCCGGTGGCAGAAATGGAGGTGATGCGCAGAGCAGAGGAGGGGTCCGTCGGGTCGGTGCCGGCGCGCCATTCCTGCCAGTTGTTCATGCCATCGCCGTCGGAGTCGAGGAAGTCGGCGGAGCCATCGGTGGGCAACGAATATTGCTGGAGCCAGGCGTAGGAGATGATCGAGGGCGGGTTCGGGACCTCGTAGGCGCCGATGTCCACGGTGCCGCCGGCGATGCGGGGGTTGCCGTCGAGGTCGGTGAGCCAGGTGACAGCGGAGTTGAGACCGGCGTTGATGCAGGGAGAGTTGGTCTGGAGGCGGAAGTCGCCGGCAGCGGGATTCAGAAAGGCGGGGTCGTTGGTGATATTGCCCGGGCCCGAAGGCAGTGGCGTGGTGCAGCAGTGGGAGAACGTGGGGCCGGATTGGTAGTTGGGGGCCAAGGTGGCGGAGTTGTAGAAGACCACGCAGTTGGTGAAGGTGACCACCATGGAGGCATCCACGCCGCCACCGCTGGGGGCGGTGTTGCTGACAATGGTGCAGTTGTTGCAAGAACCGCTGGTGACAGCGCCGCCGGCAGCGGAGGCCGAGTTCCCGGCTACCACGCAGCTTATGAGGTCGCAACGATAAGTGCCCCCACCGTGGCCAGCCGGCGGGAGGGTTGGCAGGCTGCCGCTGGCGGTGTTGCTCGCAATGATACAGTTGTTAAGCGTGCACTCGTATGCGCCGCCGCCAACACCAGCGGAGTTGCAGGTGAGGGCGCAGTTATTCAGGACCACTCTACACGCGCCGCCGCCCAAATAAGCCGTGTTGCCGGAGAGGACGCAGTTGGACAGGACCGAGTTGGCGGCGTAGAGCCCGGCTTCCCCATAAACGCCGCCTCCAGCGTCCCCCTGGGCGGTCCCAGCACTACCGTTGGTGAGGGTGAAGCCCACGAGGGAAGCCCCGTTCGTAAGGTAGGCGCATCGGACAATGGGACTGAAGAGTGCCGAACTTGCATGGGAACCGACGATGAGCGTTACAGCCGGTCCATTAACACTTTGAACTGTCAGCGGTTTGGTCAGGGCCACCCGGTTGCTATTGAAACCAACTACAGCGCCGCCGGTTGCATAGAGGCCATTGCTCACGAGGACCAGATCACCAAGGCTAGAGGCGTCAATGGCGTCCTGGATGCTCGTGGCGGCGGTGGGCCAGTTCGTGTAGGGGGCAGCCGGGGCGGGGCTGTCCAGGTCAACGTAGTGAGTCGTTGCCCGCAAAGGCAGCGTCGTGGTGAAACAAAGGAAACCAGTCAATGCCAGGGAGTTCTGTCTAATGGAAAATGGGGCATGCCTGCGGAAGAAGTCCCTACTCAACTGTCAGTGGCCTCCGTAGGTTGTATTTTGGATCTTCCACCCGCAGGTGCAGCAGGGTTCGAGTTGGAGCGAAGAGCCGGACAGATGCGGTGCTGCCGTGACCTTCCCCTCCTTTGGACCAATAGACCGTATACAGCGGCAAGAAATTTGAGCCTTGCTTCTGCCCCTGCGGCGTAAAGGCCTGAACTCGAAGCTCGCATTCTCGGTTCAGTGCCGCAACATCAATCGATACGGCAGCGAGCCACTGCGTCGCCAGGTAATACGCGCCGTTTGTGTCTAGGCAACTAATCGGGCGAAGGTAATGCCGCTGCCACCTTGCTACCTCCTCTTCGGGGTGTGTTCGCTCCACATAGCAGAATTTGTTATCCTTCGAGGCGTAATAGGCATAGTTGCGGGTTACTATCTTTCCAATGGCCTTCCAGGATTGGGCTCCCTGACGAGGGAGGACAAAGAACTCCACGAGGTTGGTGCGCGTGACTGGCAGCTCACCCTTTAAGCCCAACTCGCGGGCGACCTGGTTTGCCTCCTGCACGAGCGCGTTGAGCGCGCACTCCTGATACGCCTCGGTTATGTTGCGAGCTGGTTCAAGTCGCCGGCTAACGGGGCTCTTTGTGGCGTCGCCCAGACCGGGGCTTGGTTCCCCTGAGAGAGCAAGCCACCCGGAAGCATCCATCAAGAGAGTTATGAGGCAGAGTATTGTCGTCCAGATTGCCGCCCGCTTTACCTGCAAAACAGCAGCCGTGGATGAGCCAGGGCGTGAGAGGGATGCGGAGCCGCGGCTGCCACACAGCATGTCACTTCCAAATGGGCGCATGGTATGTCGTAGTTTTCTTGCCATCATCAATGTCGACGCCGAATCCCCCGGCCCACTGGTATTGATCGAGGTAACCCCGTTTTGCGGTAAAACTTACTACCCATGTCTTACTCGTGGCCTCAAAGAAGACGTCCGGTGTCTTGTAAGCCTCCAGGTACTGGCCATGCTCCTCTCCCACCCGGCGCGCGATCCTAATCACTTGGGACCTGGACAGATGGCGAGACGAAACGCTTTCGCAAGCACACAGTGCGAGCAAGGACAAAACCGCTACCAAAAGTCGTTTCATTTGCACGTCCTCGCTTCATTCAATAACCAGGGGCGTAACTGTTTTCAGTGATCCCACGATAACCCCCAATCCACAGCTTCCCGCATGGGCGGTGCCACAGGTTCCTGTTCCCCACCACAGGCAACGGTAGAGAGAGCGGCCTGCCGGTGATCGGATCTGTTGCGTTGGGATCGGACGCCAGCTTAACGCAGTCCGCCAGTGGGCGCCCCATCATCCAAGCGGCGTAGAAGGCCTCTAGCGTATCCCCATAGGCGTCCCACTGTGTGGCGTACACGCTTGGCGTGACGGTCTTCCAACCGACGAAGGCCTGCGGACCGGTTCGAGCAAGCCTGTCGTCCTTGGGGCTTTGCAGCCGGAGATTTACGATTCCAAACGCGTGCTGCCAGTCCAGCGTTTCCGCGGTCCGGCAGGCGTCCAGGAAGACCAAACGATAGGGATGCACAAGCCTCACGCCCTGCCAAACGCTGAAGGTGTTCCCTAACGCTCCGCGTACGTCTGGCACCGTCATATAGGCAACAGGCGGTCTTTTCATGTCGGAAAGCTGGCATGGGTCCCCGTGGCCCTCAAAGAAGAAGTTCCTCGTCCAGCTGTTCGTGAGGTCGGGAAGTAGGTAGTCCGTGACCGCAGCCCTATCGGGCAGGTAGCCGGGATACCCGGGGTCGAGGTCCCAAGTCGGTCGATTGAACGTGCTCCCGTAGACGGGCCATAGCCCCTGATCCATCATTAGGGTGTTAACTACCGCCCATTGCAGGTTGTACCACTCCGCGCCATCAAGCGGTTGGGTAACATTGTCATCCCACCATGCGAACGCCACGTCAAATGTGCCGTCGGGTACCTGCACGGTTCCACTATTGAGCGTCTGCTTCGAGACGCCGGACGCCGGATCGTCGAGAAGGTTGACGGTGAAGACCGCCTGGACTTGGTCTCCTGTGAAAACAGAGGTCTGATTATCGTAAGTCAGGTTCCACGGCACCTCGATCTCGCCCGTTGATGTGCTGCCTGTGATGGTTCTAATATGCGGTGATGACGAGTTGGAGGGATCGAGCAGTTCGATGGTGTAGTTGGCGTTAGTCTGAAGCAGTTTGGCATACAGCACGGCTCCATTCTCATCGTACTGGCCGAAGGCTTCGTCAAACTGGAGGACATTAGAGGAGCAAAACGGCGCCAACTGCCCAATGGCCCGCCAGACGCGCTGGTCGCTGGTGACATCGCTGAGCGTCATGTATGCGGCGAGCTCGTGGTGTCCCGGGGGCTCGTAGGTCGTGTTCCACTCAAGCAGGCAGTTTCCGTTCGTGGCTGCGACACAGGTGGCGAACGCAGCGCCTTCGCCGTCAACAAAGAGCGTCAACGTACCTGCGCGTGTGAGGAGATCGAAGCTTATAGGAACCTCAAACGTTGCGATGTCCGGCTCTTGGCCGGTGGTGACTTGGAACAAGGTTAGGGGACTACTTGTGTCAAAGGGCTGCAGGTTCAAGGCCCGTTTGATGCGGCCAACCAAACCGTCTCCCGAGAGATCAACATCGTCGTAAAGCGAGTTCGTTGTGTCGAAAACGCCTGTTAGGGTCCAGGCGTGCTGCCAGTCGGTCTCGCTGTTGGTGTGGGCGTTGTAGTTGCCGTCCCCGTGCCAGTTTTCCACGTAATCCGGGATGCCGTCGCCATCATAATCGTGAGGCTGACAGGTTCCCGGGCCGGCCGTGGCGACATAATGGAGGCCGATATTGACCATTTGTCCTGCGCCCTCTTTCGTCTGGTCAACCAGGGTGGTGTAGTGGAATAGTCCGGCGGCATCCGCTGCGCGGCTCCCCGCATGGTAGAGGGGTGTCGTCGTTGGCAGGTAGTGATTTCCGAGCGGACCCGTCTGGTACGGCGGCGCGGAGGTGAGGACTTGCTCGTTGCCGCCGCCACCCGCGGCAGTCGCTGACAATTCGGCGGTGTGCGGCAGACGTGTGGGGTATCCGTAGTAGTACTCTGCGTTGCACTTCCACCAGTGATACCAAGCCCATTCCAGCTCGGACCCTGCCAGCGGCCAATACCCGTTGTAATTGAAATCCAGGGGGGCGTTGGTGTCCTGCACGAAGTCAACCTTGTCGAAAAGGTTGTCTTTGAGCACCCAGTTGCCGGCGCTGGCCGGAACCGGGGAGAGCGTGAACCACATGCCGTCTCGGAAAAGGTTATTGTAGGCCTCGAAAGCCAGGTCGCAGTTGGTGGCCGAATTGTCCCAATAGTAGGTGGGGTTGAGGGTGATGGAGACGCCGTCAAACAGGTTGTTGAACCAGGACACCGCGCCGGAGCCATAAACAAAATCCAGCGGAGCGCTATACCAGCCGCCGTCGTCTGGCGGACCGAGGTTAATTCTGCCGCCGTGCAGATTGCAGTCCCGCATGGTCCAGTTGACCAGGCTGTCCGGTGATGGCATGTAGCTCCACGCCTCGTCATATCCTGCCCAGAAGTGGTAGTGGTAGTACTGCGTCCCATAGAAGTTCGAGAATCGAAAGTCCAGGCTCGGAGCCGGGCTCTCTTCCTCGTTCGGCCAGAAGTCGGGCACGAAGAAGGCCGTGCAGGGATAGACATATTGCTCCTGGACGAACTGAAGGTCGGTGAAGGTGTTCGGCTTTGTGGGGGTGCCGTGGCTGACGAAGGAGGAGCCTTCGCGCAGGTCAAATCCCCACAGCGTCCACGTAGGCTGGTTTGTGCCCGGAGGTATGGCATAGTCGTCGAAGAAACCGATCGCCGTGCCTGGAAGGACGGTGATGCTGCCCCAGTTGGTCAGCCAGGTCACAGTGTAGTCCAGCGCGTCGTAGTAGAAGCCGTAGTCAGGCGGTCCACCAGTGTAACGAGGCGCTTGGGGCCCGAGGGTCATGTCGCCGGCGAGGCTCATGAAGGCAGGAAACGCGAGCGGGGGCTGGGTGGTCTTCTGGCGGAATTCGCTGAGCAGGCGGGGGGTGATTGCGGCGGTGCCGTTTGTGCGGTACGGACTGCTGCTCGCGAGGTAGTAATGGCCAACGCCGTTCGTCTGAAAGACCGGCGCGGCGGGATTGATGGCGCAGTGGTCCGTGACGAGAGAGGGGCCGGGGGTGATGGTGCCGACGACGATGCTGTTCGTAAGGCTGATGAGGCGGGGAGCGGTAGGCCCCGCCCAGAAGTTCACAACATCCGCCGTGACTTGCTCCCCGGCAACGGCAGCGCCGCCGTCGGCAACCTGCACGGCAGTTTGGCAACTCGCCAGCAGTGAATTGTGGAGGCGGACGGTGGAAAAGCGGTTGGAGATGCCGTTTTCAACGGCCACGTTGCATTGAACAAACTGGCAATCCCAGGCGTCCAGGGCGGCGGCACTCAGCGGGGTCGTGACGGCCTGGCCGGCGTGGGAGAAGCGGAGATTGCTGATGGATGGGCGCTGATCCTGGCAGCAGCTCAAATCGAGATAGGCCATGCCATTGGTGCTCATAATGGGCCAACCGTCGCTGTAGCCCCATTGTTCTCCAGCCGAGTCGTCATCAACGCAGGTGAGGATTGCTGGATAGTAGGGACTGGTGTCCGTGGCCAGCGTGCCCATGATCTGGATGGCTGCTTCCTGCCAGGTGTCCACCTTGATGACGCTTCCGCCCTGAATCGTTGTTTTGCCGTAGAATTGCACCGCCCAAGGAATGACGTACGTGAACCCGGCTTTGAATGTGAAATCCTGCCGTGCGCTGAATATGGGCAGGCAGTCCCCCATCGGAGGTTCGACCCACAATGTGGCGTTGGTGCTCAAGGCGGACAACGCGGCAGGGCTGCTGACAAGCACCGAGTAATCGCCAGCTTGCGAAGGCATAACTGATCCCAGGGTGAGTGAGGTGCTTGTTTCGCCGGTGATGTTCGTGCCGTTGAACATCCACTGGTATGCCAGGGGCGCCGCACCTTCGGCGATGACCGTGAAGGTAACGGTGTCTCCTGCGACTACGTCCTGGCTGATGGGCTGGCCGATGATGAGCGGCCCCACCGGGGTACTGGGAGAAACGTGAAGCACCAGGGACTTGAAGGCGTCGCTGACCCCGTCCCCTGCCGTGGAGTTTGTCCGTCCAAGCTGAAACCATGCCTGGTCAGCCCACAGATCGAGCACGCTCAGGTTGGATGCACCTGGATCGGTGCGCAGCAGCCACGTCCAGTTGGTCAGGTTCAAGCCTGGGACAGTGGGGCTGAGATTGGTGGACATGAAGAGGTCGTACACTCCTGTGGTGGCCTCGGCGGCGGGTGGATGCACTACCAGGGTTGCGGTGGCATCTGAAAGGGAAAGGGATACGAACTCCAGCCAGAGGTCGTTCGTGCCGGGCCTATTTGTGTTGTAGTTGAACCCGCCGGGGTCGCCGGGGCCGCCGTCGCCGCCCGGCGGCAGGGGCGGCATATTGGTGTCGCCGCCGAACAAGGCCAAATCCCGTGCGGCTAGCGCGCTCAGTTGCTGTGCCTGGAGTTGGGCCACGAAGGACTCCAGCTCCGTTGCTTGCGACTGGACGATGGCGGCGTAGTCTGCAGCGCTTAGGGTTCGGTTGTGGTAGGCCGCAGGCAATGGGCCAACCAGCGGCCCTGCCGTCAGGTCCACGAGGAATTGGTCACCCACCGCGTACACGGGGGCATTGGGGTCGGTGGGCGGCCAGGGCAGGGGCGCGCCTACACAAGGGAGGGAGTTGCCCGCCTGCCAGTACGTGCCGAATGGTGGCAGGCTTTGTGCGGAAACGAGTGGCAACGCTTGCGCGGCAGCCACGACGGCAACCACCGAGTCTCCCTGCGCTCGCAGTGAGGATGCGGGTAATGTGGAGAGCGCTAAGGCCAGCGCCAGCGGTTTGGTGTAGTCAGGTTTCATGGGGTTATGGGTTCAGGAGGGTTGCGGTTTACATGTGTTTCAGACGGCCTGCCATCATTGGGCTCGTTTGTAGCAGGTACGCTTAAGCATGTCGAGAATTATTTGCTATCAAGCTGATGCTTTGACCTAAGCGGCGGCTCTGACGCCGTTCTGAAAGCGAGTCAGCATCCGGACCGCGGGGCTTGATTCGATGCTCGAAGCTGCGTCCGCAGTTCCGCGGGGTGGGAAAGCCCTGTTGCAAATTCAGCAGGATGGGGAAGGTTGCTGCCGTTCAACGTGCAGACCCGTCCGAACGCATGGTATTTAAGCGTGCAACACTTACCGGAGCTCGAGCATTTACGCTCATTGAGTTGCTGGTAGTGATCGCGATTATCGCGATCCTGGCTTCGCTGCTGCTTCCGGCTTTGGCCCGCGCCAAGAACAAAGCGCGTCAGATTACCTGCGTCTCGAACATGCACCAGGTCGGGATCTACTTCTCCCTGTACCTTGCAAACAACGGGGACCGCTTCCCCGACCGGCGCGATCTCAAGACGGCACTCGGCTATATGCCCTGGACCTCCTGGCCGACATCCGACCCTCGCGGGGGCTGGGCCGGCCTGGTCTTAACCAACCTGAACCCAGCCGATGCGCTGTGGGTTTGTCCTGATGTGCGCAATTCCTCGCTGAGCACGGTGACGCAGTGCGTGCAGGCGTTTCGAGCCGACCGGACGAACGCCGTAGTGACCTATTGGCTATGGCGGTTCGACCGCCCGGACGATCCTGTGCCGCTGGACGACTTTTGGGGCAAGTCCATTGATCAATGCGTGAGCGACTTGCGGCTGGCCAATAATCCGCAGGCGGGAATTCCTTCCGGCCCCAGTGACGTGGAGCTGATGGTGGACCCTTATTTCCCCAATACAATCCCGAGCGTGCCGCCGGAGTTGCGGGGGCGCGCCGCCCATCACGGGGGGCGGAACCGGCTCAGCCTGGATTATCATGCTGAATTTGTCCGCGACCTCAGGCTGCAGTGAAGGCGGGAAAGCGGGTAACAGGAGAGGGAAATACAGGCGCACAGAGAGAAGGGCGCCCCGCGACCGGCGCGCGGGTCAGGGCAGGCGAGAGGATTCGAGGGTGTCGAGGAGCCGCCGGGCCGCGGGAAGGTCGCCTTTGGAAAGGTTGGCGGAAATCGTATCCAACTGCCGAACACGGTCGGCGTCGGGCGCGCCGTTCTTTCGGAGGCGATATAGGCGCAAGGGCAGGGCAAGGTCGTTGGTCGTGCCGGCGAACTTGGGGTCGAGGTAAAGCCGCCGATGCTCCTGCACGATGCCCAGGTCCCGGAAGCCGTATTCGACGGTGGGCTCGATCATGGTGCCTTCGCCGAAGTCGTTCCAGGTGACAACCATTGCCATAGTGGAGCTGTTGGTGAGGGCATGACCCAGCGTCTGCCGAAAGGTGCGGCCCTTGTTGTCCCCTAAATAGCCCCAGTAATCGCGCGCGCCGGCCGACTGGTAGATATCGTGGAACCGCGGGAAGGCGCTGCTGATGTAGGCGGGCCAGGTGCTGCCCTTTTCTTCGAACTGGCTGAGGTAATCCTGCAGGGCAGCGGAGGAGAGGACCCCGCGAGTGCCCGGGGCGATGCTCATCCACATGGGCGGCCAGTTGAACGCGCCCAGGCCGGCGGGCAGGCGGTTGTCCTCGGTGAAGAAGGCGGGCCGGTTCGAGGCCTGCAGCACGGCGAAGATGGCCTCCCATTGGGCCGATTCCTTGAAGTATTGCGGGCCGAAGTTGAGCAGCACAGGGCGATGAGCTTGGCGGAGGTAAGCGGGGTCGCCGAAAAAAGCGCCCTCGGCGTAACGCAGGGTCTGCTGCGCGTGGGCCAGGGCGTTGCTCGACGCGACAAAGCCTCCCTGGACTTGCTGCGCCAGGGTCTGGTCCTCGTAGCACAGCGCAAATTGGAGCCCGCTCTTGCGCGCTTGCTCGAAGATCGCCCGGGTCCGGGCATGGTTTACCGCGTAATCGAGGTAATCATCCGGGCCGTACCAGTCGGCGATCAACCCATCAATGCCGGCCAGCTTCATGAGGAGCACGTGGTATTCCAGCACGGCCGGGTCTGCCGAGTCGTAGGGGCCGATTAGCGGATGATACCAGGAGGCAATCTGTCTTTGGCCGGAAGCATCCACCTGGTCGGGATCGAAGTGGTTCATTGTCCAGTGCCAGCCCCAGTGATCGCTGTAGGGCCTGGCGACGAACCAGGTCTGGTAATAGACCAGCAGCGGCTTGGGGGCGGCGGAGGAGGAGGCGGCGAGGAA
>DATKNZ010000340.1:0-7189 GCA_035541055.1 Candidatus Acidiferrum sp. | reverse complement strand
GCCGGACAACCTTAGTCTTCCCATCCAGCGGCTGCGCGAGGCTGTCAGCGACGCGGTCAAGCAGAGTAAGGACAGTGAGATGGGGCAGGAGTTGATGGAACGCAATCGGCACCTCGGCGAGTTGCGCGACGCGGTAGCGGCGTTCCTCGGCCAGAGCGCCGAGCAGCACGTTTACTGGGTCGAGCGGACCGGCAAAGTGCAGAAGACCCTGGCGCTTAATGCCGCGCCGATCGACGTGGCGGAATACCTGCGCCGGCGCTTGTTCGGCAGCGGGACGTCGGTGGTGATGACCAGCGCGACGCTGTCGGTGTCAGGCGCACGCGCGGCCGCAGCTCCCGCCCCCAAGCCCGCGCACAAGCGCCCGCCGCATGCCGTGAAGGATTTGGGGTTGAACTACTTCGCTCACCGGGTCGGCGCGGAGGCGGCTACCCTGCTCCAGGTGGGCACGCCGTTCGATTACGAGCGGCAGATGAAGCTGTACGTGGTGGGCAAAATGCCTGATCCGCGCGCGGAGGGGTATTGCGAGGCGTTGATCCATTGGGTCGAGCATTTCATCAAACTTACCCACGGCAAGGCGTTCGTGCTGTTCACCAACTTCAAGCTGATGCTGGAGGTGGGGGAGCTCATGCAGCCCTTCTTTGACCAGTTGGGTGTCGCCTGCTTCGTCCAGGGCACCGGCACGCCCCGCTCGGTGATGCTGGAGAGGTTCAAGGGGGACGTGGACTCGGTGCTGTTCGGCACGGACAGCTTCTGGCAGGGAGTCGATGTGCCGGGCGAGGCGCTCAGCAACGTCATCCTCACGCGGCTGCCCTTCGCGGTGCCGGATCATCCGCTGATCGAGGCGCGCCTGGAGGCGATCGAGGCGCGGGGCGGCGACCCCTTCCGCGAATTCTCCCTGCCGGAGGCGATCCTGAAGTTCCGCCAGGGCGTCGGCCGCCTCATCCGAACCAAGACCGACCAGGGCATCATCGTCGCCCTCGACAACCGCATCCTGACCAAGCAATACGGCCAGGCCTTCATTGCCGCCCTGCCCAAGTGCCCGCTGGAAGTGGTGTAAACGCCCCTACGCGAGAAGCTCGCTCAGGTTCACACGGACCCCGGGCAGCGAGGCACATTCCAGGGGTTCGTCCGTGCCCCTGACCTGCATTTCCTGGTAATGCCCGCCTTCCGGTCGGCGATATACTTCCACCCGGCGCTCGGCAGCGAGCACAATCCAGTATTCGGCCACCCCGGCTTCCGCATAGAGGCTGGCGTTTGCGCGGTCCAGCGCGGGGCTGGTTACGGCCACTTCGACCACCAGCAGTGCCGAAGCTGGATGCTTTGTCTTGTAATCGCCCTCCTCGCCGCGGGTGATCGAAATGTCTGGTTCCGGCTCGGAGTCCTGAAACGTCAGGGGTTGTTCCATCCACAGCGATAGGCCCTTTGGCACTTGGGGCAGCAAAAGCCGATACAGGCGCGAAGTAATGACCCGGTGGAGAGGCGACTTAGACATCTTCTCAATGACAAGACCGCGAATGAGTTCCGTGCGCCGGCCGCGCTCGTTGTACTCGTCCAGGCGGTGATACTCTTCCACCGTGAGCGGCGATAGCCGCTGGCGAACCTCGGGGATCTCGAGCACCGCAGCCGTCATTCCTGCAATTTAACAAGCCGCGCCCACGGCGTCCAGCGTTGAACCGCGCCCGTGCGGCGTGGATCAGACAAGCCCTTGACCCAAGGGGCGCTTGACGCATGTGTAACCCCCTAATTGATATGCAATTGCAGGAGATCAGGATCCTGGCCGCCCGTGAACCGGCTTTTCAGGCCCGGGAGTATGCCGCCCCGGCCGGAACGCCGCCCCACCACCACCATCTACTGATTTGTAAGTGCCTCTGTATAAGGCTGTTCCTCACCAGCCCTCGCCAGCGCCCGACCGCACCCCATCCGGAGCTTCCCCAGTACCCCTCCAGTGCCTCACCGTCGTACCTCTGCAAAGTTTGCAGAGGTACGACGGTGAGGCACTGGAGGGGTACCGGACAGGCTCCGGCGAAAATCGCCTGGAGCAGAGGCCGCTGTTGAGCGTGCGGGGCTAATCTGGTAAACCGTGCTTCGGCTGGCAGCCATCGCGGGCGCCGTAGCGCATAATTCCGGGGCCGGATGGTTGGGCTTTGTTGTTTGATGAATAGACGGCTTGCGAACGTTCGCCATGTGGCGCTGGATATGGATGGCACCATTTACAGTGGCGGGACGCTGTTTGACTCGACCCGGCCCTTTCTGGCGCTCTTGGACGAACTGGGCATCGGGCATACCTTTCTGACCAACAACTCCTCCAGAAGCGCGAAGGACTACCTGGCGCACCTGCGGCGCATGGGCATCCCGGCTGCCGCGGACCAGCTCTATACGTCCACGCAGGCGACCATCGAGTATCTGCGGGAGCAGCGAGGCTCGGTGAAGCGGCTGTTTGTGTTGGGGACCGCCAGCATGAGGAAGGAACTGGAAGCGGAGGGATTCGTGATGACGGCGGACAACGCGCAGGATGTGCCGGATGCCGTGCTCGTCGGGTTCGATACGGAGCTGACGTTCTCCCGGCTGTGCCGGACGGCTTACTGGATCAGCCAGGGCAAGCCTTTCATTGCGACGCACCCGGACCGGATCTGCCCGACCGACCAGCCGACGGTGCTGGTGGATTGCGGGGCAGTGTGCGCGGCGTTGGAGAGGGCGGCCGGGCGTGGGCCGGACGTAGTGCTGGGCAAGCCGGACCCGTGCATGCTGCGCGGCATCCTGCACCGGCACGGGTTGGCACCCGAAGAACTGGCGATGGTGGGCGACCGCCTTTACACGGACATGGCGATGGCCCGCAAGGCGGGTGCGCTGGGGGTGCTGGTGCTGACGGGCGAAACGACCGCCGAGGCTGCGGCCCGCCACACGCCGGCGCCGGAGTTGGTAGTGTCCGGCCTGGCCGAATTGGGCGAACGCATGCGGGAGGCCAGGCAGCGGACCGCGCCGCCGAGCCCGGGCGCGGCCCCCAAGGACCAGCCGGCTGAGAGGGGGAAATCCGAAACCCGAAGCCCGAAATCCGAAACAAATTCAAAAGAGCTAAGCGGCAATTATCGAAACCTGCGACAAACGTCCGTTTTGAGCATTTGGGATTGGAGCATTGGAGCTTGTTTCGGCCTTCGGATTTCGGCCTTCGGCTTTCCCCCTCCCCTGTGCGCATGAACCGTTCCGCCCAGCGCGAAAACACCCTGCGGCTTCTCCGGGAAGCGCCCCTGGACGTCCTGGTCGTCGGCGGCGGCATCGTCGGCTCGGGCGTGGCGCGCGATGCCGCGATGCGGGGTCTGCGGGTGGGGCTGGTCGAGCAGCATGACTTTGCCTCGGGCACGAGCAGCCGGTCGAGCCGCCTGCTGCACGGCGGGCTGCGTTACCTGGCGCAAGGGCGCATCGGCCTGGTGCGCGAGGCCAGCATCGAGAAGAAGATCATTCACCATATCGCGCCGCACCTGGCCGAGCCGTTGCCGTTCATCTTCCCTGCTTACAGCAACAACAAGGAGTGGGTGCTTTGGCAGTTGAAGGTGGGCGTGAAGCTTTACGATCTGCTCTGCGGTGGGCGCAATCTCGGCAGGTCCACCTGGCTGGGCCGGGCCGAGGTGCTGAAGCGCGTCCCAGGCCTGGCGAACGAGGGGTTGAACGGCGCGGTGCGCTATTACGACGGCTTCACCAACGACGCGCGGCTTACGCTGGACACGCTGCGCTCGGCGGCGGCGCACGGGGCGGCTGTGCTGAACTACTGCCGCTTCCGGGACGCGGCGCGGGCCGGGCTGTGGGAATGCGAGCTGGAGGACCGGGCGGCGCGGCGGCCGTTGAGGATTCGCGCGCAGGCCGTGGTCAACGCCAGCGGCCCGTGGGCGGACGGCCTGCCTCACAGCCGCGTGAAGCTGCGCCTGACCAAGGGCATCCATTTGGTGGTCGAGCGCGCGCGCTTGCCGGTGACCGATACCGTCGTCATGACCGAGGGCAAGCGCATCCTCTTCGCCATACCGTGGGGCGAGCGCACCATTGTCGGCACGACCGACACTGACTACGAAGGGCCGCTCGATGATGTGCGGGCCGGCGCCGCGGACATCGCCTGCGTGCTCGACGTGACGAACCGCTTCTTCCCGCAGGCCCGGCTGAGCCAGCGGGACGTGATCAGTTCGTGGGCCGGGGTGCGGCCGTTGGTGGCTGACCCGACGGGAGGGCCGTCGGATATTTCGCGCGCCCACGAGATTCGCAATCCCGAGCCGGGCTGGTGGGACGTGGCGGGCGGGAAGCTTACCACCTATCGCCTGATGGGCGAGCAGGTGGTGGATGAGGTCGTTGAGGCGTTAAAAGCGTTAAAGGCGTTGAACCGGGACGTAGCGAAGTGCCGCACGGCGCAGGAGCCGTTGCTGTCGGTCAGCGACACCAAAGGCGTGAGCGGAATTGTGCCGCCGCTCTTCAGCCGGGCGCCGGTCGAGCACTACGTGGCCCAGGAATGGGCGCTGCACCTGGAAGACGTCATGGTGCGGCGCACGAGCTGGCATTATTACTGTCGCGATGCCGCCGCCAGGGCGCGCCAGGTGGCGGAGTGGATGGGCGAACTGCTGGGCTGGTCGGAGGAAACCCGGCGCGCCGAGTTGAACCGGTATGGGAGCCTGGCGGGCAGCGCTAAGGGGGCTTCGCCTCACGGGGGTGGCCAGGCTCATTCCGCCTGGCCCGCACCCTGCAAATGAGGCATGTCCCTCCCGGTGCTCCAAGTCAGCGCGCCCGGCCAGGCGCTTGGCGCGCCTAAGCGTTTCCCACTACTGCTGAGGATGTTCGAGCCGGCCCCGCCGGCGGCGGTGATGATCACCGACCCCGCTCAGGTGAGGGCAAAGCATCGCGCCTGGGAATACCGCATGATGGCCGCGACGATCATCGGCTACGCCACCTTTTACTTGGTTCGCAAGAATCTCAGCATGGCGATGCCGGTTATGGAGCAAAGCCTGGGAATCAACAAGGCGGGCCTGGGGTTGTTCCTGACCCTGCACGGGGTGCTCTACGGGGTATCAAAGTTCGTGAACGGGTTCCTGGGCGACCGCTGCCATGTGCGCACGTTCATGGTGACGGGCCTGGTGCTTTCAGCCGCGGTGAACGTGTGCTTTGGGCTCAGCTCGGCCGTGGCGGCGCTGGGCGTCTTTTGGATGATCAACGGCTGGTTCCAGGGCATGGGCTTCCCGCCCTGCGCGCGGGCGTTCACGCACTGGGTGCCGCCGCGGGAGCTGGCGACCAAGATGTCCATTTGGAACGCCTCGACCAACCTCGGCGCGGGAATGGTGTTCGTGATTTGCGCCTACCTGCTCAAGTGGTACGGCAATTGGCGGTTGTGCTTTTTGGTGCCCGCGGCCCTCGCGTTCCTGTGCGCGGCCTTCCTGTGGGTTGCTCTACCCGACACCCCGCAGTCCGTCGGGCTGCCCGAGGTCGAGGGCACCGGGAGCAAAGCCCCCGCCGGGGATCAGGAGGACTGGATTGCCGTGGCCAGGAAATACGTGTTCAGCAACCCTTACATCTGGCTGCTGGCGGTGGCCAACTTCTTTGTCTATACGATCCGCTACGCGCTGGTGGATTGGGGGCCGACGCTGCTCACGCAGGCCAAGCACCTTCAACTCACGAATGCCGGCTGGATGGTGGCCGGCTACGAGATCTCCGGCATGGTCGGGGCGATGATCGCCGGCTGGCTGACTGACCGGCTCTTCGGCGGCCGCAGTTTCCGCTCGTGCGTGTTCTACATGGCGATGACGGGCGTGTCGGTCCTGCTGTTCTGGAAAGTGGCCGGGCAGTCGCCCACGCTCAACACGGTGCTTCTTTGCGCCTCGGGCTTTTTCATCTACGGCCCGCAGTGCCTGATCAGCATCGCCGCCGCCAATCTCGCCACCAAGCGCTCCGCCGCCACCGCCGTGGGCCTGACCGGCATCTTCGGCTACGCCAGCACGACCCTCTCCGGCTGGGGCGTAGGCAAGGTTGTCCAAACTTACGGCTGGGACGCCCTGTTCACCGGCTTGCTCATCGTGGCGGGCATCGGAACCCTTGCCTGCGCCCTGGGCTGGCGCGCAAAAGCCCACGGCTACGGCGCTTAGGGCGGTTAAACCTGCGCTGCGGACTAGGGCCGGGTCGCCAAAATCAGCGGCGAGGGCGCGGGCGCTTCCAGTTGGCGTGGGTTCTTGAACCCGGCGGCCTTCAGCCAGCCGGCGATTTCGCCGAAGGTAAATGCATCCCCGGAATCGGTGTGAATGAGCATGTTCACGGCGAAGAACAGCGGCAAGGGCGGGCCGGTGCGGTCATCGTTGGGCACGAATTCGCCGATGGCGACGGTGCCGCCGGGCGCGAGGGCGGCAAAGGTCTTACGCAGGAGGAGCTTGCTGCGCTCGGGGCCTTCGCTGTGCAGGATGTGGCCAATCGTGGCAATGTGGTGGCCCGTGCCGAAGTCCGCCTCGAGGAGGTCCCCGGGCGCGGCGTCGAGCCGGTCGCCGACGCCGTGTTGGCGCGCCATCCTGCTGGTCACTTCCAGCACGCGGGGCCAGTCCACAGGCCGCACTGTCACGTGGGGCGATTGTTGGGCCAAAGCGATGCCCCAGACCCCCGAGCCGGCGCCGATGTCCAGCACGCTCACCCGCTTGGCGGCCTTCGGGACGCCCAGGTGCTCACCCAGGATTTGCGCGGCCCGGTAGCTCACCGGGAAGAGGCCCTCGACGAACTCGGCGAAAAACTCCGCGCCCTGCTCCTCGCGGTTGCCGGCCATGACCGGCTTTCCGGTGCGCACGGCTTCCTGCAATTGCAGCCAGTTCGGCACGACTTGCCGCGACATATGCTGGAAGAAGCCGCCGTGGCAGCCCGGCTTGGTCGAGACGAGGAATGCAGCGCTCTCGGGCGTCAGCGTGTAGCGGGCGCCATGGCGGGCGAGGAGTTCCAGCCCCACCAGCGCGTTGAGGATGGCGGTCAGGCCGCGAGTCGAGGCGCCGGATTTGGCAGCCAGCTCGCCCACGGTCCTGGGGCCCTGGTCCAGGAGGTCGAAGACGTGGAACTCGAGCGCGGCCTCGATAATGAGCGGCGGGGCGTAACCCCAGGCCAGGTGCGCGATGCGCCGGGGAGAAAGCTCGCCGTTGGTGCCAGAGCCTGCCCGGCGGGCCGGCGGGCGGCGTGATGCCGTGGTTTTCGT
>DATKNZ010000339.1:0-7686 GCA_035541055.1 Candidatus Acidiferrum sp. | reverse complement strand
GAAGACAATGCCAGTTCACGTATCCGATTCCATTAAGTTCGCGGCACCCGCGCTTTGCCTGCTGCTGGCCGGCGCCGCTCCCTTCCTCCTCGGCAGCGCGGCGCGGGCGGACGAACCCTCGCTTGAATCGGCCCCGCCCGTGGTGGTGAAGACCGTCCCCCCGGCCGGCGCCACGGACGTTGACCCGTCGCTGACCCAGATTCGGGTCACCTTCAGCAAACCGATGGAGGACGGCAGTTGGTCCTGGTCCACCTGGGGCGAGGACACGTTCCCCGAGCTGATCGGCAAACCCCATTACCTGCCCGACGGACGCACCTGCGTCATCTACGTCAAACTCCAGCCCGACAAGTTCTACGCCTCGTGGCTCAATAGTGAGAGGTTCCATAACTTCAAGGACCGTTCGGGCAAATCCGCCGTGCCGTATCTGTTGACGTTTGTGACCGGGCAGCCCGGGAAAAGCGGAACTTCGGGGATGAGAAGCGCCTCTCGGCCAAAGCGAAGCGCGAAGGCCGGCAGCGATGTCTTCGCGGCCGCGGATGCAAAACTCGACGACGCGCAGCGCGGCATGCTGGGTTGGACGGATACGCAATTCGACGAATTCTTTGACGACCACGATTTCAAAGCCATGCCTGAGGCGGAACGCAACGAGGCCGAAGCCAAGGCGCTCGAGGCGCTGAACGGAGTGCATACGGGCGATTACTATTCGGCGATCTGCACCCTCGGCGCCCTGCAGTCGAAGAAAGCGGTCGAGCCGCTGCTGGCCATCGCCACCGATCGTGCCGAGAAGGACAACCGCGACCGCTGGATGGCCGTGCGGGCCCTGGGGATGATCGGGGACAAACAGGTCGTGCCCAGCCTCATCCCCCTGCTCTATCACTTGAATGCCAACACTCGGTGGTGGGCCCAAATCTCGCTGGTGCGGCTCACCGGCCAGAACTTCGGAAAGGACTGGCAGGCCTGGGGCAAATGGTGGGACAGCCAGGGTGGCCAGCCGCCCTTCAACCCCGAGATTGTCCGTTGGTATAAAGACCAGGCCCCGCCCGAAAAGCTGTCAGAGAGCCTGGCCCCGATGGACCACGATTGGCTCCAGGGAATCGGCGTGAAGACGCCGGAAGGGCAAAAGCCTGCCGAGTCGCCCGCGCCTGCTCCCGCAAAACAGTAAACCATTAACTACCATACAAAAATGAAAGCACATGCCACGCAACTCATCGCTATCACGGTCGCCGCAAGCCTCCTGGCCGCGGCGGCCCTCGCGCAAAACGCGAAGCAACCCACCGTCAGGAACATGCCGCCGTCGGTGATCAAGACCGTCCCGGCTTCCGGTTCCACGGACGTGGACCCTTCGCTGACCGAGCTGACCTTCACCTTCAGCAAGCCGATGCGGGACCAGTCCTGGTCCGTTTGTCAGAGCTCCGACGACACGTTCCCGGGGTCAGGCGAGGGCAAAATGCACTATCAGGCGGACAGACGCACCTGCGTGATGCCGGTGAAACTGCAGCCGGGCAAAACCTACGTGCTGTGGCTCAACCGCGGCCAGTACATGAACTTCCGCGATACGCAGGGCAACTCCTCAGTCCCTTACTTACTGGTGTTTGAGACTAAGAAGTAGCCCGGGCGCCGGCCGCCCCCGCACTCTACCGGGGGCGGCGCGGTTAGCTTACGGGCGCTCAGAAGGTACCAGCAGTCAGAGGCTCCCTCGCGGCAGGTGCAGCGCGGGAGCCTCTTTATTCCTGGGCTGTTCTGGCAGCTCAGCTTAGCCCTCCGCTCGGGGCAAGGCTCCAAGCCTTGCGGGCCGAGAGGGGGGCTGCGTCTCAGCAATCCGACCGTCCTCAGCGGCGGAAATCCGGATTCCAGATTCCGAAATCCGAAGCAAATACAGAGGCTCCAACGGGCAATGACCGAAACCTGCGGCCAGCGTGGGTTTTAAGCATTTGGAATTGGGACATTGGCTCTTGTTTCGGATCTCGGCCTTCGGATTTCGGATTTGGCTGCTCAGCCCGCCCCGATGCGCCCTGTGCGAGACGGGTCCTCGCCTGCCGCTTGCGTCAAGCAGCCCCGATGCTATCTTATCGAGGACCCAACGACATAGCGCATTCGCCGGCATGAACACGACGTTCTTTATCCGCGACCCGAAGCGGGCCAAGAAAGTCATGGAGGACGTCGAGCAGCGGTACGCCCGTCTGCTGGCGTCGGTGACCGACTACGTTTACACCGTCACCGTCGAGCAGGGCCAGCCGGTGATGATCTCCCACGGCGCCGGCTGCGAAGCGGTCACCGGCTATGCGTCGGACGAATTCGAGGCCGACCCGTTCCTGTGGGAGAGTATTATTCATCCCGAGGATCTGGCCACGCTGCGCGCGCACACGGACGGGGTGCTCGACGGACAGAAGCCTCCGCCGGTGGAGTTGCGCCTGACGCATAAGAAAGGCCAGATGCGGTGGGTGAAGCACACCACGGTCGCCCACCGGAACGAGCTGGGCCAGGTCATCGCCTACGACGGCCTGGTCTCGGACATTACCGAGCGCCGCCTCATCGAGGAGCAGCACCGCCTGGGCGAACAGCGCCTCCAGGCGATCATGGATCACTCGCCGGCGATCATTCATCTCAAGGACCTGCAAGGGCGCTACCTCTTGGTCAATCGCCGCTTCGAACAGCTCTTCGGAGTCAAACGCGGCGAGGTTATTGGGCTGGCGCCGCATGACCTGTTTGGCTCCGGACCGGCGGACGCGTTGCGCAATCACGACCGGCAGGTCCTGGCCGGCGGCAGGCCGATGGAGTTTGACGAGACGCTGCCGCATCACGGAGAGCTGCACACTTATATCTCGGTCAAGTTCCCCCTCCTGGACGCCGCCGGCGCCCCCTACGCCGTCTGCGGCATCTCAACGGATATCACGGAGCGCAAGCGCGCCGAGGAAAAGCTGAACCGGGCCTACCACGAGCTGTCCGCCAGCGAGTCGGCTTTGAAGACCACCTTGCAGGAACTGAAAGCGGCCAACGAGCAGTTGCGCGCCGCCCAGTCGCGCCTGATCCAGGCCGCCAAGCTCGAATCCGTCGGGACGCTTGCCGCCGGGGTCGCCCACGAGGTCAAGAACCCCTTGCAGATCATCCTCATTGGGCTCGACTACCTCGACTGCAACCTCAAGCCCGGGGACGCCGATGCGCCTTCGGTGCTGGCGGATATGCGTGAGGCGGTCACCCGCGCCGACAAGATCATCTACGGGCTGCTGGAGTTTGCCGCCCCCGGCGAGTTCAAGCTCAAGGAGGAAGACCTCAACGCGCTGATCGAGCAATCCATGCTGCTGATCAGCGGCCAGGCGGTGACTTGCCAGGTGGAGGTCATTCGGGACCTGGACCCCTCTCTGCCGCTCGTCAGGATCGACCGGAGCAAGATGCAGCAGGTGTTTCTTAATCTCTTTATCAACGCCATGCAGGCCATGCCCCGCGGCGGAGTCATCACCGCGCGGACGCGCGCCGGCCGGTGTGACGAGGGCCTGCTGCTCGATCGCGCTGCCTTCCCGCAGTTCGCGGCGGGCGAACCCCTGGTCAAAGTTGAAGTTCAGGATACCGGAACCGGCATAGCCGAGGACCACCTGGGAAAGCTGTTCGACCCGTTCTTCACCACCAAACCGGTGGGCGTCGGGTCCGGCCTGGGGTTGTCGGTGGTGAAAAAGATCGTGGACCTGCACGGCGGGGCGATTGACATCCGGAACGCCCCGCAGCGGGGCGCGATCGTGACCCTGGTTCTCAGGACGAGAAAGGACAAGACAACATGAGTATGAACAACAGAGATGGCCGGAGTTCGCCCCGGGCCGGCGGCTCGGGCGCCAAGGCGGACAAGAAACGCATCCTCGTGGTGGATGACGAACCCAGCATCACCCGGCTCCTGAAGCTGAACCTGGAACAGAGCGGCGATTACCTGGTCCGGACTGAGAACGGGCCGGTGGCCGCGCTGGTCGCGGTCGAGGAGTTCCAGCCTGACCTGATCCTGCTGGACGTAGCCATGCCCGGCATGGACGGGGGGGAACTGGCCCGCCGCATCCGGGAGACCACCCCCCGGGTGCCGATCGTCTTCCTCACCGCCCTGGCGACGAAGGAGGAAGTCTCCAAAGCCGAGGGCGTCATCGGCGGGCTGCCGTTCCTGGCCAAGCCGGTCAACATGCAGGAAGTGCTCTCCTGCCTGGACAAGCACCTGACGGCCTGACCTGCGTGTTTCACCCAGGTAGGGACGCCTCGCCGAGGCGTCCGCCGCCGCCGGAACACGGACGCCTCGGCGAGGCGTCCCTACCCTGCTTCGGCCTTACCATGATCCTGAAAGGGCTGTAAGCCGAATTCTGTCTGCGCTCTCGCGAGCGGAGAGAATCATTTGTCTCAGCAGCCAGTACCCGGGACCCGTCTCGCCGTTCGAGACGCGGAGCGGGCAACTCCGGGGTCCCCTATTTGGCCTTGCACCCGATGGGGTTTTCCGTGCCTCCGCGCTTGCGCTTGGAGCGGTGGGCTCTTACCCCGCCTTTTCACCCTTACCGGCGCCTCTTGCGAAGCGCCGGCGGTCTGTTTTCTGTGGCACTGTCCGTCGGCCACGCCGTTGGGCATGGCCTCCCGCATGTGCCCTGAAACGGCCTTCTTGCGTCGGCCTTCCAGGTTACGCGGCATCGCGCCCTCTGGTGTTCGGACTTTCCTCCCTCCCCGGATTGCTCCGAAGAAAGCGATTCTCCGCCCTTCCAGGATCAGGTCAAAGATACCTTTCTGGGACCCGAGTGACAAGTCTGGCCGAGATGAGGCCCCGAACAACTCCCGGCTCCTCCCGCCCGTCTCCCCGGTGGGTGCCGCGTGTGTCTCCCATGTTGATCCGATCAACATGGGAGACACACGCGGCACCCACCGGAAACCCTCGCCAACCAAAAGCCAGCCTCTTACGGGCTGAACAAGGCCAATTCATGGAGGGTGGTAGGGACGCGTTCCACCGCGTCCCCATCTTCCCGAGATGGCAGGGACGCGGTGGAACACGTCCCTACTACCCTTCATGAATTGGCCCTGCGGCCTGAAAAATCGTCAAAATGAGGGCTTGCCAACCGAACGGACCAAGTCTAGGCTCCCCTCTCTTTTTGGCGACACCCGTTAGGGCCGGCAGCGCGCGGAGCGCGACTGCACCCAGTAAAATGATGATTTATGGCAGTTAAGATACGCATGAAGCGCGTCGGCGCGAAGAACAAGCCGGCCTTCCGCATTGTCGTGGCCGATGGCCGCAGCCCCCGCGATGGACGGTTCATCGAGGAGTTGGGCACCTATTTGCCGCAGAAAAAGGGCGACAAATTCACGCTGGACCTCGAGCGAGCCAGGTATTGGCTGAGCAAAGGGGCGCAGCCCAGTGAGACGGTCGCAAGCTTCATCAAGAAAGCCTCCAAGGCGGCCGGCGTCAGCGCCACCGCCTGACGCGGCGATTCCCTTTTATGCAAGCGTTCCTCGAATATGTGGTCAAAGGGCTGGTGCAGCATCCCGAGGACGTGACCATCACTCCGGTGGAGCGCGAGGGGACAACGGTATATGAGCTGCGCCTGAACCCGCAGGACGTGGGCAAGGTCATCGGGCGGCAAGGCATGACCATCAATGCCATCCGGTCGCTGTTGCTGGCCGGCAGCGCCAAGAAGGGTTTGCGCTGCAGCCTCGAGATTGTCGAAGACGCGCCCGCGGGCTAGGCGGCTGGGCCGGCGTGCGGCGGCGGGGCCCGGGCGGCGGCCGGTGCGCCGGGCGGCCCCTGTTGAGAGATGAAGATTGACGTCCTCACGCTGTTCCCCGCGATGTTCGCTGGGCCACTGGATGAGAGCATCATCAAGCGGGCGCGGGACGAGGGACGGCTGGATTTAGCAATCCACAACTTGCGCGACTACGCGCATGACCGCCACAAGACGGTGGATGACCGGCCGTTCGGCGGCGGGCCCGGCATGTTGCTGAAGCCCGAACCGATCTTTGAAGCGGTGGAAGCGCTGGCGCGCGAGAAGACGCAGGTGATCCTGCTGTCGCCCGCCGGGCGGCCCTTTACGCAGGCCATCGCCGGCAAACTGGCGGCGCTCGAGCACCTGCTGCTGGTCTCGGGGCATTACGAAGGCTTTGATGAGCGCGCGCGCGAGTGTTTGGCGGACGACGAGCTGTCCATAGGGGACTACGTCTTGACCAATGGCGCCCTGCCCGTAATGGTGATCGTTGACGCCGTAACGCGGCTGCTGCCGGGCGTGCTCGGCGACGAAGAAAGCGCGCGCCAGGATTCGTTCAGCAACGGCCTGCTGGAGTATCCGCAGTACACGCGCCCGGCGGAGTTCCGGGGCATGAAAGTGCCGGACGTGCTGCTGTCGGGAAACCACGCGCAGATTGCGCAGTGGCGCGCCGAGCAGTCCCGGCAGCGCACGAAAGAGCGCCGACCGGACCTGCTCTGAGCAGCGGGCCAAACAGACAATTTATGAATCAGGCATTACTAGACAAGATTGAGTCGGAACAGTTTCGCAAAGATGCCGCTGACTTCGGCGTCGGCGACACGGTGCGCGTGCATACCAAAGTTGTGGAGGGCGACAAAGAGCGCATCCAGGTATTCTCCGGTGTAGTCATTGGCCGGCGCGGGCACGGCCTGAATGAGATGTTCACGGTGCGGCGTATCAGCTACGGCGAAGGCGTGGAACGCGTATTCCCGCTGCACTCGCCGCGCGTCGAAAAGGTGGAAGTGGAGCGCAAAGGCTCCGTGCGCCGCGCGAAGCTGACTTACCTGCGCAAGCGCCTGGGCAAAGGCGCCACGCTGGTGAAGGAGAAGGAAGGCCGTGGTACGGCCGCCGCGCCCGCTGCGCCCGCGCCGGCACCGGCCGCTGAGGCGCCTGCCGAGAAGGCCTGATTCAGCAGGGCGGCTGTATCCGCGGCGGTGCGGGTTGGGCCGCTTTCGCCGACGCGCTGAGCCCGGCCGCATCCCGGCACTGCCCAAGCCGGCCGCCGCAGCCCGGCCCGGTGGCCGCACCGGTGCCAGACGATGGTCCCGCCGTGCACCAACGCCACCACGATCAGGACGACCCCGGAGATATGCTCCATCCGCAGCAGGGTCTTGTCCCCCCACTTCCCGTGGCCCAACGACACTGCCCAGCTTAGCCCGATAAACCACCCCCCGGTGCTCAGGGCCACGCCCGCCACGCAGGCGAGCTTCCCCGGCCAGTCCGGCGTCACCCATGCGCGGTCGGGGGCCATGAACTGCGCCGCGAGGATGATCCAGAAGATCAGCACCCCGACATTGGCCATGACGCGCACCAGCCCCGTCATGAAGGCCGAGTGGGGGTGAAGCCGTTCCTCGATGCGCATTTCAATCCTGTCCGCCGTGGCCGGCAGCGCGACCGGCTCGGCGCGCACGGATTTCGCCAACAGGAACTTCACCCCCAGGAACAGCAGGAACCCGAAGCTGAACAGCTCCATGCCCAGGTTGATGTAGCCACGCGTGAAAAACTCGGCGAATCCCGTGAACGCAATGAAGCAGTAGATCACCTCCATCACCGTCGCCCCCAGCCCGATCAGGGCCGCCCACCGGAAGCCACGGCGGGCGCCTTCGTTGAGAATGGTCAGGTTGATCGGCCCGATGGGAATCGAGAGGAGCAGCCCGCTGATCAGGCCTGTCAAACCGGCAAGCAGGATGGGGGGCAGCTCCGGCATGAGCGATCAATC
>DATKNZ010000338.1:0-11248 GCA_035541055.1 Candidatus Acidiferrum sp. | reverse complement strand
GGCCTTGGCCCGCAGGTCGCTCACGTCAATGTTTCCCTCTTTGTCGCAGGCCACCGCGACCACCTTTAGCCCGGCCATGACAGCGCTGGCCGGGTTCGTGCCGTGCGCCGACGTCGGAATCAGGCACACGTTGCGGCGCCCCTCCCCGCGGCTGGCGTGCCAGCCGCGCATGACCAGCAGCCCCGCATATTCGCCCTGCGAGCCGGCATTCGGCTGAAGCGAAATGGCCGCAAAGCCGGTAATCTCCGCCAGCCATTCCTGCAATTGCTTAAACAGCGTCTGCCAGCCGCGCGCCTGCCGCACCGGGGCAAACGGATGCAGGCGGCTCAGCTCGGGCCAGGTCAGGGGCAGCATCTCCACTGCCGCGTTGAGCTTCATGGTGCAGGAGCCCAGGGGAATCATCGAGCCCGTTAGCGACAGGTCGCGTGATTCCAGCCGCTTGAGGTAGCGCATCATCTCAGTTTCCGAGCGGTAGCGGTTAAAGACGGGCGCCGTCAGATACGACGTCTGCCGTGAGAAGGCGCTCGGGTAGGCCTCGCCTGCGTCGCAAGCCAGCTCGGCGGGCGCGAAGTCGGCGGCCCGGTCACCGTTGAAGACACGCCAGATGTCCGACACGTCGCGCTCGGTCGTGGTCTCATCCAGGGAAATGCCGACGGTGTGTTCGTCAATGAGGCGGAAGTTCATGCCGCGAGCCTCCGCGGCTTGCTGGAGGTCCGTCGCACGCTTCCCGCCCACACCAACACGCAACGTGTCGAAGAAGTAGGACAGGCGTCCTGCCTGTCCCTGTTGTTGCGCGTTGGTTGAAGGGGACAGGCGGGACGCCCGTCCTACTTCGTAGCCGAGCCTCTGCAATCCGAGCCCGAGCACCACCGCCAGGCGGTGCACGTGCTGCGCGATCCGCTTCAGCCCCTCCGGGCCATGATAGCAGGCATACATGGCCGCCATGCTCGCAAGCAATGCCTGCGCCGTGCAGATGTTGCTGGTCGCCTTCTCGCGCCGGATGTGCTGTTCGCGCGTTTGCAGCGCCAATCGCAAGGCGGGCCGGCCCCGCGAGTCTTTCGAGACGCCAACAATGCGGCCCGGCGCATGCCGTTTGAATGCGTCCCGAGTGGCGAAGTAGGCCGCATGCGGCCCGCCGTAGCCCATCGGAACGCCAAAGCGCTGCGTGCTGCCCATCGCTATGTCTGCCCCGAATTCACCCGGCGGACGCAGCAGCGTCAGGCTCAGCAAATCCGCAGCCACGACCACCAGCGAGCCGGCGGCGTGCGCCCGCTCCACGAAGCCCGAGTAGTCCGCCACCTCGCCATAGGTGTTCGGATATTGCACCAGCGCCCCGAACACGCGCTCCGTGAAGCCGAAGGTGCTGTGGTCGCCGACCACTACCTCGATGCCCAGCGCCTTGGCGCGGGTACGCACCACGTCTAAGGTCTGCGGGTGGCAGTCCACCGAAACGAAGAAGGTGTTCCTGCCCTCCTTGAGCCCGTGGCACATGGTCATGGCTTCGGCAGCGGCGGTCGCCTCATCGAGCAACGAGGCGTTGGCCACTTCCAGCCCGGTCAGGTCCATGACCATGGTCTGGAAATTGAGCAGGGCTTCGAGGCGGCCCTGCGCAATCTCGGCCTGGTAGGGGGTGTAGGGCGTGTACCAGCCTGGATTCTCCAGCAGGTTACGCTGGAGCACGGCTGGGGTCACGCAATCGTAGTAACCCATGCCGATGTACGAGCGGCAGACCTGGTTCCGGGCCGCGATTTCCTTGAGCGCCGCCAGTACCTCGTGCTCCGGTCGCGCCGCTGGCAGCCGTAGCGGGCGCGCCAGGCGAATCTGCGCCGGCACCGCGTCTTGGGTCAGGGCATCCAGGCTCGGGTAGCCCAGCACTTCGAGCATCCGCCGGGTGGCGTCTGCGTCCGGCCCGATATGGCGGTGCGCAAAGTCGTCGGGATGCGAGAAGGGCGGGCCGGCCTGGGCCTCCTGGGGCCGCGAAGGCTCGGCCGGCGCTGGGGAGGGCACTGGAGTAAGCGTTCCCGGCATGGACATGGGGGGAACCTAATTGGGGTTGTTGACAAATCAAGAGCGATGTGGCGCTGCCGGCCAGGCGCAATTCAAGGCTGGAAATCAGCCGCTGCTCCGATACGCTTCGGCGCGCTTAATGAAGCAACGGTTCAACTCCATCGAGTCAGTCGTAGCCGACCTCCGCCGGGGCCGGATGGTAATCGTCGTGGACGACGCCGACCGCGAGAACGAGGGCGACCTGATCATGGCGGCGCAGTTCGTGAGCCCGGCGGCGGTGAACTTCATGGCCAAGTACGGCCGCGGCCTCATCTGCGCTCCCACCACGTCCGAACGCCTCCAGCAGCTCGGCATCGAGCGCATGGTGCGGCAGAACCGGGAGACGTTCAAAACCGACTTCCAGGTAAGCGTAGACGCGGCGCGCGGCATAACGACAGGCATCAGCGCTGGGGACCGTGCCGAGACCATCCGCATCATGGCGGAGCCCACCGCCGTGCCTGAGGACCTGGTGCAGCCGGGGCACGTGTTTCCGCTCCGGGCGCGCCCCGGCGGCGTGCTGCAGCGCGCGGGCCACACCGAGGCGGCGGTTGACCTTGTGCAACTGGCCGGCGGCCGCCCCATCGGCGTGATCTGCGAGATCATGAGCGATGACGGCTCCATGGCGCGCCTGGCCGAGTTGGTCGCCTTCGCCCGCAGGCATCGCCTGAAAATCTGCACCATTGCCGACCTCATCCAGTTCCGCCGCGAGCGAGAGAAGCTGGTCGAGCGCATCGAGGTGGTGAAGCTGCCGACCGACTACGGCGATTTCGACCTCTACCTCTATCGCTCGAAGCTGGACGGGCAGCATCACCTGGCTTTGGTTTTCGGCGACGTGGTGGGCAAACGCAACGTGCTGGTGCGCGTGCACAGCGAGTGCCTGACGGGAGACGTGTTTGGCTCGCGCCGGTGCGATTGCGGCCCGCAGTTGCACCAGGCCATGCGGCAGGTGGCGGAGGCTGGGCGCGGCGTAGTGGTCTATATGCGCCAGGAGGGCCGCGGTATCGGACTACCCGCCAAGATCAAGGCCTACAAGCTCCAGGAGCAGGGCTACGACACGGTCGAGGCGAACCGCAAGCTGGGTTTCGACATGGACCTGCGCGAATACGGCCTCGGCGCCCAGATCCTGGCCGACCTCGGGCTCAAAACCATTCGTCTGCTGACCAATAACCCGCGCAAGATCGTGGGGCTTGGCGGGTACGGCCTGGAGATCGTGCAACAGGTGCCGATACGGGTTAAGCCCAACCAGCATAACGCGACGTATTTGAAGACGAAGCGGGAGAAGATGGGGCACTGGCTGTGAGGGAGGCCCTGTGCTGAAAACTGTCCAGCCCAAGCCCTTCCGTGCCGGCTCCGCCCGGTTCGCCATCGTTGCCTCGCAATACAACGGCCGGTACGTGGACTCAATGGTGGAGGGCGCCCGCGAGGAATTCGAACGCGCCGGCGCCAAGGCAGTGGAACTGGTCCGCGTGCCGGGCGCTTACGAGATACCGATCGTCGCGGCCCGGCTGGCGCGGCGCCGTGCGGCGCACGGAACACGCTTCACGAAGCATGCGCCGTTTGCCGCTATCTTGTGCCTCGGCGTCATCCTGCGCGGCGAGACCGTCCACGCCGCCCACATCGGCGAGGCGGTAAGCCGTGCGCTGATGGAGATCCAGTTGGAAACCGAGGTGCCGGTTATCCACGAGGTGCTGCTGCTCGAGAATGAGGAGCAGGCGCGCGCCCGCTGCCTCGATCCGAAACGCAACCGAGGCCGCGAGGCAGCCCAGACAGCGCTGGCAATGGCGCAGGTCATGGCCGGCCTGCGGTGACATGGCGGCTGGCAATAACCCGGAGGAGCCGGAGGCAAGGCGAACTTACGCCTGGAGATGGTGGGTGCTGGCCGCAGTGCTGCTAGGCATCGCGCTGGCGGTCTTGTGGATGAGCTGGGAGGTGGCCCGGACGCGGATGATCCGGGACCTGAGCGCGCCTGCACCGCAAACCAACCGGTGAGGCCTGTTGCTGGTAGGGACGCCTCGGCGAGGCGTCCGTGCCAGGGCCGCAGAGGACGCCTCGGCGAGGCGTCCCTACCCTGCGATTGCCTACTTCCTGCCGCTCTTGCGCGGACTGGCCTTGCGCGGCCTGGCCTGAGCTTTGGGGCTGCTGCTGGGCGCCTTGGGAGGCGGGGGCGTCGGCGCCTGCTTGGGAGCCGTCATCTCATGAATCGCCTGGCGCATCTGGTCGAGCTTGCGGTCCATCTGGACCTTGGCCCGGCTGATGCCCTTCTGGCTCAGGTTCACGGCGTCGGCCAGAAGCGAGCAGCCGCTCTGTATGCCCTTGGCATAGCTGCCCTCTTTAAGTTCGACCCCCTTGCCCTTCAGGAACCCGCAAAGGTGATTGTATAGCTCGTCTTTTTGAATTGGTTTCATAGCTCGTCCTGCTGTTAAGGGCGAAGATGCGCCTGGTTGGCCCGGCAGGCAATTATATAAGCAGGGCGGGTTTGTAACCTGAGCTGCTACAAAAGCGAGTCCGCCAGGCGGGCGCTATTCTGCAATACCTTCTGTATCAATGGCCGCCGCTGCCACTCCTCGGCGGACAGCTTCAGGCTGTTCTCGAAATAGCGCTTCTGAACATTCCGCAACGCGCCAACCACGGCAGGGTCATAGACGACCAGATTGATCTCGGCGTTGAGGGCGAACGACCGAATGTCAATATTCGTGGAGCCCAGCACCGCGATTTCCTCGTCCACCGTAAGGTGCTTCGCGTGCAGAAACCGCGGCTGATAGCGATGAATCTGGACGCCGCATTCCAGCAAGGCTTCGTAGAACGAGCGCTGCGCCAACTGGGTGACGAGTTGGTTGGCGTGCAAGGAGACGACCAGGTGCACCTCGACGCCGCGCAGCCTCGCGGCGCTGATTGCCTGCAGCACCGGCTCGTCCGGCACGAAATAAGGCGTGGTAATCACCACCCGCTGGCGCGCCGCGTAGAGCAAGGCCACGAGAAACTCCTGGCCATTTTCGTGGCCATAACCGGGGCCGCTGGGCAGGAGTTGCGCAGGCGAGTGGCCGGTCGGGGCCAGCTCCGGGAAATGCTCCTGGTAAGCCGGCACCTGATCGGTCTCGAAGAAATGGTCCGCCAGGAACACCGCCTGCAACTGCGCCACGATGGGGCCCGTCAGCCGCGCCTGCAGCTCCTCGTTCGGATAGCCCGCTACAAACTTCCCGT
The DNA here is from genome assembly GCA_035541055.1 of Candidatus Acidiferrum sp. Lineage (GTDB taxonomy): Bacteria > Verrucomicrobiota > Verrucomicrobiia > Limisphaerales > UBA8199 > JAPLUA01. The sequence continues at coordinate 6,001 of DATKNZ010000338.1, read as the reverse complement.
TCACCAGGTTCTGCGAACCGGTGTAACCCACGCGGTTGTCTATGACGGCCAGCTTGCGATGGTTGCGCAGGTCGAACCGCGCGGCGTTGCGCCGGAAGAACCCGGCCGCCAGCGCCGCGTGAACCTCGACTCCCGCCGCGCGCAATGCCGGCGCCAGCTTCCTCAGGCCCCGCTTCGAGCCGACTGCGTCCATGAGCACCCGGCATTCAACACCGCGCTTAGCCGCGCGCGTCAAAGCGTCCCCGACGCGCCAACCCACTTCGTCCGCCTCAAAGATGTAATAGAGGAGGTGCACGCTCTCCTGGGCGGCGTCTATGTCGGCTACCAGGCGGCTGATGCTGCCCATGTAGTCGGTCAGCAGCTCCACGGAGTTGCCCGAGACTGCCTCGAAATCGCCAAGCTGCCGAGCCAGGTGCATCAGTGACCGGATGGTGGAGGAAAGGCGCTCGGCCTCGAAATCTCCCGGCTTGCGTTGGGATTGCACCTCACGGATTCGGCGCGAAGCCCGCTCCTGCATCTCGATGCGGCGCCGGGGCACGTAAATGCGGCCAAAGACTGCATAGAGCAGCAGCCCGGGCCAGGGCAGGAGAAAGATGAGCAGCAGCCAGGTGCGCGAAGCAGCGGCGCTCCTCCGCTGCGGGACATAAACCAGCATCACGAAGCGGATGATCCACTCGCTTGCCAGATAGGCCAGAGACCAGTTCATTCGATGCCAGTCACGTCGCACGGTTAGCACAATCAGCCGGAGGCATCCAGCCTCAGTTCCGGGTGCAGGGAGCGCGCCCGTCCTCGGGCGCAGCAATTCCCCAGAGGGCCGACATTGGACGCTGCTGCGCCCGAGGACTGGCGCGCTCCGGTGGCAGGCGGCATCCCGTAGTTGAGTTTGCACCCTGACCGCCGCATATTCATGCGGTTGCGATGCGGCGCCGGGCGATGCCAACCTAGCCCCATGAGCGCCAGCCTCGCGCACGACATGCCGATCAAAGTTGCCATTGTCGAGGACGACGAGGGCATCCGCACGAGCCTGGTCACCATGGTCCGCCGGGCGTCCGCCCTTCGGTGCGCCGGCGACTACGCCGATGGCGAGGCTGCCTTGAAGGACATCCCGCGCCGCCCACCGGACGTGGTGCTCATGGACATCAACCTGCCGGGCATGAACGGCGTGGAATGCGTTCGCCAGTTGAAGTCCAGCCTGCCTGCCGTGCAGTTCCTCATGCTCACGGTCTATGAGGACAGCGACTCCCTCTTCAACTCCCTGAAGGCGGGCGCGAGCGGCTACCTGCTCAAGCGCACGGCCTCTTCGCGTCTGCTCGAGGCCATTCACGACGTCCACGCCGGCGGCTCGCCGATGTCTCCGCAGCTCGCGCGCCGGGTCGTGCAGTACTTCTCGCGGCCCTCCGAGGGCGACTCGCCGGTGTCGCGCCTTACGCCGGGCGAGAAAGAGTTCCTGGACCAATTGGCCAAGGGTTACGCTTACAAGGAGATCGCCGACCGAATGAAGATCAGCATTGATACGGTGCGCAGCTACGTGCGTACGGTCTATGAGAAACTGCACGTCCACTCCCGCACCGAGGCGGTCGTGAAATACCTGCACGGGTGAAGGAACGCGCGGCCAGCCTTCGATCCCAACGCCGCCACACGGGTAGGGACGCCTCGCCGAGGCGTCCGTGTCCTGCTCGCGGCGGGCGCCTCGCCGAGGCGTCCCCACCCTGCATGGCGCGCCTCCCGCTCCGTTGAAGCCGCGCTCCGACAAGCCGGCTTCGAAGCCGCCCAAAGCCCGGCGAGCGCCGAGCAATCGCGCGCCCGCCACCGCGCCACCCGGCGCGCTCCCCCAGTCACCCGCCCGCCGCTGGCTCTTTCGCCTGATCGCGGCAGTCCTCCTGCCGCTGGCATTGCTGGCGTTGCTGGAAGGCGCACTGCGGCTCGTGGGTTACGGTTACGATCCGGGCTTCTTCGAGGCCATGCACAGCGGCGGCCAGGACCTGCTGGTCAACAACGAGCAGTTCGGCCTGCGCTTCTTCCCGCCCGAACTGGAGCGCTTCTCCGGCCCCATCCGGATGGCTGCCCATAAGCCGCCGGGCACGTACCGCATTTTCATCCTCGGCGAATCGGCGGCGATGGGCGACCCCGAGCCGGCCTACGGCGCCGGGCGCTTCATGGAAGTGCTGCTGCGCGAGCGCTTCCCCGGCGCGCGGTTCGAGGTCGTCAATACGGCCATCACCGCGATCAACTCCCACGTGATCGTGCCCATCGCGCGCGAATGCGCCCGGCACGAGGGCGACCTGTGGATCATCTACATGGGCAACAACGAAATGGTCGGCCCCTTCGGCGCGGCAACCGTCTTCGGCGTGCAAGCGCCCCCGCTGCCGCTGGTTCGGCTCAGCCTGGCCGTTCAGCGGACGCGGGTGGGCCAGCTCCTGATGGCCCTGGCGCGCCACGTCCACGGCAACCGCGCCTTGCCCGCAAGCTGGGGCGGCATGGAGATGTTCCTCGGCAGCCGCCTGGCGCCCGTTTCGCCCGGCAAGGAACGAGTGTATCGCAGCTTCCGGCGCAACCTGCAGGACATCGTGCAAGCCGGCACGGACGCCGGGGCAAAGATCGTCCTCAACACCATCGCCGTGAATCTGCGTGACTGCCCGCCCTTCGCCTCGATGGTCAACACCAACCTGCTGCCCGCCGACCATGCGCGGTTCGAGCGGCTTGAGGCGGACGCCGCGTCCGCCTCGTCGCAAGGAAACCCTGCCGCCGCGGCAGAGAGCTGCGCCCAGATGGCCCGGCTCGACTCGGGCGATGCCGACGTGCAGTTCCGCTGGGCCTCGTGCCTGCTGGCTTTGACGAACTACCCCGGTAGGGACGCGTCGCCGAGGCGTCCACAGATGCCCGAAGAAGGACGCCTCGGCGAGGCATCCCTACCCGCGCGCGAGCACCTGCAGCGTGCCTGCGACAACGACGCCTTGCCTTTCCGGGCCGACTCGCGGATCAACGGCGCCCTTGCGGACGAGGCGGCGAAGCAGAGGGGCCGCGGCCTGGTGCTGCTGGACGCCGCCTCGGCGCTGGGCACGAACCAGTTGGCCGGCGTGTGCGGACAAGAGACGTTTTACGAGCACGTGCACTTCAACTTCGATGGCAGCTACCGCCTCGGCCTCGCATGGGCGAAGCAGGTCGAGCGTTCCCTGCCTGCGGCGCTGACGGCGGGAGCGAAGCCGGAGTGGCTGGGACAGGCCGGTTGTGAGGACCTGCTCGGCCTGACCGACTGGAACCGCAGCCTGGTGCTGCAATCGGTCCTGCGCCGCTATGCGCAGCCGCCTCTGAGCAGTCAGCCCAACAACGCGCAACGGACCGCCTCGGTGCAGGCCACGCTCGCAACCCTGCGTGGCGGGATGAATGCCGCGGGGGCTGACCGGTCGCGGCAGCAATTCCAGGAGGCCCTGCAGCACGCGCCGGACGATCACTACCTGCACGAGAACTTTGCCGGCTTCCTGCAATCCATCGGCGATCTCCCCGCGGCCACCGCTGAATGGCGGCGCGTGCACGAGCTGCTGCCGCGGGACTTCCTCTCGTTATACCAGCTCGGCCGGATGCTCATGCTGCAAGGCCAGTGGGCCGAGGCCGAATCCTGCCTCGAGGATGTCGTGGCCGCGCACCCCAGCATGGTCGAGGCCTGGCTGGACCTCGGCCGTGTCCACGCGGGCCGGGAGCAGTACGAGCGCGCCATCGCCGACTACGAGCAGGCTCGCCGGCTCCGGCCCCAGGACCCCCGCGCCCTCTGCGACATGGGCAAGGCGCTGGAAAAGCTGCACCGCCGCCCCGAAGCCATCGAGCGCTTGCGCCAGTCCATCCAGGTCAGCCCCAACTACTGGGAGGCTCACTTCGAACTGGGCGGTGAGTATGCTTTCGACGACAAGGTTCCCGAGGCCAAGGCCGAGTTCGCCGAGGCGGTGCGCCTGCAGCCTGGCAATCCCCGGTGCCACTTCAACCTGGGTGTCATGCTGGCCAAGCAGAACCAGTTCGAGGCAGCGCAGCGCGAATTTGAAGCTACGCTGCGCCTGGAACCGGATAACCAGACGGCGAAGACCTACCTGGCGCAGGCCAAGGCCTTGGGGGCCAGGCAAGACAGTGGCACAAACCCGCCACCCGGGAGGATGGAGAATGGAAAATAATGTGGTGCCTCGAAGCTCCCCATGAACTTTGGGAACATCCAACATCCAACATCGAACATCCAACATCCAATGAGCGCCACTGGGTCAGCCATTGGATGTTGGATGTTCGATGTTGGATGTTGGATGTTCCCGTGATTCCGACACACCACACTAGCGGCCCCCTGATTGCATGAAGTCGCGCCGGACCAAGCGCAACCTCGCCCGGGGCCGGCAATGGCTCTTCCGCCTCATCGCCGCGGTGCTCCTGCCGCTGCTGCTGTTGGCTGGGCTCGAGGGCGCCTTGCGGCTGGCGGGCTACGGCTACACCACCGGGTTCTTCCGGCACGTCCGCATCGCCGGGCGCGACTTCCTCGTAAACAACGAGACCTTCAGCCTGCAATACTTCCCGCCCCAGCTCGCGCGCTGGCCCGACCCGATCATGATCGAGGCCCGCAAACCCGCCGACACTTACCGCATCTTCATCCTTGGCGAATCGGCGGCCCGGGGCGAACTCGAGCCGCCCTACAGCGCGGCTCGCTACATGGAGGTGCTCCTGCGGGAGCGCTTTCCCGGCCAGAAGTTCGAGGTCGTCAACGTGGCCACCACGGCCATCAACTCGCACGTCATCCTGCCCGTCGCGCGTGAACTCGCCCGGTGCCAGGGCGACCTCTGGATCATCTACATGGGCAACAACGAAATGGTCGGCCCCTTCGGCGCGGTCACCGTGTTCGGCGCCCAGGCGCCGCCGCTGGCCCTGGTGCGGCTCGGCCTGGCGATCCAGCAAACGCGGGTCGGCCAGCTCCTCATGGCCCTCGCGCGCCAGACCCGGGGCAAAGCGGCAACCTCCGAGTCCTGGGGCGGCATGAAGATGTTCCTCGGCAACCACGTCCGCCCCGACTCACCCAGGAAGCAGGCTGTCTATCACAGCTTCGACCGGAACCTTCACGACATCCTGCGTGCCGGCCTGAACTCTGGTGCCCGCGTCATCCTCAACACTGTCGCGGTCAACCTCAAGGACTGCCCACCTTTCGTGTCGCTTACCAACAGCAACTTGCCGCCGGCCGACCGGTCCGCCTGGGAAAAGGCCTACGCTGATGGCTGCCGCGCCGCAACCAACGGCAGCCCCGCGGAAGCCGTACGGGCCTTCGAGCAGGCGTGCCGGCTCGACCCTCTCGTGCCCGACGCGCAGTTCCGCTGGGCCGAAGGCCTGCTGGCGCTGACGAATTATCCGGGTAGGGACGCCTCGCCGAGGCGTCCGCAGGTCCCAGAGCAAGGACCCCTCGGCGAGGCGTCCCTACCCGCGCGCGAGCACTTCCAGCTTGCCTGCGACGATGACGCTTTGCCCTTCCGCGCCGATTCGCAGGTCAATGCGCTCATCCGCAAAGCGGCGCGGGAATACGCCGACCCGCGGCTCGATCTCTATGACGCCGCCGCCATGCCCGCCGGCAATGCGTCGGGCATCCCCGGCGAGGAGTTGTTCTACGAGCATGTGCACTTCAACTTCGACGGCAACTACCGCCTTGGCCTGGCCTGGGCGCAGGAGGCCGAACGGCTTCTGCCGCCGAGCATCCGCAGCCTGGCCGCGGGCCCCTGGCCGACGCAGGAGACCTGCGAGAAGCGGCTGGGCCTGAGCGACTGGAACCGCTGCGCGGTGATCATGACCGTCATGAACCGGCTACACCGCCCGCCATTCAACGCCCAGAGCAATAACGAGCGCCGCCTGGCCGCCTTGCAGGCCCAGGCCACCGCCTGCCAGCGGCGGATGAGCCGGGCCGCCGCCGCCCAGGCCCGCGCAGATTTCCTCGACGCCCTTCGCCGCGCGCCCGACGACCACTGGCTGCACGAGAACTTTGCCGAGTTCC
>DATKNZ010000337.1:0-7675 GCA_035541055.1 Candidatus Acidiferrum sp. | reverse complement strand
CGCATGGCCCTCGTGTAGCACAGTCTAGAGATGTCCCAACTGCTGCTCTTCCCCGATCCTCGACCGCTGGTCGAGCGGCTGGGAGCCGCCTTCTTCCGGCAAGCGCCCGAGGGCGCAGGGGTCTATCTCATGCGCGACGCCACGGACCGCGTGCTCTACGTCGGCAAAGCCAAAAGCATCCGCCGGCGCCTTGCCGCCTATCGTGTGGCCAATCCCGACCGCCTGCCCCACCGCCACTTGCGCCTGCTGCAAAACGTCGCCCGCATCGAACTGCACGAGTGCCCCGACGAATCAGCCGCGCTGGGGAAAGAAACCGAGCTGCTGCGTGAACTCCAGCCTCCGTTCAACCGCGCTGGCACATGGCCCGGCCCAAGGCGCTTCGTCGCCTGGCGCGGCACAGCGGACCACCTCGAACTGGCCGTCTCCACTGTCGTCGAGCCAGGCTGGGCATTCTACGGTCCCATGGGCGCCGGCGCGCTCCACGTGCGCGCCCTTCTGGCCCGGCTCTGCTGGCGCGCTCTCCACCCCGACCGCGGCCTGGCAGGAATGCCCGAAGGCTGGTCCTCCGGCCGCCTCGGCGATGTAACTGCCATTCCTGGCCAACATGTTCCTGCGCCGCAAATGCAGGAGTTGCCAACGCGCCTGGCAGCCGTCTTCGACGGAGACGCCGAGCCTCTCGCCGCCTGGGTGCTCACCCGAACCGCCGCCCAGACCCACCCATTCGAGATCGCCAATCTCGGCGCGGACCTCGAGGCCTTGCGCGAATTCGCCCAACGCCTCAGCCCGCCTGCGCCGGAAGCCGGTCACGCCGTTGAGCCCGGCTGGGGAATAGCCAATAGCCAATAGCCCATAGCCAATCCAACCTGACGGCACGGGGCAGAGAACCTGTGCGGCCGCTGGGGATTTGCGCGGTCGGCAGTGCAGAGAAAGCAATGGGGAACCCATTGGCCTGTATGTCCGGCTCACTATCTGTGCCAATCCTCTCAGCCTGCGCAGGATCCCTGCCCAGTCCCGGTTCCTCGCATTGGCTATTGGCTATTGCCTATCGGCTATTCTCGATCTCCCGGCGCCGGTCGTGGCTCTGCCGCACTGTGCTCTTTGCCTTCTCTGCCGTTATCCAAGTCTTTTGCAACTGGCTTTCGGCCTTCGGCATTCGGACCTCCCCCTTCCCCACCCCCCTGCTACTTTTTTAGCATTTCCCTGTTGACGGCCTGCGCCACAGTGCTAATCTTTTAGCACATTAACTGTGAGTGCCGAATACCATCTCAGCCGCCGCGAGCGCCAGATACTGGATGCCCTCCACCAGCGCGGGCGCGCCACCGCCGCCGAAGTCCAGGACGCCCTGCCCGACCCCCCGAGCTACTCCGCCGTCCGCGCCTTGCTGCGCATCATGGAAGACAAAGGCCACGTCAAGCATCGCCGCGAGGGCGCCCGCTACATCTACCTGCCGCGCGCCTCCCGCGAAACCGCCCGGCGCTCGGCCTTGCGGCGTGTTGTCTCCACCTTCTTCCAAGGCTCAGTGACTCAGGCTATGGCGGCCCTGCTCGAGAGCGCCGACACGCGCCTGCCCGACTCCGAACTGCACCAGCTCCAACAGATGATTGACCAGGCCCGCAAGGAGGGCCGTTAACCTGCATCGTCCAAAATGAACCCACTCCTTCACACCATCTCAAACGGCCTTCTGCATTCGACAGTCCCAGCCCTCGTGCTGGATGCCTGGCTCAAAAGCCTCGTCGTGCTGGCGCTGGCGGCCACTCTGTGCTGGTCCCTCCGGCGCGCCGCAGCCGCGGCGCGGCACTGGGTCTGGCTCGTGGCGATGGCCAGCCTGCCCTGCCTGCTTGTGCTGGCGGCCGTGCCGCGCCCCTGGCAGCGGCCAATCTGGTCAGTTTCCGCCGACATCACCTCCGGCAACCAGGTTGCCCTGGCCCTCACTCGCGCCTCCGGGGGCGAGCAGAACCTGCGACCACTCCCCATACAACCAGCCACGCCACACGACGGCAACGGCAGCGCCCGCGTCGAGGGCAGCCGCCGCTTCGCAGCCAGGTTCAGCGCCGATTGGGCGGTGCTGGCAGGCGCGGTCTGGTTCGCCGGCGCCGCGCTCGGGCTCGCCACGATTGCGCTGGCCCAGGTGCGCCTCTTCCGCCTCGTGCGAGCCGTCAGCCCCCTGGATGATCCCCGCTGGAATTCCCTCCTGACCGAAGCCTGCGAACGGCTTGGCCTGCGCCGCCCCGTCCGGCTCCTTCAATCCAGCGGCAGCTCCATGCCGCTAACCTGGGGCTGGCGCCGGCCCGTCGTGCTCCTGCCGGCCGAAGCCGCGCAATGGCCGGCCGAGCGCTGCCGCGTCGTGCTCCTGCACGAACTGGCCCACATCAAGCGCCGCGACTGCCTCACCCAGGCCCTTGTCCGCGTCGTCTGCGCGCTCTACTGGCCCAACCCCCTGGTCTGGCTGGCCGCCCGCCGCATGTGCATCGAGCGCGAGCAGGCCTGCGACGACCTCGTCCTGCACAGCGGCTGCCGCGCCTCCGACTACGCATCGCACCTCCTGGACATCGCCCGCAGTTTCCGGCGCGCGCCCGCCCTGGCCGGCATCGCCATCGCCCGCTCCCCGCGGATTCGCCATCGCATCGCCGCCATCATCGACCCCGCCCGCGCACGACAGCTTCGACCCGCCACCGCCTTGGCGCTCCTGGTCCTCATGCTCGCGCTCGCGCTGATCGTAGGTGAGAGCTGCTCCCGCGCCCCCCGCAGCCCGGCGGATACCTCGCCTCTCCGCCAACAACAGGTCGCCGAAATCAAATCCTTTGCCCAGTCCAAGGAGAAGCAGTCGCGCGAGCTGGCTTCCAAGGCAGACGAGAGCATCCCCAAGGAACTCGAGCCGCTCTTCCAGGCCGCCACCCAGGGTGACTGGCAGAAGTTCACTAACCTCTACCGCGTTTGCCGCCAGGGCGCCACCGGCCCCGGCGTCCGCAGCAACGCACCCAACAAATACTGCAGCGCACCTTATTGGCAGCCGCTGCTCGAGTTGGAATTGGCTTACGACACGCTCGCCGGATGCGAGCCCAAGTACACCCAAATCCTCGCCGACGGCATCATCAACTCCATCCCACCCGGTAGCATCTATTTCGGCGGCACCGACCCCGGCCGCGGCATCCCGACCGCCTTTTCCAAATCCCAGGTTGACGGCGACCCCTTCTTCACCCTCACCCAGAACGCCCTCACCGACTCCAATTATCTCGCCTACGTTCGCTCCATGTACGGAGGCAAGATTCATACCCCGACTGACGAAGACTCGAAACAATGCTATGACGAGTATCTCGCCGACGCCCAACGCCGCCTCGCCGAACACAAGCTCATGCCCGGCGAAGACCTCAAAACGGTCGCCGGCAAGACGACGGTGCAGGGCCAGGTCGGCGTGATGATGATCAACGGCCTCCTGAGCAAGCTAACCTTCGACCGCAACCCCGAGCGCGAATTCTATGTCGAGGAGAGCTTCCCCTTGGATTGGATGTATCCCCACCTGGAGCCGCATGGGCTCATCATGAAGATCAACCGCGAGTCGCTCACGCAACTGCCCGAAGACACACTCGCGAAGGACCACGATTACTGGAGCAAGCTCGTAGGGGACATGCTGGGCGATGGGGTAAAGGATAAGACGACTGTGCGCGAGTTGGCCGACTTCATCGAGCGGGTCTATGTGCGGCATGACCTGAAGGGCTTCACCGGCGATCCGCTGTTCATCCAGAACAGCTATGCGCAGCACACCTTTTCCAAGCTCCGCTCCTCGATTGGCGGCCTCTACGCCTGGCGCCTGACCAACCCGAGTGCCGCGGATTTTCGCCCCAAAACCCCTGCGGAATACGAACGCGTGGCCAATGAAGCCGACTTCGCCTTCCGTCAGGCCTGGGCCCTGTGCCCGACCAGCCCGGAAGCGGTGTTCCGCTATGTGCAGTTGCTCATCCAACAGCACCGGATGGACGACGCGATCATGGTGGCCGAGACCTGCGCAAAGGCCGACCCGTCCAACAACCAGGTGCAGGGCCTTATCAGCTCCCTCAAGCAGTACCGCAAGCAGCTCGAGGGCAAAAGCCCACACGCGTGACGCCGGACATTTCCCAGCGCGGCAGACCCGCCGAGATTGAGGATAGCCGATAGCCAATAGCCAATAGCCAATCCGGCTACACGGCGCGGCGCAGAGAATCTGCGCAGCTTTAGACGACTGGCGTACGATTTACGAGCCGTTGCCGGTTCGAGGCATTGAACCAATCAATCCCTGGTCTGCATTTCGCTAGCGCACCGGCTATGGACTGCCAGCGCACCGGCTATGGACTGCCAGCGCATCGGCTATCGATTGGCAGCGCATCGGCTATGGACTGGCAGCGCAGCGGCTATTGGCTATCGGCTATTGGCTATTGGCTATTCCCGGTCCCGCCATCCTCGCCCGCGCCCCTGCCACGCGGGCAATCCCTGCCTGCGCTGCTCCCTCTCCCCATCCGATGGGGAGAGCGCTGCCGTGAGGGGTGGTGCCACGTTGCGCCCCTACGGCCCAAGCTGCACCCGGTAAAACGCCACTCCTCCCCCCGGCGCCGTAATGGGCCACTGCGCCACCGAGTTACTAGCAACCACTGTCGCCACGGGCTCGAACGGAGCCGTGATATTCGTCGTCGCCAGCACCTCATAGCTCTGCCCCGGAATCGCCGCCCACGACAGCTCCAGCGGCGAACGCGAAATGCTCAACGTGAATGACGGCACCAGCCGTATCCATAAGGTCTGCGTCTGGTAGCGATCTCCCGCCGTGTCCGTCACCACGGCATAAAACGGATGCAGCCCCAATCCCAGCAGCGCTGACGGCGCGGTAAACACCGCCGTCTGCTCATTCGAGACCACACCAATCGCCCCGCCCGTGCTGAACAACTCGATGCTCGAAATCCCGCCCGTGCTCGCGGCAACGGAAAACCGCAGCGGCATCGCAACCGTGGCATTCGTGCCCGCCAGCAATGCCGCGAAGCTGGCCGAGAGGCTTGTGTTCCGGAACTGCACGTTATGCGACACCGGCATCTGCGTGCGCACGCTCGTCCCTTCGTACGCCACCGCCGTCAGCTCGTGCCAGCCGTCGGCGAACTGCGTCGTATCCAACACGAAACCGGCGGGCAATGAGAACGCTCCCGAGCTGACATACAAATGGTTCCGTGGCCGCAGGTCATTGATGTTGTCCTGCAAGCGGCTCGTGCCCGAAGGCGTCACGACCAGGTTGGCCGACGAGGCAATCGTCACCTCCAGTTGCGACGCCGCCAGCCCCGGCGAGCGCGCATACAGCGTGAACTGCGCCGCAATTTGCCCGCAGTAAGTATCATCCGCAAAGTCAGAAGCCAGCGCGCCGTCCGGCCCTTGTAGAGCAGTCGTCGCGTTCACCGCGTTCACCAGCCCCTGCGTGAACTCCGCAACGCTCGTGCCCGAGGTCGTGTTCGTCACGGCCACCACCACCTGCGCCCCGTTCGTCTTGGTAAAGGTCAACTCCACCCAATCCCCCGCCGCTGGGCTATTGCTCACCAGCACCCCCAGGTAACCGGTCGCGCTCGTGTCGAGGAACGTAGGCCGCGCCGGGCTCAGCCAGGTCGTCAACTGTCCCGCCGTCCCGGCACTCGTGCCCGCGCTCAAACTCACGCTGCTCCCCGGCGCCGTTAGACTCAACGACTGCAACTCGATCCGATCTCCAGCATCCAGCGCCAGCACTTGCGTCGCGTTCGTCTGCGCGTTCAACGCGTCCGCCAGGCCACTGGCCGCCGAAGCCACGCTCGCGCCTGCCGGAACGCTGTAGTCCACCGTAAACCCGTTCAGCGTCACGGACATCACATTACCCTCCGAAGGCGGCAGGTTGGTCACCGTCCGGCTGAACGTGCCGTCCACAAACAGGTCCACCCGCCCGAGCGGCAGGTTGGTGGCGGCCGCCGCGAAGGCCGGCGAGAGCGTGACCGTGCCGGAGAGCACCGTCGCGTCCGACAGGGTGCTCCAGTCACTCGCGCCCCGGCGCGCAAAAGGCGCCGACAGAGGCTCCCCCGCCATCAGCCCCTGAAACGGGTCCAGCACGCTCTGGTAGTAGGCCTCCGCCAGGCAAAACCCGCGATCCTGGTAAAAGTAATCCAGCGGGTTCGGGAACTTCTGCAGATAATTGCAGGGCTCCTGGATGGTCCCGTAGCTCCCCGAAGCCCCGGCATTCAGAAACGCCAGCAGGCTCGTCTGCCCGCTGTTCTCGAAAAGCATCCCGGCGTACGAAGTGAGGCTGTCCCCTATCGCCCCCGACACAAACGCATTCACCGGCAGCGACAAGTTCGCCAGCCCGGTCAGCAGCCCCAGCAGATTCGTGTAGGAGGTCGTATCCGACACAATCCACACCAGCGAATTATCGCCCCGAATACGGGTGTCCATAATGGCATTATCGAATTCCACGAAGCGCACATTGCGGGCCGGGTCGCTGGTCTGCTCCAGGTACACCGTTTGCGTCGGGAATGTGCTGTCGCTCGCCACCCCCCGGCGCAGGATACCCTCCGCGGTCGTCAGGTTACTGGCCGTCAGCATCATCGTCAGAAACGCGTTGGTGGCGGCAGTATCCGGCGGGGCGTCCTCGAACGGCATCTCGCTGAAAGCGTAGCTGTTCGATGCCGCGTCGGGCAACGAACAGGCCGGCGGCAGGCAGGGCACTGGCGGAGCCACATAGGGCTTGAACCCGTAGAACAGCGCCGACGTCGTGCTGTTCGAGCTCGTGCCATCCCCGACCCGGTAAGGAATATCCATCGAGAGCACTACGAACTGCGCCTGCGTCGTCAGCCCCCGCGCGGCAATCATGCCCAGCAACGGGTTCAGCAGCGCCGATTGAAACTGGTCCGTCCCCCAGTCCACCGAGCCCCCCGTCCAGTTTGTCATGCGAAACAGGTTCTGTGGCGGCACCCCGCGCAGCTCGCAGTAATCGTTGCCGAGCTGCACCGAGTTCGTGCTGTTCTGGTTAACCACCACGATGACATTGAGCCCGCTGCCCCCCGCCCATGCCCTGGTCGCAGCCATCCCCCAGCCCAACAGCAGCACCAGCCCAACCGGTATTCGCATCGCGCCAAGATTGCCCACCTCCCCACGCTCGTAAACCGCATTTTACATGGGGTAATCCCGCCCTCCGCAACCGCGTCCTCCCGCCAGCGCTCTCCCGGATGCCCTCCCATACCTCTCCAGGGCCTCACCGGAGTACCTCTGATAGGCTATCAGAGGTACTCCGGTGAGGCCCTGGAGGAGTATGGGAGGGGCTGGGCAGGCGACACGGTATGTTGCTGGCGGGCTGAAATGCACAACTTACATATAGACAGGAACTTGCGAATCCAGTTAGCCGGGCGGGAGCGGTTGGGCATGGCGGGCCTCGGCCGGCGAATGCAGGCAATGTGGCGCAAGCCGAGTGACATATTTGTAAGTGAGCCTGGCTCAGAGGCTTACCGCTTCCGGACTTGGGCCTGCACTGGCTTGGCGTTCGGCTCCTGCCGGATGGTTCAGGGGCTTGCCGGCGCGGAGAAGCCAAGCGGAGTGGTGCGGCTCGAAGCCAATTCGTGGGTAATAGGACTCGGCCTTGGGCGCCGCCAGGAGCACCAGGAAGGCCCGTGGGCCAAGCTGTGACTGTGTCAATCGGATCAGCTCGCGC
>DATKNZ010000336.1:0-19164 GCA_035541055.1 Candidatus Acidiferrum sp. | reverse complement strand
CACGGCCGCAAATGAACCTGGACCTTCTTGCTTTGATGGCGTTGGTTTTTGCGGGCATCCCCGCCGGCTTGTTCTTGCTGAACCTGCTCGTCTATCGCCCAATTGCGAATCGCAAGTCCCAGGCCGCAAATTCTGTCAGCGTTCTCATTCCCGCCCGCAACGAAGAGCAGAACATTCGCGCGACGCTCCAAGCCGTGCTCGCCAATGGCGGCTGCGACTTTGAAATCGTCGTCCTGGACGATCATTCCAACGACCGCACTGCCGCAATTGTCAGCGAGCTCGCGCGAGGGGATGACCGGCTTCGCCTCGAATCCGCGCCCGCGCTGCCCGCCGGCTGGTGCGGCAAACAGCACGCCTGTTTCGTCCTGACGAAGCATGCTCGGCATCCGCTGCTGGTGTTCATAGATGCCGACGTGCGGCTCGCGCCAGATGCTCTCGAGCGGATGGCCGATTTCATGGAGCGCCGCGGCGCCTCCCTGGCCAGCGGCGTGCCGCGCCAGGAACTTGGCACGCTGAGCGAGCGTCTGCTCATTCCGCTGATTCATTTCATTCTGCTGGGCTTCCTCCCGATGCGCGCGATGCGCCGAACGCGTTGGCCTTCGCTCTCTGCCGGTTGCGGACAGCTATTCATCGCCCGCGGCGACGCCTATCAACAATGCGGCGGGCACGCAATGCTCCGCGACTCCCTGCACGACGGCATCAAGCTCCCGCGCGTCTTCCGTCAGGCGGGATTGGCTACGGACTTGTTCGACGCCACCGACCTCGCGACCTGCCGGATGTACCACACCAACGCGGACACCTGGCGCGGACTGGGCAAGAACGCCACGGAAGGCCTCGCCGCTCCCGGCGCCATCCTGCCCATGACCGCGCTGCTGCTTGGCGGCCAGGTGTTGCCGTTTGTCCTGCTCGCATTCGCTCCGAGGCTGTCGTCGTCCGGCTTGGCGCTCGCCGCGCTCGCCGCCGGCTTGGCCTGCCTGCCGCGATTCCTGGCCGTCCGCCTTTTCCGTCAACCTGTCGGCGGCGCGCTGCTGCATCCATTGGGCGTGCTGGCGCTGCTTGCGATTCAGTGGCACGCTCTCGTTGGTCACCTCGCCGGCAGGCCGTCGGTCTGGAAAGGCCGCAGTTATTCCGTCGCACAACCAGTCAAAGCCGCATGAAGCGCATTCTTTCACTACTCTCAACGCTGGCAATCGGCGTGAGCGCCGCGCCGGTCTCCGAACCATCCATCACGCCAACCAACGCTCCGTCGTCGATTGAACTGCACGATCAGTTCGACGCGCCGCAGACACTTTCGTTTCCTGCCACCAACGTCACGGTGCTGACCATCGCTGACAAGAAGGGTTCGGAACAAATCGCCGGCTGGATCGCGCCGCTCAAGCAACGGTTCGGCAAGCGCATTAATATTCGCGGCCTCGCGGATGTGTCCTCCGTGCCGCGACCGCTCCGGAGCATGGTTCGAATGAGATTTCGAAAGTCTCAAACCTACCCCGTCATGATGGACTGGTCGGGCGAGGCGGTGAAAGCCTTCACCTATGTGCCGGATAGAGCCAACGTTCTCGTCTTGGACGGGCACGGCCAAATCCTCAAGCGCGCCATCGGTTACGCCAGCCCGGAGGCCGTTCAGGATTTGTGTGCCGCGATTAATCGTGCGCTGGCCGACCGTGCCCACACGCTCGCCACGCAGTGAAAGCTTCGCTTGATCCAAAGGATTTCCCGCTGGGCTGGCTGAAGTTACGCCTGACCGTCGAAGTGGAAGCCAAAGCCAAGGAGCTTGCGTTGCGCAAACTCCGCGCGGCCTTGTCGGCAAGCGCGCGTTTGGTCCCATGAATCAAAACTCGCGTCTTGGCTGGTTTCGTTTTGACCTCCGCCTCGCCCTCAGTCTGGTCGGGTGGCTGGCGGCGTGTTTTCTGGCCGCATCGCTCGGCGCGGTGTTCATGCCGGGCGATTGGTACGCGATGCTGAAAAAGCCATCCTGGAACCCGCCCGCCTGGATTTTTGGCCCGGTGTGGACCACGCTTTATGCCATGATGGCCGTGGCGGCATGGCTGGTCTGGAAACGCGGCGGCTTCGCTGCGCGCCGGATTCCGCTGGCGTTGTTCCTCGCGCAGCTTGTCTTAAACGCGGCGTGGACACCGCTGTTTTTCGGCCTGCACCAGTTGGGCTTTGCCTGCGCAGAAATCGTGTCGCTCTGGCTTTTGATTGCCGCCACGCTCGCCGCCTTCCGGCCGCTCAGCCGTGCCGCCGCGTGGCTGCTCGCCCCCTACCTTGCGTGGGTCAGCTTTGCGGCTGCGCTGAATTTCGCAGTTTGGCGGCTGAACTCCTGAACTTACCCAACCCCGGATGACTACCCACGCTGCAATTTCCCTCGGCCACGTCGCTGCCCTCGGGCTGATGAGCCTCGCCTTTTCCATGAACACTCACGCTGCTTCTGAACGGATTCTCTTTGATTTTCGAGCTTCGACCAACACATCTGCCTGGCAGATCGTCAACGATGATGTGATGGGCGGTGTGTCCACCAGCCGTTTCCAGATTCTCACCAACGGCGGCGCGATCTTCAGCGGCGTGGTATCGCTGGAAAACAACGGCGGGTTTGCTTCTGTCTGGTCGTCGCCCGCTCGCCACGACCTGACGGGCTGCGGATGCTTCGTCATCCGGGTGCGCGGGGACGGACGCCGTTACAAATTCACCGCGCGCACGGAAACAGGATTCGACGCGCCGCTTTACCAGTGCGCCTTCTTGACGAAGCGCGGCGAATGGGAGGAACACCGGCTGGCGTTCAAGGACTTCGTGCCGACCTTTCGCGGCCGCATCCTGACCGGCGTGCCGCCGCTCGATCCGGGGAAGATTGCGTCGGTGGGGCTCCATGAAACAATACCTGTTGCACGTCCTGGAGCTTTGCTCCGAGGAGAAATTCGGCCAGGATGCCGTCGAGTGGGCCATCCAGACCGGCAATATGTCCGAACAACGGCAAATCACTTGCGGAGCGCCGCCGTCCCGGCGAGTGGGGGCGCGACGATGCCAACATCAATATACTGGCCGCCCGTGGTTTGATGACAATGAACCGCCAGCAGGTTGACTCCGCTCTTTAGCGTTGCCGCCGCCTCGGGGCTGATGTCCATCTCATAATATTCCGTAACAAAACCCGCAGCGGTGCCCGCCAGAACACCGTTAAGGTAAATCTCCACGTCCTCGTCGTGATGGAGCTGGAGCCGGGCCTTGCTTAGGTCCTCGTGGTTGAGCACGAATTCCCGGCGCAGGTAGATGTCGTCACTGTTCCAGACGGTGTGAACCAGCGCGCCAGGGGTCTGGTCGGTGCCGAAGCCGGCAGCGCCCTCTTTCCAACCGGAGGCATTGAAGCCGGGCCTGAACCATGCCGCGTCTGGCTTCTCCGTAGTGTAACGCCAACTGGGACGGCCATAGAGCGCGTCCGAGACAATGACACGAAAGCGGTGCTCCCGGCTTTCGCCACGATTAGCGGCCCGCACCTGCGGCAAGTCGAGTTTGCACACTGCCCGGTCGTACGTCATCAATCCGTTGCACTCGGTTTCCACGTCGGTCGTTTGAGTGTACACGGCGGCGCTGAGACCGCCCGAGTCCTTCAAAGTCCATAAGCGCCCCAGTAGCGAGGAATAACGGTCGGTTAGTGCCTGGCGATCCTTCATCGACTGGTACCCCCAAAAGCGTTTCGACCACGTATGCTCGTCCACTCCCAGGCCGAGGCCGCCAAATTCGCCGAGCACCGCCGCCCGCTCAGCTTCCGGCGAGGGGGATTCAGGGCCCGGGTAGCTGTGGCGGTCTATGATGTCGCCCACGCGCTTATCGGTCCAACCGCTGGCGTCGGTCACCAGGCGCGAAGGGTCGAGCGCCTTGAGCCACTGCGTCAGCCGTTCGGTGTCATATTGGCCCCAGCCCTCGTTGAAAAGGATCCAGAGGATGATCGAAGGATGGTTGCGGCGGCCTTCCAGCATGCGCTGCAGCTCGGCTTCGAAGCGCGTGCGTCCTTCCGGCGTGCTGTTGTTGGCGCTGGGCATGTCCTGCCAGACCAGCAGGCCCAGCTTGTCGCACCAATAGTACCAGCGATCCGGTTCCACCTTGACGTGTTTGCGGGCAAGATTAAAGCCGGCTTGCTTGAGGAATTCGATGTCGTAGCGCAGCGCGGCATCCGTAGGAGCGGTGTAAATGCCGTCCGGCCAGAAGCCCTGATCCAGCGTCCCCACCTGGAAGAGCACCCGATCGTTGAGCGCGATCCGGGTGACGCCATCCCCGTCCTTGCGCAGGCCAATCTTGCGCATCCCAAAATAGCTGGTCACGGTCTCGCACACCCGTTCGCCCTGCTTGAGCGTGATCCGCAGGTCGTACAGAAACGGGTCGTCCGGTGACCACAGGTGAGGCGAGGGAAGCGCCAAGCGCAGTTCTTGGTTAGCCAGCCCCGTCACGTGCCCCACTTCACGGCTTGAGGATGAGGCAATGGCTTCGACGCGGACAGATTCGTCCAGGCTGTTGACGCCAACTCTCAGCCGCAGCGCCGAAGCGTCCAGATCCGGAACCAGGCTCAGCTCATCAATGCAGGTTTCCGGCACTGGCTCAAGCCACACGGTTTGCCAGATGCCGGAGCAAGGAGTGTAAAAGATGCCTTCAGGCTTGCGCGATTGCTTTCCTCGCGGCTGATCCCCCTCCGTCGGATCGGTCACCGCCACGATCAGCTCCTGTTGGCCGGTGCTATTGAGACTATCAGTCACCTCAAAGCTGAAATCGTCGTATCCGCCGCGGTGCTGGCCTATCTCTTTCCCATTCACCAGCACTCGCGCCTGCCAATCGACCGCCCCAAAGTGAAGACGAACGCGCCGCCCCGTCCAGGGAGAGGGGAGCGTGAAACGGCGGCGGTACCACAGCTTGCTTTTTTCGTCCAGCCGCCGCATCACGCCCGAGAGGGCCGATTCAACAGGGAAAGGCACCAGTATCTGGCCCTCGAAGGCTGGGGCGTTATCCGTCGCGGCGGGAGTAATGGCATAGTCCCAAAGCCCGTTGAGATTGAGCCATTCCGGCCGCACCAGTTGCGGTCGCGGGTATTCGGGCAACGCATTGGTAGGTGAAACCTCGGCGGCCCAGCGGGTCATCAGGGGCGCGACCGCCTGGTGCCACGGAGCGGATTCACCCGCGCCCGCCTCCCCACCTCGTGCGAGCGGTGCCAGGCATGCCAGCATGACCGCGCCCACAATGCGTGGGCCGCCCCAGTCCAGAAATGTTCCCGCGCAGAGGGTCGTCACCGCATTTCTTCCTGTCGATCCCGTGGTGCTCGATTGCATTGAGGGCATTCTGGTCACTGGGCCACCCTTGTCACGTGGCATAAAGTGGCCACAACCCTAGCGCGTCAGGAACTTGGCCACCGCCTCGGTCCGGGATCGGACGTGCAGCTTCTCATAGATCCGCCGGATATAATTACGGACCGTATGGATGCTGACCCCGAGGCGATCGGCAATCTGCTTATACACCTGGCCCTCCGCCAACCCGTGGAGAACCTCGCGCTCGCGCGGAGAGAGCTCGGCGCTATCATCCGGCCCGGGAGGCTCTTTTTGCAGGGACTGAACCACCTTGCGGGCAATGGGCGCCGACATGGGCGAGCCGCCTTCATGAACTTCACGGATGGCCTCCAGCAGCTTGGCCGGCGCCAGCCGTTTCAGCAAATAACCGCTCGCCCCGGCGGCCAGCGCGCTGAAAATCCTATCCGTGTCATCGAAGACGGTCAGCATGACGATTTGGGTGGCAGCCAGGCGTGGCTTGAGCAGGCGCACGCACTCGATGCCGCTCATCCCCCCCAGGTTGATGTCCATCAGCACCACGTCCGGCTGATCCTGAGGAAGGCCCGCCAGTGCCTCTTCCGCGCTGGCATAAGCGCTCACGCAACGGAACCCCCGCGAGCTGTCCACGAAGCCGGCAATGTTCTCCCGCAGATCCGCCTCGTCATCCACGATCGCGACCTTGATCAACTTGCTCACAATTTAAGTGGAGCTTCGACGCCAAGAGGAACGCTGAGCCGGACGGTGGCGCCCTCTCCTGGCCGGCTCGAAATGGCGCATTGGCCGCCGATATCTTCCAGGCGCTTGCGCATGTTCCAGAGGCCGTTGCCGCCCCGTTTTTTGGTGCGGCCGGCGGCCCCAGCCGCCCCGGCCCGCTCGCCCTCAGCCGAATCGAAACCGCGGCCGTTGTCGGTGACAGCAATCTCAAAGCGTGAAGGCCCGGCAACCATGTCCACGCGCACCCGGGAGGCACCCCCATGCTTGAGGGCGTTGTTGACGATCTCCTCGAACGCCAGGAAGAGGTTGTGGCGGGTCTCGGCCGAAAGCGGCCAGTGCGGCAGGTTGCGGGGGATATGCAGCTCGCACTCGACGTTCGTGTTCTGCAAATACTCGGTCACATACTGCCCCAAGTAAGCCGCCAGGTGCTCGAGGGTGTCATTGTGCGGGTTGACCGCCCAGACGATTTCATCGAGCGACAGGAGCAGCTCGCGCGAGGTATCGGCGATGGCATCAAGCCTTCCTGCCACTGGCTCCTGGTCCAGCAATTCACCCTTGGCGCGCTCGCTGATGAACGAAATCTTGGTCAGCTTGGAACCGATTTCATCGTGCATGTCCTGGGCGATGCGCATGCGCTCCCGCTGCATCGCTTGTTCCTGGGCCAGCTTCGCGAGGCGGCGGCGCAAGCGGCGGTAGGACACCACGCGGGCCGTGCCGGCGACCACTCCCGTGGCGGCAATCCCGTACAATGCCAGAGCCCACCACGCCCGCCAGGCGGGAGCTGGGATCACAAAGGCGAACCCGGCCCCGTCCTCGTTCCAAACGCCCGCTGCATTGCAGGCTGTCACCCGAAAGCGATAGGAACCGTTAGCAAGCTGTCCGTAACGGACGCGGCGTTCGCCGGTGCTCTCGATCCAATCCGCCTCGAATCCTTCCAGCCTGTGTCGGAAACGGACTCGCTCCGGTGCCTCGAGGCAAAAAGCTGTAAACTGCACCTCCAACGAGCGCAGGTTCGAAGGCAAGCGCAGGATCACCCCTGCATCGTCTGAGCCAACCGCGCGCTGGACCCCCACCCGCCGCCCCGGGGTGTTCAGCGCGGCGAGGTTGAGGGGTTGGTCATTCACCAGGACTGCTTCCAGGCGCACGGGCGGAGGGGCTGGCTGCGGCTCCGACCCGCGCGGGTCAAATGCCACGACGCCGGCCGCAGTTGCAAACCAAAACCTTCCGTCCGGTGAGCTCAAGGCGCGCGGCCAGCCCTGAGCCAAAGCGGCGTTAGCCGGGGCCTCCGTCTCGAAGAACAACTGGGGCCGAAGCGTCTGCTCACCTGCAAGCCATTGCTTGGCTTCCCTCGCTGAGACGCGATAGATGCCTCTGCCCGCAGCGAACCAGAGGTCACCGTCTTCACCGGCGAGAATCCCCGTAACGGCGCCCTCCGCCGAGCGCAGCCCCGCTGTCCATGACCGGCATTGGCCATCCGACAAGCAGGCCAGTTGGCCGCCCGCGGTGCCAACCCACAAATGGCCGGAGGGCACTTCACATAGCGTTCGGATGGCCTGGCCCGCCAGGACTTGAGTGCCTTCCAACCGCCGACCGCGCCCTTGTTCACATCGCAGGAGCGCCCCACCGTCGGTCCCCACCCATATTCCGCCCTTGCGTGCCGGCAGCAGCGCCGTGATCGGTTGCCCGGGCAAGCCCGCCTCCGTGCCGAAACGGGTCATCCGGCCCCGGGTCAACCGGTGGAGGAAACCTGAGCTCGTGCCAACCCACACGGTGTCCTCCGGTTCGGCGGCCAGCGCCAGGATGGTGTCGTCCGCTAGGCCGTTGGCGCTGGTGTAGTGCTGCGCGCGCTGACCCCGAATGGAGTAAAGCCCAGCGCCCATTGTCCCGACCCACAAGGTCGAGCCCGCCGAGCAGAGGGAGGACACCAGGTTTTGCAGGTCAGCACAGCCCTCGGCGGTGGTGGGTTCAAACCGGTCGGCGACTCCCGAGTATAAGCCGCCGTGTTCAAGGCCAACCCAGGAACGGCCCTTCGTACCAAAGGCCAGGCAGACTGCTGGGCCGCTCGGCAGGCCGACATTCGCATCGAGCAGGCGTACGCTCCGCGGTTGCAACCGAACCAACCCTCCCCCATAGGTGCCTAGCCATAGATTGCCCTCCCGGTCCTCATAAAGGGCGCGCACATCGCCCGAAAGGCGGCCCCCGTAAAGGGTCAGCGGCAAGAGATTATTGTCAGCGAAGCAGTAAAGTCCCTGGCTGCTCGTCCCGATCCACAATTGCCCACTGCGTCCTTCGCATAGGCTCCAGATGCGCATCGAGGACGTCTCCCCGCTGTGAAAGTAATTCAGGCGCCGGCCCTCACCGGATTGCTTGTCAATGCGCACAAGGTAGGTGTCGCCAAACGCCCACTGGTTTCCCTGGCGATCCTCATAAACCCCAAGATACAGCGGGCTCCGACCAGGGTTGTCTGTCTCAAATGGGAACGGAAGCAGCCGGTTCTCCTTATACTGGCACATGCCTGCAGTAGTTGTGATCCACACGGTGCCTGAGCGGGAGACGTGGACACTGGAAACGAAGTCGCTGGGCAGGCCATCCCGGGTCGTAAAGCGCTCGGCATGTCCACCCTTGATCCGGCCCAAACCTAATGGCGTGCCGACCCATAGGGTCCCCGCGGGGTCCTCCGCGATCGTGGTGATCGTCTGATCGGCTAATCGGGCATTTCCCTGGAAGCTCCTGAGTGCGCCCTCGCTGTAGCAGAGCAATCCCTGATCCTGCGAGCCGACCCAGAGCCGCCCGGTCGAATCCTCGCAGAGCGCGCTAACCCGAACAACGGCGTTGGAGTGCGCCGGGGAGGGGGCAAACACTGCAAACCTCACACCATCGAATCGCGCCAGGCCTCCCATAGTGCCGACCCACAGATACCCATCGCGCGTTTGCAACACGGCGGTGACGAAATTGTCCGGCAAGCCGTCTGCTTTGGTCCAGGTCCGGACGCCCAAGTCCTCCAGCAGGAATTTAGGAGTGGCCCACCCGGCGGAGTCCAGGCCAAAAGCCAGAACCAGGACGAGCAGCCCTCGCCAAAACCAGCACGCGCGCTTCACGGTTCGAACCAGCTTACACGGACGCGACGGAAAAGAAAGAGCGGCCTTTGCCTGGCCGCCAAGCCCGTGCGCATTCCAATGCGAGCGGCAGCAGCAGCGGCAAAAAGGGCCTGGAGAAGGGTACCAGAAGGGATAAAGGCGGATGAACATGGGGCCACCACGCCACAACCACCGGCGAGTCTCGGTTACCACACGATGCAATCTCGGGCATTCCCAACGGCATTACTGAACTGCGGGCGGGTAGCGTCCGAGCCACACCCGCCGATCTGCTCTTTCTCGGTCCCCGCGCGACCTGCCCGTGAGGGGCGACTGGCGCCGCCCATCCACCGGCACTCCGGACCAAAACTGCCCGGATCAGCCAGCCCTCCCATGTGGCCACTTCATGCCACATGACGGGTTTCGGCGTTTTGATAGATTAGGATCGACTTTGAAATAGGTCATCAATGTGTGGACGCAACACTTAGCTAGCGAACTGCCGCGACAACCATAAACGCAAACCGTGAATACCGAACCAAGCGAATCCATGAAATCACACCGAACTCCCATCGAAACGAAACACCTGCTCGTGCTGGCTGCCGTGCTGATCGTGCCGGCGGTTAGCATGGCCCAAACCCTGTGGACTGGCGGCACCAGCGACTTCAACAACCCTGCATCCTGGAATGGCACCTACATCGGCGGCTCCAATCCAAACTGCTCCAACGATAGCGGCTCAAACAACGTCGTTCTCATCGAACCCGGCGACGTGGTATGGCAACACGGGGACACCCTGGCCGGCAATGGCGCCGGCACTTCGGGTTCATACCTGCAAACGGGTTCGACGAACAATACCGGGGGCGGCAACTGGCTGCGCTTGGGATTGGGCACCGGGAGCTACGGTCAGTACGTCTTGAGCAACGGCGTGGTGAATGTCGGCGGGCGAACTCAGATCGGCGAGAATGGGATCGGGTACCTCGAGATTGATGGCGGCACATATAGTGGCAACGTCAATGACGGCGGCGCGGACCCTGGATTGGTCCTGGGCCAGGGTGATTTTGGCCCGAGTCCGGTTGGCACGATGGTGGTCAACGGCGGGGTGATCACCATTCAGCAGGAAACATGGGTCGGTGAGGCCAACGGCTCTCAGATCGGCACCGGGCATTTCTTCATGCACGGCGGCACCATCAATCTAAATAGCTGGTTCGTTTTTGGCCGGTTTGGCGGCAGGGGAGACGGCTACATGGACGGCGGCACGATCAATAAGAACAACAACGGCAACGTCCAAATTGGCGTCAACGCTCCCGCGACGGCTTCATTCACTCAGCTCGGCGGGGTGTTCAACTGTGCCAGCGAGTATCAAGTTGCCGCCAGCGGTGACAACACGGTGAATGTCACCAATAATATCGGCGGCACGGCGGTTTTGACGGTGGACAACTGGTTCGCGGTTGGCCGCGCCGGAGGGTATGGCACTTTGAACATATCGGGCAGCGCAGCGATCACCAAGCGGGGCGTCAACGGGGGCAATTTAACGATCGGCGGCGGTGGCGGCTCGGCCTCGCAGAACGCGGTCAGCTACGGCATCGTCAATCAGACAAGTGGCACCTTTACCAATACCGCGACCCAAACCTGGATCGGCGAAACCGGCCAGGGCTTCTGGAACCTGAGCGGCGGCTGGGCGGTGTTTGGGACTGTTTACCTCAGCGCAAATTCAGGTGCCCTGGGCACTTTGAGCCTGAACGGTGGCGATCTCATCGCGAACGAGATTACGGCTCATGGCGGATCGGGCACGCTGAACCTTAATGGGGGGACGATTCACGCGGGTGCGAGTGTTGTGAATCCCTGGATTCACGATCTGAATGGCAGCGCCGGCGTGCAGGCGGGCGGCGTGACCTTTGATACCGCGGGAAACAACCTGAGCATCACTGAGCCGCTGGTGGACGGCGGGGGCGGCGGCGTGACCAAGATCGGCAGCGGCACCCTAACGCTGCCCAGCGCCAACGGCTACAGCGGGCCGACTATCGTGAACGCGGGCACGCTCACGATCGGCACTTCCAGCTACGGCGGCGGGGCGGTTACCGTGGCGAACACCGCTGGATTTGGGCTGACCACCCAGTCGGGGAACGGCCAACTCAATGTCGCCAGCCTCACCATAGGTGGCGCGACGGGCGCCTCGCTGTCTTTCGACCTGGGCGGATTCGGGAATCCTTCGAGCGCTCCGCTGAATGTCGCCGGCGCGTTCACGGCCAACGGAACCATCACCGTCAACGTTGCGGCCTCGGTCGTCGCGGTCGGAACGATTCCGCTGATTCAGTACGGGAGCCTGGCGGGCAGCGCCACCACCGTGCTGGGAAGCCTGCCACCCGGCGTGGCGGCCCATTTGGCGACCTCGGGCAACACGCTCGAGTTGGTGGTCACCAGTGCCGGCGCACCGCGCTGGGACGGTCAGGTTTTGGGCCAATGGGACCTCGGCACCAACCAGGATTGGTTTGACCTGGGCACGTTGATGCCCACGACGTATTCCGACGGCAAGCCGGTTGTGTTCGACGACAGCGCCGCCGGCACGACAACGGTGGATATGACCGCCACAGTGAAGCCTGCCTCGATCAACTTCAACAACAATAACTTGCCTTATACCTTGGTTGGCCCGGGTCTGATCAGCGGGGCAACCGGCGTGAACCTCAATGGCGCGGGCACCGTTGCCATTCTGAACAACGGTGGAAACAACTTCACCGGGCGGGTAGTTATCAATGCCGGCGTGCTGAGTGTCACCAACCTCGCCAACGGCGGCTCACCGAGCGCGCTGGGCGCCTCCTCGTCCGATCCCACGAATCTCGTGATCAACGGCGGCACGCTCTCTTACGGGGGTGCGCCCGTCTCCATCAACCGCAGTTTCACCGTCGGCGCCAGCAATGCCACGGTGGATGCCGAAAGCAACCTGACCGTAAGTGGCCGCGTGACCGCGGCGCCGAACCCGGCAGGGGGCGGCAGCGGGTTCACCAAGACGGGCCCCGCCCAACTTGCATTGACCACGGTCGGCACCAACGAATTCGCCAATGGTTTCAACCCGGGCGCCCAGGTGCAGCAGGGCACGCTCCTGCTGGACGGCTCGGGCGGCCAGACTAACCATACGGTGAACGACTTCTATGTCGGCGACACGACGACGAGCGGCGCCGCGCTCATCCTGAGCAACACCACCTTGAACGTGGACGGTTGGCTCGGCGTGGGCCGCATCAACGGCGGCATCAACAACACCTCCACCATTACTATCTACAACTCCACGGTGAACAGCGGCAATTTAACGGTCGGCTGGGATGGCGGCCTGCCGGGCAACCTGTCCTCGCAAGTCCTCACGCTGAACGGAAGCTCTACACTCACTGACCACGGCGACATGAACCTGGTCGAAGGCACCGGTTCCAGCGCCACGATCACCATCAACGACACTGCGATGCTTTCGAGCCAAAACCGCTGCTTCGTGGCTTGGGCCAGCTCGTCCACTTCGGCGGTCACCATTGCCAGCTCCGGCCGAATGAGCGTAGGCGGCTGGTACTCCATCGCCGCCGGCCAGAACAGCTTGGGCTCCACGCTGGTTAAGGACAACGGCTCGCTCAACGTGGCCAGTGACTTGAACATCTGCGACGGAGGCAGCGGGGCCACCGGCTCCCTGACGGTTCAAGGCAACGCCACAGCCATCGGCAACACCATTCAGGTGGGCAAGGGGCCGGATTGCAACGGCACGTTGACCATCAGCGGTCCCGGCGCGGCGGTCTCCGCTCGCGGAGCTTATATGACCTCCGCCACAGGGAACAGTGGCACCATCGCCACTATCACCATCGGCAGCGCCATCCAGCCGGGCGGGAGCCTGAACGGGTTCGATGACTTTACTCTGGGCCAGGACGGCACGGCGGTGTTGAACATGGTTGCGAACGGCGGCGGCACGCTGACCGTTCCGGGCACGATATATCTTTCCCGCGGCAGCGCGGTGGCCGATGGCACCGTAAACCTCAATGTCGGCAGCACCATAGTCGCCGGTTATGTGAACAACGGCTGGGGTTTCCAAAACAACCTTCCGCCGACGGGCAATCCCAATGCCTTCAACTTCAACGGCGGGACGTTGAAATCTTATAGCGGTGCCAATCCGGCGTATCCGTTCATCCAGCCGTTTGTCAACGTGGTGGTGCAAGCCGGCGGCGCGGTCATTGACGACAACGGGGCGGTTCGCTACATCTCTGCGCCTTTGGTTGACGGCGGCGGCGGCGGCGGTCTGACCAAGCTCGGCGCTGGAACGCTCGCTCTGCTTGGTGCCAATACCTACACCGGCACGACCGTGGTGAGCGCCGGCGCTCTGGCAGTGGGACCCGGTGGCGTCATTGCCGGCCCCATGAAAGTGGCCTCGGGCGCCACACTCGCGGGCGATACTGGTTCAATCGAATCATTCAGCATCAATAATACGCTGACCTTGTCTAACGGATGCCGCGTGCTCATGCAAATCACCCCTGTCAGCAACGACCAGATTACTGGATTGACCAGCGTGAGTTACGGTGGGTCTCTGGTTGTATCCAATAGCAGCGCCACGCCGTTAACCGTCGGCAGCGTGTTCAAGCTGCTTAACGCTGCCAGCGCGGGCACCGGCAACTTCAGCTCGGTTACGCTGCTGCCCGCAGGCTCGGCCACGTTTAATCCCGCCACGGGCGAATTGACCATTACGGCTGTGACGCCCTTCACCCTCAACCCGCCGGTCTTCTCCGGGGGCAACCTGATCCTCACCGCAAGCGGCGGCACACCCGGCGGCAGCTATACGCTGCTGACCTCGACCAATATCACCACGCCGCTGACCGCGTGGACCACTAACAGCACCGGCTCCCTGGACGGTTCCGGCGGGTTCTCGAACAGCATCCCGATCAACACCTCGGAACGTGTGCGGTTCTTTGATCTCCGCATGCCGTAGCACTGTTAACACGAGTGCAGCAAGGGCGTCCTTCCCAGGACGCCCTTGCTCAGCTAGTCTGGTAATTGGATATGAACGCGAGTCGAGGACCAGCCTGTGGTGGGCGGGGCCCAAGCGCGGGGTTCACCCTTATCGAGCTCCTGGTAGTCATCGCGATTATCGCCATCCTGGCGGCCCTCCTGTTGCCGGCGCTGGCCAAGGCCCGGTCCAAGGGCCTGCAGACCTCCTGCGTCAACAACCTCCGGGAGTTGGGCATTGCGCAGGTCATGTACGTGACGGACTACCAGCAATACACGGCCTGCTTGCGCATGACCGGGGGCTATTATTATATCTGGCCGCCCCGGCTGCTTTCCCTCATGGGCAATAATCGCAAGGCTTTCCACTGCCCCGCCGCTTTGCCCGAAAGCGCCTGGGACACCAACATCAACACGACCATCAAAACCGTGACTGGCGAGAATGGGCAGCCCGACAAGTTCGGGATCACCGAGACCACGCGCTTTTCCTATGGCATTAATGATTGGGGCCTGAACCTCACCGCGCACCCTCAATTGGGCCTCGGCGGTGATATTGACGGCGGGCTTGCCCAAGGGCCGGTGAAGGACTCCATGGTGCGCGCCCCCAGCCAGATGATCATGATAGGTGACGTGCCAGCCCTGAAAGACGCTTCCCTGATCCTGTTCAACGCGAACATGGACCCCACCGATCCCACGGCCGGCCATACCCAATGGCCATCCAATCGCCACAACTACCACACCGACCTGGTCTTTACCGACGGCCATGTCGAATCTCCCCGGCGAAATGATGTGATCAACTCAGCGGCAAATAACCTCTGGCGCAGCCGTTGGAACAACGACAACCAGCCCCATAATGAGGTCACCTGGACCGTGAATCCTGCCTGGGCCAATCAGCTTGATCAGTAAGCGCGCGGGTTTGGAGGAGGCGCTCGAGCCCCGAGCAGTGGGAAAGATCGCCCCAGGAGGAACATTCAAGCGGGACGTCCCCGCTTTATTTCTCCTGTGGCCGCTTCATGCCACTTCACGCCTCGCGCAGGATCCGATAACCTCGTCCGGCATGCATTTGATGGCGACACAAGCAGGTCAAACCGGGACGCGAGCACCATCTCGTAACACGGCTGAACTGGCCGCCCGCTCGGGGCAGGAGAGGAGCATGGGCGCCATGAGACGCCGGACGCTGTGGCTCGCCGCGGTCGTCCTGCTCCTGCACGCTGGGATTAGCTGGGGCGAGGCGACGTACGAGAACCCGGTGATTGCAGGCGATCACCCGGATCCCTCGATTATCCGGGTGGGCAGAGATTACTGGGCGACCTCAACCTCATCCGAGTGGGGGCCACAGTTCCCGCTGCTGCATTCGACTGACCTGGTGAATTGGGAGCTCACCGGCTCGGTCTTTCCACAACGGCCTGCCTGGGCCGAAGGGAACTTCTGGGCACCGGAGATTTCTGAGTTCAAAGGCCATTTCTTCATTTACTACGTGGGCCGCGCGCGCGGCGGGCCGCTCAATGTGGCCGTGGCCACGGCGGACAAGCCTGCGGGGCCGTATGCCGATCGCGGCCCGATTGTCGGGCAGCCGGATGGTTCGATTGACCCTGTTCCCGTGACGGACGAAAAGGGCGCGCGCTACCTGGTGTGGAAGGAGGATGGAAACAGCCGAGGCTTGCCCACCCCACTTTGGGCGCAGCCGCTCACCGAGGACGGCACCCGGGTGACAGGCGAGCCCAGGGAACTGATTCGCAATGACGTTCCCTGGGAAGGCGGCCTGGTTGAGGGGCCGTTCATATTGAGGCGCGGTGACTGGTTCTACTTATTCTACTCCGGAAACGGCTGCTGCGGTGAAGGATGCAAGTACGCGGTCGGCGTGGCCCGCTCCCGGGCACTGCTCGGCCCCTGGGAAAAGAACCCCGCCAACCCGATCCTGACCGGAAACCGGACCTGGAAATGTCCGGGACATGGAAGCGTCGTAGCCGACGAACGGGGGCGCTATTGGTTCTTGTATCACGCCTATTCGACCCATGGGTCAGTATTCATCGGGCGCGAGGCGATGCTGGACGAAGTGAAGTTTGGCGCGGACGGCTGGCCTGAAATCAATGAAGGCCAGGGGCCCAGCGCCAAGGCGCCTTCTCCTTATGGAGTCGCGCAGCGACAGGTGGACCTCGGGTTTTCTGACGACTTCCGCGAGGCGGAACTCCGGCCGGGCTGGCAGTGGCCGCAAGACCGTGCCCCCGCGCCGCGCGTGGGGGGCGGGCACTTGCTGCTCGGCGTGCGCGGTCGCACCAACAGCCTGCTCGGGGGCGTGCTGGCGCAGCCGGCCACCACTGCCGATTACGTTGCGACCACCGTGGTGGAGACCAAGAGCCTCAAGCCGGGCTGGGCGGTAGGGCTGTGCGCCGTCGGGGATTCGGACAATGCGGTAGGCGTGGCCGTGACGCCCGAGGGCATCATCACCTGGCGGCGCGACCGGGGCACGCAACGGCGACTGGCGGGCCCGGAACCGATGGCGGGCGAAAAGGTCCATCTGCGCCTGACGGCGCGTATGGGCTATCGTTTCCAGGCCTCGGCCAGCCCTGACGGGAAGAGCTGGAAAGACTTCGGCTTGCCCCTGGAGAAGAAAGGCCTGCCGCCCTGGGACCGCAGCGTGCGCGTGGCGCTGACCGTCGGCGGCGCCGCGGATGCGGAGGGTTGTTTCGATTCGTTCTCCATCC
Organism: Candidatus Acidiferrum sp.; assembly: GCA_035541055.1. Lineage (GTDB taxonomy): Bacteria > Verrucomicrobiota > Verrucomicrobiia > Limisphaerales > UBA8199 > JAPLUA01. Next base: position 2,412 of record DATKNZ010000336.1, on the reverse strand, counting down.
AGCGTTCAACCGGTCTCCCTTGAGACGCGTTGGCTTGAGGTTGGCTTGAGGCGCGCGTGATGGTTCGAGGGGCCTTCGACGGTACTTCGAAGGGGCTTCGAAGAGGTTTCGAAGGGCTATTGGGGTTTTGGTCAGTCCCCTGCTAGCCGCCGACGTCAGCAGGCGCTGGCCCCTTGTTCTTAGAGCGTGTTTGGAGAACGCGACCTTTGGCGTTGTGTAGGGTTTGGAGTCCCGCCTTTAGGCGGTTTCCGCGCCTAACCGCCTGAAGGCGGGACTTCAAACCTGCCGTGGCGAGCTTCAATGCGCTTGTTCAAACAGGCTCTCAGGTGTGGCCAGTTCATGCCACATGACAGGCCCGGAGAGCCGCATTAGCCTCTTAAGTCAATGCCGTTACGCTTCTTTCACGTCTATCGAGCGGGCCTTTGTGCCGTCGGAGTTCTGACCGCGACCTCCTCCAATGCCTGGCAGATGAAACAGGCGCCGTTGATGACCCGCTGGGCGAGCCTGGTGGATACCAACGCGCCCTTGCCCGAATATCCACGGCCGCAACTGGTTAGGAGTAATTGGCTCAACCTGAATGGCATTTGGCAGTTCCAGCCGGGGGCTACGAATGACCCGGCGCCTACCAATCGAACCCTCTCCAGCAGCATCCTGGTACCCTACCCGATGGAGTCGGCTATTTCGGGCGTGATGCAATATTATCCCTGGTCGTGGTACCGGCGCACTTTCACCGTCCCGACGGCGTGGAGCGTAAGCCGCGTCATCCTGCATTTGGATGCCGTGAACTGGCAGTCAGAGGTGTTCATCAATGGCCAGAGCCTCGGCGTTCACAAGGGCGGGTACGATGCGTTCAGCTATGATATAACACCTTACCTGGCCGGCACTGGCGCGCAGGAGTTGATCGTGCGCGTCTATGACCCAGTCGATAACGGTGGGCAGCCCCGCGGCAAGCAGACCCTGTATCCCGGGGGTATCATGTACACCTCCTCCTCCGGCATTTGGCGCTCGGTGTGGCTCGAGCCCGTGAGCGCGAGCGGGGTGCAGGGTTTGACCATGATCCCGGACGTGGATAATTCGCGGCTGCGGCTTACGGTCAGCACCTATGCAACGAACGGCGTCACGGTTTCCGCCACCGTGCTGGACGGGGCAGTGGTCGTTACAAACGTGAGCGGCAGCCCGCAGGCCGAGTTGAGCCTGCCCATTCCCAGCCCGAAGCTCTGGTCGCCGGATAGTCCATATCTCTACACGCTGCGGGTCTGCGTCATCCAGAACAGCGTGACCAACGACACTGTGAGCAGCTACTTCGGCATGCGCAAAATCGCTATTGGCACCGTGAACGGCATCAAGAAGATGCTGCTGAACAACCAGGTGTTCTTCGAGATGGGGCCGCTGGATCAGGGCTTTTGGCCGGACGGCATCTATACCGCGCCGACGGATGACGCCCTCAAGTTCGATATTCAGCAGGCGAAGAACCTCGGCTTTAACATGATGCGCAAGCATATCAAGGTGGAGCGCGACCGCTGGTATTATTGGGCGGACACCTTGGGGATGCTGGTGTGGCAGGACATGCCGAGCTGCAACTCTTATACGGGCAACCCGTCGCCCCCGCCGGTGGACGCCGCGCAGTTCCAGACTGAGCTGAGCCGCATGGTGCTGACGCATATCAACAGCCCGGCGGTCATCATGTGGGACGTTTTCAATGAAGCGCAGGGACAGGAAAACACGCCTGGCGGGGTCGGCCAGGCCACCACTGCCTCGCTGGTGCAACTGGTCAGGACACTCGACCCGTCGCGCCTGGTGAACCAGGCCAGCGGCGGCAATTACTACGGCGTGGGGGATGTGCTCGACAACCACAGCTACCCGCAGCCGGGCAATCCCACCAGCACCACGCAGGCGCCCGTGGACGGCGAATACGGCGGCATCGGGTTCCAATTGGCAGGGCACCTGTGGAATCCTGCGTTGGCGGGCGGCAACTACGTGGGCGCCAACACCACGAATGACATCGCCACCATCTATGATGGTTTCGCGGCTGACTTGGTTTACTCCAAAGCCAGCGGCGGCCTCAACGCGGCTGTCTATACGCAGATCACCGACGTAGAGAATGAGTGCAACGGTCTGTTTACCTACGACCGGGTGCTCAAGCCCGCGCTGAGTAAGATTCTCACCTCGAACCAGAAGGCAATTACTGGGCAAATGACCATTACGGACGTGCTGCCGACTTCGCAGAACTCGGGCCGCACGTGGAAATACACCACTGACAGCAGTGTTGCGTCTGCCGCATGGTACTCGACGAATTACAGTGATTCAGGCTGGAGTTCAGGGCAGGCGGGCTTCGGCACGGCTGGCACCCCCGGCGCCGTAGTGCGCACCACCTGGAATACGGGCGACATTTGGATCCGCCAGCAGTTCACC
>DATKNZ010000335.1:0-31995 GCA_035541055.1 Candidatus Acidiferrum sp. | reverse complement strand
CGAACCGCGTTCGGCGGAGACCGAGGACCGGTGGCAGCGGCACGTGATGATCCTTCTCGGGGTGGTGATCGCGCTGCTGATCGTGGTTGGCGGCGCGTTGCTCTACGCGAAGATGCATGGGGTATTTGAGCCGACCCCGAGCCGGGGCAAGCCGGCGGAACCCTGGGGGGCGCCGCCGTGGCCCGAGGGTTCCTGAGGGCTTGTGGCAGGGACGCCTCGGCGAGGCGTGCTTTTTGACCCTGGCTGAACTCCTAACCCGGCTGCAATCCTGGATATGCGACGGGACCCGCTCTGGATTCGCGGCGAACCGCGCAAGAGAGGATAGCGCGCCTACTTCATCGCGTCGAAGGTCTTCTGAAGGATCTGCCAGTCCTTGAGGCCCTTGAACTTCGCGGTGGCCTGCTGCTGCAAGGCGGCTTCCTTGGCGTTCTTGGTGGCCTTGGGTTTCCGGTAGAAGACGCCGAAGTAGCCGGGAAACGCGGCGTCCGCCAGCTTGTAGGCCGCGGCTTCGTCGGTCACGTCGTGCTCGGCGGGAACGGTGTTAAAGACGCCCCCTTTGCGGGGGTTGGCGCCGTCGAAGGCGCCTTCATAGAACTCGACGCACTCGCTGAGGCATTCGATGAAGCTGAAACCGTCGTGATCCATGGCGGCCTCCATCATCTGGAGGACGTGGTTGGGGTTGGAGCTGGTGGTGCGGGCGACAAAGCTGGCGCCGGCGGCGATGGCCTGCTTCATGGGGTTGATGGGATAATCCACGGCGCCCCAGATATCGGTTTTGCTCTTGTAGCCCAGCGGCGAGGTCGGCGAGGTCTGTTTCTTGGTCAGGCCGTAAACCCAGTTGTCCATAGCCACGCAGGTGAGCTTGATGTTCTTGCGGGCAGTGTGGGTGAAATGGTTGCCGCCGATGGAGAACAGGTCGCCGTCGCCGCCGAAGACAAAGACGTGCAGGTCGGGCCGGGAGAGCGAGATGCCGCTGGCAAAGGCGAGCGAGCGGCCGTGAATGTAATGCGCGCCGTAGGCCTGGACGAAATAGGGGAAGCGGCTGGAGCAGCCAATGCCCGAGATGGTGGTGAACTTCTCCTGCCAGAGCTTGCGCTTCTCGATCATCTTGAAATACAGCGCCAGCACGGAGAAGTCGCCGCAGCCCGGACACCACGTCGGATGGTCGGCGGCGATCTCCTTTTTGCTCAGCGGCTTGCGGTCGGTGGCGGACGGCGGGGCGGCTGGGGCGGCGGGAGCAGCGGGAGCGGCGGGAGCGGGAGTTGTTGCAGTGGGGGAAGCGGTCATATTGTTTGAGCGTGAGAGAGGCATTCAAGGGGCTCGACGGAAACCCGAAATCCGAAATCCGAAGGCCGAAGGAAGGCCGAAACCCGAAGGCCGAAACGGCTTCTTCGGGTTTCGGATTTCGGCCTTCTTTCGGGCTTCGGGCTTCGGCCTTCGGATTTGAGCGGAGTCATTTAGAGTCCTAAGGTGTAAGAGGGCGTCTACTTCTTGCCCTTGCCGGCGGCGATGTCGGCGCGGGCATGTTCGAGGATTTCCTTCACTTTCCAGGTCAGGCCGTCGGTCTTGTTGATGCCGCGGATGCGCGAATCGCAGTAGCGAGCCCGCAGCAGCCCTCCGAGCTGGCCATAACCATACAGACCCTCGTCGTTCATTTCGACGACGCGGATATGGTTGAAGCCGGAGAAGATGTTCTCCAAGCCGGGCGGCAGGGGGTGAAGATAGCGGATGTGCAGGGCGGAAACGCTGTCGCCGGCGGCGCGCGCGCGGTCCACCGCTTCACGAATCGGGCCCTGGGTCGAGCCCCAGCCGACCAGCAGGACGTTGCCTTCGGGTGGGCCATAGACCTTGGGCGCCGGAAGCGTGGCGGCCAGCGCCTGGAGTTTCTTGCGGCGCTTGGCGGTCATTTGCATGTGCAACTCCGGCGAGCCGGTGGGATGGCCGGCTTCGTCATGCTCGAGGCCGCCGGCAATCGGATACTTGCCGCTCAGAATGCGCGTGCCCGGCACGACCCGCGGCACGACGCCGTCCGGGGTCGAGAGGTCGTAAGGCTTGTAATCGGCGACGGGGCTGAAATCGGGGGTGATGTCCTGGCAGACCTGCTCCAGCTTCGGCTCGATGAAAGCCTCGATGCGCGTGGCGATGGCCTGGTCGCTGAGGATGAAGACCGGCACGTTGTACTTGCGCGCAATGTTGACGGCCTCGATGGCGGTGTAGAAGCAATCCTGGACGCCGGAGGGGGCGAGGACGACCCGCGGGGCATCGCCATGACTGCCGAAGACCGCGAGGTTCAGGTCGGACTGCTCGACTTGCGTCGGCAGGCCCGTTGAAGGCCCGCCCCGCTGGACGTTGACAACCACCAGCGGCACTTCGGCCATCACTGCCCAGCCCAGGGCCTCCATCTTGAGCGAAATGCCCGGCCCGCTGGAGCCGGTCACGGCCACCCGCCCGGCAAAGCTCGCCCCGTTGGTCATCGAAATGGCGGCAATTTCGTCCTCGCACTGCACGAAGGTGCCGCCGTATTTGGGCAGCTCGCGGCGGAGGATTTCCATTACGTCCGACCAGGGCGTGATCGGATAAGCGGCGCCGAAACGGACGCCGGCAGCGATGAGACCGTAGGCCATGGCTTCGTTGCCGTTCATGACCACCTGGCGGCCGTCCTTGCGCTGGCTGTCCACGAACCGGAAGGTCTCCACCACGTCGCCGAGCGAGTGGTTGTAGCCGGCGTGAAACGCGGCCAGGGCATTTTGCAAGATGCTGGGGTCCTTGCCGCCGAAGCGCTCGCCGATGAGGGCTTCCAGCTTGGGGGTGTTCAAATCGAACATGCGCGCCACCAGGCCCAGCGCGAAGATGTTCTTGCCCTTGTCCTTGGCCGTGCCGCCGATGGCTTCGATCGTCAGGCTGGAAATGGGGACGCCCACGTGGTGATAGGTCGGCTTCAGCTCGGCCTTAGGTTCCACGTGGTCGGTGTCGTAGAGGACGATGCCACCTTTCTTCAAGGCGCCGATGTGCTCTTCATACGAGTGCTGGTAAAAGGCCAGAAGCACGTCCGCCTCGTCGCCGGCGCTGAGCACCTCACCGGAGCCCACGCGGACCTGGAAGATGGACGGCCCGCCGGAAATGGTCGAAGGGATCGTCATGAAGGTCATGACCTCCTGCTCGCTGCGGCCCGCCAGCCGGGCCAGGAACCCGCCGATGGCCTGGATGCCGTCCTGCGAGTTGCCGGCGATGCGGATGACAGCTTCGGAAATCTTCGAGACCCTGGGCACGCCGCCTTCGGCGGAGGGAGTCGCAATTGAATCATTCATAATATGACTTAATCAGAACTCTGCCAGCCCTGGCAACTTAAGACAATCCCAAAAGAATCAGCGGCCATAACCATTCACATAAAACCGTATCATTGCAGCGGCGGGTGTCAAATGCCGCCATGATGCTGTAAGATTAACATGCGCAAGCACTTGCGGCGACCGCCGGCGGGACCGCCACCACGTCATCAGGAAGGATGATAATGCCCTGGCTGCGTATCAGCCGTGGGCGGAACCGGTGCGATCAGGCCGCAAACAAGTGGTCAAGCGGGGGTTCCCGACCGGGCCTGGGCGCCGGCGGCGGCGAGGGCGGGTAGGTTGCCCCAGGCAAAATTAGGTTGATAAAAGCCAAAATATGAGAATAACTTTGGGCAGCCAAATCCCTCTATCCTGAGAGCGTGGCGACTTGGCTAGGCAGCGAAGTTGCTGCCTCAAACAAACTATGTCTTTGAGTTTGCCTGACGCGCGCGCGCGTGCCGAACATTCGAAGTCCTTGAGCAGGAACGGCTTATCGCCGGTTTCCGAATCCGGGCGCATGGTGCTGGCCAATGGGCGGTCGCATTCAGGCGAAGGAGCAGAGCATTCCTACGTTGATTTGGGCGATTCGGCACGCGTGGCGCTGATGATCACGCCGCAGGGGCGAGGCGGATTTGCCGAGCAGTTGCACGAGGCCTTGACTCGGCTGGTGCATGTCCTCGAAGCCCAGCCCCAGCCGATGCGCATCACCGTGCAAACCGTTTTCCTGCGGGACGCCGCCGACCAGGCCGAGTGCGCGCGCATCCTGGCCGAGTTCTACGGCCCGCATCCGCCAGTGACGAATTTCCTGCGGCAAGCGCCCTGCGATGGGGCGGCGCTGGCCATCGAAGCCTGGGCCATCGGGGGCCCGGACGTGAAGGTGGAGCATTTCGGCCCGCACGTGATGGCCGTGAGCTACGACAGCGTCCGCTGGACTTATTGCGCCGGGTTCACGCCGCCGGAGAACGGGAGGGGCATCTACTCGCAGACGCTGGAGGCGTTGGGGCGGATGCGCGCCGGATTGGCCGAAGCCGGAAGCCGGTTCGAGCAGGTGGTGCGCACCTGGTATTACCTGGGCAGCATCACCGAGCTGGAGGGCGAGCACCAGCGTTACCAGGAGCTGAACCGCGCCCGCACGGACTTTTACCACGATCTTCGGTTCAACTGCTCCCTGCTCGACCCCAATGTCCCGCGTGGAGTGTATCCCGCCAGCACGGGCATCGGCATGGCCGGGCCGGGCCTGGTGCTGAGCTGCCTGGCGCTGGAGACGCGCCGGGACGACGTGTTCCTGCTGCCGCTGGAGAACCCGCAGCAAACCCCCGCTTACGCTTACCATCCAAGGTATTCTCCCCAAAGCCCGAAGTTCTCGCGGGCCGTGGCCCTTGTGCTGGGCGACTACGTGACAGCCTGGATCTCGGGCACGGCCAGCATCGTCAACTCCGAGACCTGGCACGTGGGGGATGTCGAGCGGCAAACGGAGCAGACGATCACCAACATCGAGCGGCTGATTGCGCCGGAGAATTTCGGCATGCACGGCGTGCCGGGCGCGGGGGCTTCCCTGCACGACCTGGCGAAGATTCGCGTTTACCTGAAGCGGAAGAAGGACCTGGCCAAGTGCCGGGCGATTTGCGAGCGGCGGTTCGGCCCGGTGCCCGTGATTTACGCAGTGGCGGATATCTGCCGGCCTGAGCTGCTGGTTGAGATCGAGGGCGTTGCCTTCGCCCGCTACAAGCGCGGGCAACGGCTGGCGCACGCCGGGTAGGTAACCACAAAAGGGCGCGGAGAACGCGAAGAACATGAAACTCGTAGCGGCGTCTCGGCAGAGCGCCGCTGACTTCCCCTAGCGAAACCAGCGGCGCTGTCCCGAGACGCCGCTACGCCGAGGTTCACGCCCCGGTGCGTCAGAACGACGCCCTGACGCGTGGATTTCGCGCACCTTGCGCGAGCCTCACACGCGCTCTGCGGGGGTGAATCCTGGAAATGCCTGATTCTCAGCCATTTAGCGCATGGCACCCGTTTTGCTAAGGGAATAAGCAGAGCGCGCATGGCGGCGCGCACGGCACGTAAGCTGTTGAGTTTGAGATGTTTCAGGCCAATATGAAAACGCTGTTGCGGAAGATCCCGAGCGGCCTTTATTTCCAGGGGCCCGACCAGTGGACAAGCAATCCCACTCAGGGCTTCAACTTCAAGTCCATTGACCGCGCTCTGCAGTTCATCGAAACGTGGGGCCTCAAGGATGTGGAACTCGCCTTTGCCTTCAACCGTCCGAACACCGTGACCCGCGTGCCCCTGGACCGGATGGCCGCGCAGTTTCAGGAGAAGTAACTCCCCACCTTTGTAACTCCGCCGGGCTGGCTTCCCCGCAAGCCGCGCCGTTCACGGTTTTCCTCCTTCGGTAGGGACGCGTTCCACCGCGTCCCCATCTTCATGAATTGGCCCTGCCTCAGTGGGCGGGCCAACAAATTGATGGTGCAAGCAGGCGCAGTTTGTTAATCAATGGGGTAACGTCTGACGCATCGCTGCCATGAAGATCACGGAAGCCCTATTGGCGGAGCACCTGGTGTTCCACAACCTTTTCGATCACATCGAAGCCACGGCTCCCCGGCTCAAGACGTTGGCGGAGGTCAAATCCCTGGCGGGGCTGATGGAATCCATGCTCAAGGCGCACTCGGATACCGAGGATGAGCTGTTCATCGGCCCTTTGGAGCACTGCTTCGACCAGATCGGGCAGCGGGATGCGTTCCTGGAGGAGCACCAGGAGATTGACGGCAATCTCAAAAAGGTGCAGGCGGCGAAGCAAGTGAAACGGGCGTGCGAGCTGCTCATAGCGGCAGTGGGCTACTCACGGTGGCATTTCGACCGCGAGGAGCGCATCGTGTTCCCCATGGCAGAGCGCATGCTCAAAGCGAAAACGCTGACGGCGCTGGGGCAGACCTGGATGGAACAGAGGACGCGGGTGGTCGTCTGAACCGCGGCTCAGCCCGGCTCCGTGCTCAACTGAGGGGCGCGGCGGCGGGCCAACCGCCCGATCGCGGCATTGACTCCGGCGACCAGCGCGGCGACACGGGCGGACAGAGGGAAATCGGAGGGGGCCTCCAGCGTGTATGAAAGCCGCGTCTTATGGGTAATGAGGAACAGCGCTTCGGGCCATTTGGGACGGGAAGCGGGGTCCAGCTTAGGCCGAAGGGCGCCGCGTTGTGCCGGCCAGCCTTCAATCGTTTCTGAGAGGTCAATAGGGCAAGCCTTCGCCACCGCTTCGAGAATACCTTCGGCCAGGGACGGCTGGGCGTCGGGGTTCTGCTCGTAGAGGTAGAAGCCGTGCGACTCCCAATCCTCGTGGAGGCACAGGCACAGGTCGAAGGGAGGCTGGCGTTTCAGCCAGGCGATATGGGCGGCCGTCGCGGGGGACTGCGGGTTGAGGTAGTCCCGGTTCAGGTCAATGCCCTGGGCGTTCTCGCGGCGGTTGAGGATGAAGCCCGCCGGGTTGAGGCAGGGACAGAGCCACAGTTCCAGCCCCGCAGGCCAGGCGTTCTGGCGGAGCAAGTCGCGCGCGGCCAGAGGGCCGGCCGGTTCATCGCCGTGAATCCCGGTGGAAATGTAGAGGCGCGGCGGTGCCAGCGCCCCCGGCGCGGCCCGACGGGAAAGGCCCAGGGTGTTGGTCTCCGCGTGAATGTCCTCGACGTTCCACCCGTGCGCGTGCGCCGCATCGAGGCAGTCATCGAGGACCGCGCCGATATGAATCAGCTCGCCGCTATAACCCCTGACGTTGTTGCCAAGACGTTTCACGCAACCGGGAGTGCCTGCTCCTCGACCGACTGACCCGGTGCGGAGGGGCTCAACCCTGGAGGAATTCTAGCCCAGCTTGGCGTTCCGCGCACGAAGGCCAAGCCAGCCAATTCGCCCCGCTCCCCTGCCCTCTCCATGAACCCGAGCTTAGCGGACGCGCCCCTCACCCCCATCGGATGGGGAGAGGGTGGCCGCCGGCCGGGTGAGGCGGCATTATGGCAGCAGGGCGCTCCGTGCGCCTCAGGCCTGGTCGCTGAACCCGTGCTTGTCCCAGTTGGGGTCAAGGCCAAGGTCCTTCAGCATTTGGAGGTCCTTCTCGACGGGCTGGTTCAACGTGGTCAGGTAGTTCCCGACCATCAGGGCGCTGGCGCCGGCCATGAACATGAGGCTTTGCGCGTCCCGCAGGTTCACGGTGCGGCCTCCGGCAACCATGATCTCCTGCCGGGGCAGGATGAACCGGAAGCAGGCGATGGTCTTCAATATCTCCATCGGCGCGAGCGCCGGCCGGTCTCCAAAGGGCGTGCCCGCGATCGGGTTGAGAATATTGAGCGGCACGACGTGGACGCCGAGGTCTCTGAGGGCGAAGGCCAGGTCGCAGCGGTCTTCCCGTGTCTCACCCATGCCGATGATCCCGCCCGAGCATATTTTGATGCCTGACTGCTTCAAGTGCCGGATGGTCTGGACGCGCTCCTGGTAGGTGTGGGTGGTGCAGACCTGCGGGAAGAAGCGCTCGGACGATTCCAGGTTGTGATTGTAGCACTCGACGCCGGCCTGCTTCAGCCGGTCAGCCACCTTCTGGTTGCTGATCATGCCGAGGGAAGCGTCGGGCCGCGCCTTGCCGGTGCGTTTCAGGGCCTCGAATTGGCTGCAAATCTCGTCCAGCACCGGGCCTTCTTCGAGGCCGCGCCACGCCGCCACCAGGCCAAGCGCCGTCACGCCATTGGCCTGAGCCTCGGACGCGGCGTTGAGAATCGGAGCCTCCTCCACCATGCCATAGCGCGGCGACTCGGTCTGATATGAGGCGGACTGCGAGCAGAAGCGGCAGTTCTCCGAACAGCCGCCGGCCTTGATATTGACGATCGAGCACAGATGAACCTTGTTGCCCTTAAACTGCTCCCGAATGCGATTGGCCCAGGCCAGCAGGTCCACAATGTCGGCATTGGCCTGCAGCGCGAAGAGCCAGCGGCCCTCCTCGCGGGCAATCTCTCCGCCTTCCAAGACTCGGCGACCCAACTCGGCAATGCGACCGCTGGTCGGTGCGTCAACTAGCTTCGGACTCATGGTTGACAGCATACGGGCGAAGCTGGTTCTCGCAAGCGGAGAGCAAGGCGGGCGCGGTTTGCGGCGTTTAGGCCTGAATGTGGCGACGTGCGGCGGAGAGGGGGAACGTCAGGCAGGATGGCTCGGTTGGGCGCCGTGGGTGGCCTCTGCTCCCTGGAGCGGCAGCACGATGTCGCATCGCTCCTCATCGAACTTCAGAACGATTTGCAGGTCCTTCAGCTTGTTGGCTGCGCAGAACTCAATGGCGGCGGTGGAACTGACGAAGTCCATTGCCTCCTGGCCGTTACCCACCCATTGAGCGATATCCTTGAAGTACAGGCCGGTTTCAGGCTGCTGCAGAACTATTCTCATAGGCTGTATCGTGCATTGCTGCGCGTATTGCCGGGCCTGCCTCCGTCGGGCTTTCGCGCCAACGGCGCAGGTCGCCCAAATTACCACACGCAGCGGTATGCGAATGTAATCGCACATTCGCGGCATCAGCGCAAGCCTTCATTTCATTCAGGTCAGGGCCAATCAGAAGGGTGGTGGGGACGCGTTGCACCGCGTCCCTGCTATCTCGGGAAGATGGGGACGCGGTGGAACGCATCCCTACCAAACTAACGACGAGGCGTCGTTACCGCATCAGCGGCCCTAGAAGATTTGCCCGCGGCACCGGGCCGTAAGAGCGGCTGTCAACTGAGTTCAAGCGGTTGTCGCCCAGGAGGTAATACTGGTCCTTGCCGCAAACGATGAGTTGGTCTTTGAAATTGGAGTTGGAGAAGGTGGGCGTATTCGGGGCCAAGTAAGGCTCGTCCAGCTTGCACCCGTTGAGGTACACGCTCCCGTCCTTCAGATAAACCGAATCACCCGGCCTGGCCACAATGCGTTTGACCGAAAAGCCGTTGTCACCCGGGTCGCGCAGCACGACGATCTCGCTGCGTTGCGGATCGTGGAACCGATAGATCCAGAGGTTGAGCAGGCAGCGCTGGGAGTCGGAGAGCGTTGGGTTCATGCTCCGGCCCACAACCTTCACCGTCTGCAAAAGGAAGTGGCTGATGAGAAGGTAGCTGCAAACCACGAGCAGGAAAAAGGAGCTGATTTGGAAAGCCTGACGGAGAAGGGAATAGAAGGATCTCCTGCCGTGAGCGCAAACTCTGTCGGTTTCGGCTAGGGTTGTCGCGGAGTTCGTCATCTGCGTTGCCGTCGGTTGTCGGTTACCGGAATGCTAGCAGGCTTCGGCGCGGTACCAAGACCGGCAAGATACGCATGCGGCGCCCGATGAAGTACGGGTACGGGCGAAGCCCATCAATCCGCTGCGGCGTCGGCGCGCGCGCCAGGCGGGCTGACCTTGGCGATGGCCTCCCGGAGATTTTCCAGCAGGAAAGGCTTGCTGATAAGGTGGTCCACGCCTGGCAGGGGCTTGCCGCTGGCGTGCAACATCTCGGCGTAGGCGGTAATCATCACCACGGCCTGCTGTGGCGAGCGCGCCTTGATCGCGGCGGCCAGTTCGTCGCCTTTCATTTGGGGCATCTCGAAATCCGTAATGACAACGTCAAAGGCGTCCTTGTCCAGCATGGCGAGCGCTTCGGCGCCGCTGCCGGTAGTCTCCACCTCGTGGCCGTCGAAGCTCAGCATCATCTTTATCGCATCACACACCAGGGGTTCATCATCCACGATTAGAATGCGCTTGTGTGGGACGGCCGGTGTAGTCATTCGAGTATGCCTTATGGCCCCGACTCTACGACAACACTGGAGTTAATGCCAGTCTTTCCGGAGGGCCCCGTCAATCAGCTTCGGCTGGTCACCAGCACAATGCCCTGGCCGGGCCGGAGGGCATAGTGAAAAGGCTCGTGGATGTAATCCAGCGGATACTCGGGGGAGACGTCGCGCAGGGGCGCGCCGGCTTGCACATACTGCCGGAAGTTGTCGCACTGGAACTCCTGGTGCTGCGAGATGTCCTTGTTCAGGATCAGCAGAGCCTCTTCCTTGCCCTTGGCGGAGGCCTTCCACATCAGCAGGATGTTGGGATTGCTGGCCGGCAGCAGGTTGAAGTGGCTCTCCTCGTTGAACACCTCGTGTTCGCGCTTGATGGCATTGGCCTTGGTGATGTAAGGGCCCAAATCAACCGCGGGCTGCTCCCAGTCGGCCGGCGTCGTGCTGACGACATTCAGCGCCTTGCGGAAGCCGTACTCGAAACCGATCGGCATCATGACGCCGGCGGAGAACAGCGCGGCAAAGAGGTAGCGCTGCTTGAGGCCGTTGACGTTGCCGTGCATCTCCTCGCCGAGCCGTGGCGTGTCGTGGCTCTCGGGGAAGCTGATCGAACGCGTGGTCTCGCGCAGCAGGCAGTATTGCTCGATGAGCCAGGACTCGCTCAAGTCCCACCACTTCGAGCTGTTGAACACGTAGTCGAAGCCCGCGCGCGCCGTGTCGAGCGTTTGATCCGCCGAGCAGCCCAGGGTCTCGGCGGCGAAGCAGGTCTCCGGATGCCGGCTCTTGACCTCCTTGATCAGCCGTTCCCAGAACGCCCGCGGCACCTGGTAGGCCGCATCGCACCTGAACCCGTCAAAGCCCAGCCCGAGGAGCTTTTCCACGACGCTGAGGACATAGCGGTAAAGGCCCTCGGGGTCGCGGGTGCTGCGGTAATCGAGCTGCGCGAGGTCGGCCCAGACCACCTTCTTGTCTTTATCCATGGCAGAGGAGTGGACAATCTTCCCATCCGGCTCATGCGCGAACCACTCCGGGTGTTCCCGCGTGAGAGGCGAATCTATGGCGCAATGATTGATGACCAGGTCAATCATGACCTGCAGCTTCGCCGAGTGCGCCTGGTCAATCATTTGCCGGACCTGCTCGTCCGGAGAAGCCTTGCTCTGCAGGTCCAGCAGCGCGGGATTGAACCGGAAGTAGTCGGCAATCGAGTAGAGGCTCCGCGAGGCGCCCAGTTGCTGGATGGGATTGATGAAGACCCAGTCGAAGTTCATCCCCGCGGCGCGGGCGAAGTGTTCCGGCCAGCGCGCGAACGGCCCCACTAGCAACGGGAACAGATTGTAAAGTATCATTTGCCCCCACTATAGCACACGCCGCGACCGCGCGTCACGGGGGGTAACCGCCCCGAACGTCGCGAGGCCGTTGTGTCTCAACGATGACAGCGCCGAACTGCGACCGGCAAGGGAGCGCAGGCGGAACCGTACCGAAGCCGCCCCCCTTGGGCGAGAGCTTGTGCGGCTAGTCCGCGACAACCTGCGGCGCGTCCACCAAATGCTCGGCCAGGAACCAGACCTGCATCTCGTTGGTGCGAATGATGTCGCTGACCAGAAGGTCGTTCGTGCCGTCGTCGCCTATCTCCGCAGCTTTCTTTGCAGACGCCCGGGCGTCCTGCAAGATGATCTCGTGGGCAGTTAACAGGCGCGAAATCTGCACCGGCACCTCCTCGCGTCCCTTGGGCGGGCGCGGAATCTTCGTATTCTCAGCCACATCGGCGGCCATGGCATAGCTCAGCCCTCCCAGCATCTGGATGCGCTCGGCGATCTTGTCCACCAGTTCGACCTGCTCCTCGAAGTGCTTGTCGAACAGGAGGTGCAGTTGATAGAAGGTCTCGCCCGAGACCTGCCAATGGTGCTTCTTGTAAAGGTCCCGCAGGGTCATCGTGTCCGCCAGGAGTTGGTTCAACCGCTCGACGCTCTGCCGGCATACCTGTTCGGACAGGCCGATGGGGAGCTTGGCCAGGGTGCTGAACGCCTGCAGCTCCGGCGCGGTTTGGCCTATCCGCGGTTTCGCACGGTCCGCGTCGTACTCAAATCGCGGCTGGGAGTCGCCGCCGTGCCGTTTCACTCTTTCTCTTGTTTTCATAATACCTGCTTTCTCTAGTTCTCGTCCGGGATGGAGAGCAACGAACCGGCCCGCGCAACGTGCTCTGGTTGAGCTTGGCGGCGGTTGATTGCTGCCCCTTGACTGGCTCAAGAATAGCACAGTTTTGCGCGCGCGGCGAACGCGCACGGCGTGTTTGGTAGGGACGCGTTCCGCCGCGTCCTCATCTTCCCGAGATAGCGGGGACGCGGAGGAACGCGCCCCTACCCCCTTTCATGAATCGGCTCTGTCCGCATTCGAGCCGTTGCACGAAATGAATTGTCTTTGCTCCCGCCAAGGGGCAGGCTAAGCCCCTCTATGCAGCAGGTGAACCTGGGAATGATCGGCGGGGGCACAGTGGGCAGCGGCGTGTTTCATGCTCTCCAGCTCAACGGCAGCCTCATGGCCTCGCGCATCGGCGTGAAAGTCAGCGTGCGCAAGGTCGCGGTGAAGGCCTTCGACGAGCCTCGGCCCTACCCGATCCCCGAATCGGCCATGAGCACGGACTGGCAGGCGGTGGTCAAGGACCCGCAGGTGGACGTGGTCGCCGAGCTGGCCGGCGGCACCACCATCGCCCGGACCATGATTCTCACCGCGTTGCAGCTCGGCAAGCCGGTGGTCACCGCCAATAAGGCCCTGCTCTCGGCCCACGGCGAAGAGCTGTTTGCCGCCGCCCGGAAGCACGGCACCAACCTCTACTACGAGGCGAGCGTGTGCGGCGGCATCCCGATCATCAAAGCCGTGCGCGAGGGCTTCGTCGGCAACCGCATCACCCACCTCTACGGCGTCGTCAACGGCACCTGCAATTACATCCTCACTCGCATGAAGCTGGAAGGCGCCGGCTTTGCCGAGGTGCTCAAGGACGCCCAGGCCCAGGGCTACGCGGAAGCCGAGCCTTCGTTGGACGTGGACGGGCACGACGCCCTGCACAAGATAGGCATACTGGCCTCGCTGGCGCACGGCTTCTGGGTCAACCCCGAGGACATTTACGTGGAGGGCATCCGGGCCATCGCGCAGACGGACATTCAGTTTGCCGGCCAGCTCGGCTACACGATCAAGCTGCTCGGCATTATCAAGCGCGTCGAGGGTGGAGCAGTGAAGGGCGACAAGAACCGGGCGGCGCGACGATCCTCAGGCGCACGCATACAGGTAACGGTCTATCCCACCTTGATCCCCAACGCCCACGTGCTGGCGAGCGTAAACCACGTATTCAACGCCGTGTTCGTGCGGGGCGACATCGTGGGCGATACCTCGTTTTATGGCCGCGGGGCGGGCAAGGACGCCACCGCCAGCGCGGTCCTGAGCGACCTCGCGGACGCCGCGCTCGACCTGAAGTTCGGCACCAAGTACCGCGTGCCGCCCTTCGTGCCGCATGAGCGCGACGGCGCGGTGCTGCCCATCGCGGAAGTCGTGTCGCCTTACTTCGTGCGGCTGAATGTGGTGGACAAGCCGGGGGTGCTTGCTAAGGTCAGCGCGATTTTGGGCCAGGCCCGCATCGGCATTGCTTCCGTCATTCAGCCCGAGGGGCACGAGGGCGCGACCGTGCCGCTGATCTTGATGCTGCACGAGGCGCCCAACGGCGCCGTGAGCCGCGCGCTCCGGCAGATCGGCAGGCTCCCGACGGTCAAGGCCCCCCCGGTGATGATCCGGGTCGAGAACTTCAAATAGCTATGGCACTCATTGTTCAGAAGTACGGCGGCACCTCGGTGGGCAACCCCGAGCGCATAAAGAACGTCGCAGTTCGCGTGGCCAAATACCGCGGCCGAGGCGACCGGGTCGTGGTCGTGGTCTCCGCGATGAGCGGCGTGACGGATAACCTCATCAAGCTGGCCAAGGAGATCATGCCCCTGCCGAACGAGCGCGAGATGGACGTGCTGCTGGCCACGGGGGAGCAGACCACCATCGCGCTGACCGCCATCGCGCTGCACGCGCTCAACGTCCCGGCCATTTCCCTGACGGGCGCCCAGGCGGGTATCGTCACCGACGGCGTCCATACCAAGGCCAAGATTCAGAACATTACGCCCAAGCGCATTCACGAACTGCTGAACGAGGGCAAGGTGGTGATCGTCGCCGGCTTCCAGGGCCAGACCATCGAAGGGCAAGTCACTACCCTGGGCCGCGGCGGCTCGGACCTCACGGCGATCGCGCTGGCCGCCGCGCTCAAAGCCGACCTGTGCCAGATTTACACCGACGTGGACGGCGTCTATACCGCCGACCCGCGCATCGTGCCCACGGCCCAGAAACTGGACGAGATCTCCTACGACGAGATGCTCGAACTGGCCAGCCTGGGCGCCAAGGTCATGCAGTCCCGCTCGGTCGAGTTTGCCAAGAAGTTCGGCGTGGTGTTTGAAGTCCGCTCCAGTCTTAACGAGAATCCAGGTACTATTGTGAAAGAAGAAACCAAGAACATGGAAGGCGTCGTCGTGCGCGGCGTTTCACTCGACAAGAACCAGGCGAAGGTGACGCTGGTGGCCGTGCCGGACAAACCCGGCGTGGCCGCGCACATCTTCAAGGCCATCGGCGACGCCAACGTCAATGTGGACATGATCGTGCAGAACATCAGCCACGGCAGCGGCGCCCCGGCGACGGACCTTTCCTTCACGGTGGACAAGCCCGACCTGCTCAAGGCGCAGAAGGTCATCGAGGGCCTCAAGCAGGACATCGGCTACGGCAAGGTCATCGCCACAGACAAGATCGGCAAGCTCTCGATTGTCGGCGTGGGCATGAAGAGCCATACCGGCGTGGCCGGCAAGATGTTCGAGACGCTCGCCCGTGAAGGCGTCAACATTGACATGATCTCGACGAGCGAGATCAAGATTTCGGTGGTGATTGACCTCGCCAAGGGCGAGCAGGCCATGCGCGCCGTTCACGCGGCGTTCCTTGGGTAGGGCAGGACGTTAAAGCCTTAAGGCATTAATGAGTCTTGTGTCTCAGGTCTAAAGTCTTGAGTCCTCGACGGGCGACGACTCAAGACTTTAGACCTGAGACTCAAGACTCATTACCGTTTCCGTCAATACTTGGCCTTCAGCCCGGCCAGGAAGGGCTGGATTTGGGGCGGCAGATCGTCCTGGTAGAAGTAGTAGATCCGGCTGCCGTCCGTCGTCCACGTGGTGAGGTAATACATCTGCGCGAACTTGACCCAGCGGGCGGAGCCATCGGCGAAGACCTCGTTGCCGCCTACGGGCAGCAGTGAATTGGAGCCGTGGTGCTGGGGAGTATTGGAGTAGATGATGTCATCGCGCGAGCCGCCGCTGCTGGGATTTCCCCACGCCCCGTCAATCTTGCAGAGGCAATCCGCGGCCAACGCCCAGGAGGCTTTGGCCTGGGAGACCTTGACCGGGCTGTAGGCGGGAAAGTAGCCGCCCGGATTATACCACTGGCGAATGCCGCCGAAGTACTGGTACCCGATATCATATTGCGGGTAGGAGGGTTCGTAGAGCGGGAAGCCGGGGCGGTTGGGACAAGTCCAAACGGAGGAGCCGTTGGTTTGCACGATCAGCCCGGCTTGCGCGGCAGAGGCGATTTCCGGCGGATTCAAGCACACCTGGACGTAGTTCGTCGGGTTGCTACCGGGAATGTCGCGCGCCTGGAAGACATAATCCTGGTTGTCAATCGAGTAGGAGATGGCGCCGACGGCCAATTGACGCAGGTTGCTCACGCAGCGCGCGCGTTTGCCTTTCTCTTTGGCGCTGGCCAGCGCGGGCAGCAGCAGCGCCGCGAGAATGGCAATGATCGCAATGACTACCAGCAACTCGATCAGCGTGAAGGCGGGACGGCTTGCGGCGTCATCCGCCGGCCTCATCCGATTGTGCCCTAATCGTTTCATCACGTTAACTGGCGGTTAAAAACAGCTTAACGCAGCCGCCCGGCTTTGGGAAGCACCATTTTCCGGCGCCGCTCAGGAGACACGGCCGATTCATGAAGGGTGGTAGGGACACGTTCCACCGCGTCCCCAACTTCCCGAGATAGGAGGGACGCGGTGGAACGCGTCCCTACCATTGGCCCTGCTCAGGAGAGGCCCTTCACCTGCCAGCCTTTGCGATAGGTGCGGCGGATATAGCGGTTGGCCGCGGCGTTGTCGAAGGCGAGCGCCGGCGCATTCCATTTCAGGGTGGTTTGCGGGAATCGCGCGGCCACGGTGCCCAGCAGCACGGTTTCGGTCAGCGGACCAGCGTACTTGAAGCTGGCGGAAGTCGGCGTGCCGTCGAGGCAGGCGGCCACGAACTGGCCCCAGTGGTCATCCGAAGTCAGCTCGGGCATCGGGAGGTCCTTGAACTTCTTGTCCGGATAGAGCAGCGGTCGGGCGATATGCGGCAGGACCATGGCGCCCTGCGTGCCGACGAAGATCGAGCCGTTCTCGGGCAGAGGGTCGCCTTCGAGCAGGGCGCGGATCTCGGCGGGCGGCTTGAGCGCGCCGTTATACCAGGTCACGGTGACCGTCTTGTCCGCGGTGAAAACGGTGCCGGGGAAGGTGAAATGGACGCACCAGTCCAGGGGCCAATTCCATTCATTCGGGGCGGGGCCATCCGAGCGAACGGTCGTGGCCGGGCCGAGCCGGAGCGCGCTGACCACCGGGTCGAAAATATGGCAGGCCATGTCGCCGATGGTGCCGGTGCCGAAGTCCAGCCGCTTGCGCCAGTTGACCGGGTGATAGTATTCGTGGCCGATGAAAGGCCGCTGGGTGCAGACGCCCAGCCAGAGGTTCCACGCAAAACCCTCGGGCACGGGATCATTGGCGGCCGGCAGCGGCTCGGGGTCGCCCCAGGAGCGGGTCACCCACGAATGGACTTCCTTGATCTTGCCGATGGCGCCGGATTGCACCAGAGCGACGCCTAGCTTGTATTCCCGGGCGGAATGGATCTGGATGCCCATCTGCGTGACCAGGCCCCGATGCTGGGCGTATTCAGTCAGGCGGCGCGTTTCGTAGAGGTCGTGCGTCAGCGGCTTCTGGCCGTAAACCGCCTTGCCCCGCTCCATCGCGCTCATCGCAATCGGCGCGTGCATGTGGTCGGGGGTCGAGACGTTCACCGAGTCCAGGCGCTTGGATTCATTGTCCAAGAGCTTGCGCCAATCCTGGTAGATGCGGGTTTGGGGGAAGCGCTTGCGCACGGCTTCCGTGCGGTTGAGGTCCACCTCGGCCACGGCGACGAGTTCGACGCGCCGGGTGTTGGTGAGTTGCACGATGTCCTCCCAGGCCATGCCGCCGGCGCCGAAGCTGGCGTGGCCGAGCATCGTATGCGGCGGCTTGGCCATAAGGCTGTGCGTCACAAAAGGCGAGGCCAGCGCGGCGGCAGAAAGGGACTTCAGGAAGGAGCGTCGTGTGAAGGGATGATCAGTGGTCATGTTTGCTGAGTAGCACAGTCGGCATTGCGCCGCATGGAAGCAAATGAAGATTGGAGGGTCAACGGGAAACGGTTTAGCGGAGCGGCGGAGCAGGGCCGATTCATGAGGGGCGGCAGGGACGCGGTGGAACGCGTCCCTACCACCCTTTATGGATAGACCCTGAAGGCGGAGGGCGCTTCACGGGAGTTCCTCCGTCTCCTCCCCGGATGCACACCGTAGCATCAGCGGATGCTACGGCGTGCCTACGGGTAGGCTCCGGTGAGGCTCAGGAGGGGCCCATGTGCGGACGTGGCGGCTGGAAATTGTCAAAATGCTTGAACGGCGGAACTTACCTCGATTTAGCCGTGACGCTCCCTGTGGCTGTGCTATAGTGGGCCCAATTTAATGAGACCGGGTCGCGCAAACCTCTCGCTCCCTTTGACGCACGCCTTCGGCGGCAACCCGTTCCGCATGACCTGAGCCGAGCACTATGGACACGTTTATTTCCGAGGAGTTTCTTCGCCAGATTCCGAAGACCGACATCCACCTGCACCTGGATGGGTCGTTGCGCCTGCCGACGCTGATCGACTTGGCGCGGAAGCAGCACGTGAAGCTGCCTTCGACGACGACGGAAGGCTTGTGCCGGCTGGTGTTCAAGAAGCATTACGCCAGCCTGCCCCAGTACCTGCGGGGATTTGCCTACACCTGCTCCGTCATGCGCGATGCGGAGAGCCTGGAGCGCATTGCCTGCGAACTGGCCGAAGACAATATCGCCGAGGGTGTGCGCTATATCGAGGTGCGCTTCGCCCCGCAATTGCACATGCACGAAAAGCTCGGCCTGGAACAGGTGCTGCGGGCGGTCAGCCGCGGGCTGGAGCGGGCCCAACGGGGGCACAACCGTTCCGCTGCGGTCTGTGCCGGCCAGGACGTGCCTTTTCATTTCGGCATCATCGTGTGCGCGTTGCGGTTCTTCACGCCGGCCATGTCGGCTTACTACGAGGGGCTGTTCCGGGTCATGTCTTACGCGCCGCCCAAACAGGTCTTCGCGACCGCGTCCACCGAACTCGCGCGGGCGGCGGTGCGCCTGGCCCGCGAGCAGGGGCTGCCCATTGTGGGCTTTGACCTGGCCGGAGCCGAAGCCGGCTACCCGGCGGACGACCACCGGGCCGCCTTCCAGTATTGCCATTCGCACTTCCTCAAGAAGACGATTCACGCCGGCGAGGCTTACGGACCGGAGTCCATTTTCCGGGCGATCACCGATTGCTATGCTAACCGGATCGGGCACGGCACCTGGCTGTTCGCCTCCGACATGATCAAGGACCCTTCGATCACGGATCGCGAAGGCTACTGCCACCATCTCGCCGAGTACATCGCCAGCCAGCGGATCACGCTCGAAGTCTGCCTCACCAGCAACTCCCAGACGCACCCCAGGATGCGGAACCTGCTGAAGCACCCCCTGCGCCAGATGCTGGACCACGATCTCTCGATCTCGCTCTGCACGGATAACCGGCTGGTCTCGCACACGACCGTGACGCACGAGCTGATGCAGGCCGTGCAGCAGTTGAAGATGACGCCGCGCGAGCTGCGCAACGTGGTCCTGGCGGGCTTCAAGGGCAGCTTCTTCCCCGGGACTTACCGGGAGAAGCGGCAGTTTGTGCGGCAGGTGATTGATCGGTACGAGGCGCTGACGTAGGCTCGAGCAATCTTGAGTCTAAGGTCTAAAGTCTTGAGTCACCCAACCCGCGACGACTCGAGACTTTAGACGCAAGACTCAAGACTGATTATTCCGGCTCAGCGCTTCCCTCCAGCACGCGGCCCCGGGTCGCGGGGAATCGCTCGTACCACAGTGCCAGCACATCGCGCAGATGCCTTGCGTATCGGAAATGGGCGCCCAGGCCGGTGCGCAACTCGGCTTCGTAGAGGAACTTGTCCGCCGTGGTGGTGTGCTCGAAACGATATTCGGTGCCCAGCAGACTCCAGTAAATATAGGAAGGCCGGGACTGGCGAAGAAGCTCCAGCGATTTGGCTGACGCGGCGAGGCCGATCTTCGCTTGTTCCTGCAGGCGCGCGCGCTGGGCATCGGTCCCGGGCGGGAGCTGATCGGACGCGAAGTAGAATCCGAGGGGCACCTGCGGGCAGTACCGGGTGCCCGTCCGATGCCGGTTCAAATCCCGTATTTCGGCAAACCCGATGGCCGACCAGCCAAAGCGCACCGCCGTCCGCTGCAACGAGGTGCCCATTGGCGCATAACGATGCGCATGGTGAGCGAGGTCCCGGGCGAACGCTTCGCCTGACTCTCCCTCTGGAAGCATCACTGACAGGAACGGCTGGGCGGAGGAGCCTTGAGTCTCGGATCCAAAGTCTTGAGTCGTCGCCCGCTGCAAGACTTTAGACCCGAGGCTCAAGACTCGTTTGGCAAGCTCTACGAGTTTGCCAAACTCGTCCGCCAGGGCCTTCTGGTTCAGCTCGGTCCGCACGGCGTACTTGAGCATGCGCGGGGCCGCGATTTCCAGCTCAGCCCGAATCAGTTCGCCCAGCTTTTGCGGCTCGGGTAGCGAGTGCGACAACAGGAACTGGCAAAGGTTCACCCACGCCTTGGCCGACATCACGAGCATGACATTCGTAGCAGCGCTGACCGGCAGGAAATACCTCGCGCGGTCAAACGCGCAATTGCGCCTCATGCGCGCGACTTTCTTCTGGGCCGGGGCCGAGGGATCGTTGAGCAGCGACGCGGGGATGCCCATGATGGCGGGCTGTTCGCGCGCCGCCGCCTCCCACATCTCCAGCGACGCCTGGTATGCCTGGAAGCAGCGCTCCATCTGGGCCCGCCACTCCGGCACGTCCGCTGCCGGGATGCCCAGCGCATCGGGCGGGATCAGGCCCTCGGGGGCGATCTTGATGTAACGCGTCGAGGATTCCTGGCCGCCGGCGGTCGGGCACAGAGTCCAGACGTAGTAGGCCAGCCAGATCGAGATGCCATCCATGAACATGGCCACGGGCACCATGTCGGCGATGGACTGGTGCCCGTAGTCCACCATGCGGAAGATCGCATCTACGGAGGCGTCGAGCTTGTTCGGATCAATCCTGGCGAGGATTGCTTCCAGGCCCTCGTTGTTGCGCGAGTAGCGGGCGCCGCTGGCGGCGAGCAGTTCCGGCGTCAGGGCGGGACGCCCGGCCTGCGTGGAAGCCTCGCTGGGGCAGATCGCTACTTGCGTCACTTTCATCGCGGGGATTATCGGGAGGACAGTCTTGAGTCTAAAGTCTAAAGTCTTGAGGCGGGGAGGACGGAGGACGGAGGACGGAAGCCGGCCCCGTTCTCCGTTCCCGACTCAAGACTTTAGACTTTAGACTTGAGACTGACTTTCTCCAGCTTCCATTCCTTGGCCAGCCCATCGAGCAGGATGGCGATCATGCTCTGGAGATTGCGCTGCTGACGGCGGATGAACCACACGAACAGCGGCAGCGTCAGCAAGACCAGCCATATCCACGGCCACGCGTGGCGGAAGAAGCCGCAGACCAGGAGGTCCAGCGCGCAGAGGGACCAGAAGGCGGCCTTGGTCCGCAGCGCCCAGCGAGCGCGCAGGCGGCACCGCAGCATCTGTTTGCACCCCGGAGCGCCCGCGTACACCTCGGCCACCGTCGCAAGCTGCAGGCGGCACCACCGGCCATCGTGGACCTCCACGTCGTACTCGCTCCAGCCGATGTCGGCCTTGTTCGGCCAACCCTCACGATCGAGCCGGTTCAGGATGGCCGCCGCCCATGCCAGACGGTCCACCGGTGTTTCGGCCCAGTATTGGACGTGCCGTAGCGCCTGTCGGCTGTCGCGCAGGGCAATCGAGTCCAGCGATTGCTCGGGCGCCAGGCTGCCGCGGCGAACCAGGAGCCGTCCGCGATAGCGCGCCCAGCCTCGGACCAGCGGCTGCAGGAAGAAGAGCATCGCCACGAGCGGGCGGGACCACCAGCGCGTCTTCTGTTTCGGCAACGCCGCCTGCGCGCCGGCGGCCACACAAACACCGGCGGACACCAGCAAGCTCGTGATCGCCACCGGCAGCACGTGATGCAGCGTCACCGAAAGCACCAGGAGCGGCAAGGTGACCAGCACGTGGTACTCGGGCCGGGTGCAGAGCATCAGGGTCACTCCGGGCTCCGCCGAGTAGAGGGATTGAAAGCCCGCGCTGCCGAACTGGCCACGGTAAATGATCGGGGCGCGGATGAACACGCCGAAGCGCGACGCCGTGTAGATGCGCCCGCGCCACAGGCTGGCGCCGATCGAGTTGAAGCACTCGGGATGCTTGCGGACCAGGATGGCTTCAGCCTCGCCGTAGCCGTATTGCTGCCGCAGATAGGCGCGCACCGTGGAGCGCCGGTAGTGCCAGACGAAGGCCGCAGGGCTGAACCCGATCTTCCAGCCCGCCTGCTGCAGCCGCCAGCAGATGTCCACGTCGTCCCCTGCCTGGTGGAAAGCCGGGTCGAACCCGCCGATCTGCGCGAGCGCCCATTTATAGAATGCCATGTTGCAGCCAGGGATGTGCTCGGCCTCGCGGTCGGTCAGCATTACGTGCGCCGGTCCGCCCGGCGACACCATCACGGCGCTCGCCACGACGGAGTCTTCGGGCGGCAGCAGGTTTGGGCCGCCGATGGCCGCGAATTCGCCGCTCAGCAGGTCACCCACCAAATAGTAGAGCCAGTCCTCGTCCGCGCGGCAGTCGGAGTCGGTAAAGGCAATGATCTCCCCGGTCGCCGCGGCGATGCCGGTATTGCGGGCCGTCGAGAGGCCGAGGTTCTTCTCGTGGCGGAAATAGCGGACGCCGGTGTGCTGCAACGCGAGCTTGGGCGTTGTGTCGGTCGAGCCGTCATCCACCAGGATTACTTCGTAGTCGGGGTAATTCAGCCACTGGAGGGAATCGAGGCACGCGCCGAGCGTCCGCTCGCCGTTGTAGCTGGCGACGACGACGGACACCTTCGGATAGCGCGGCAGCCGGAGCTGGGGTGCGGCGCGGAACATCCGCTGGACGGCGGCGAAGGCGGGCTTGGGCTTGCGCTGGCTCGTGGTCAGGCCCATCTGCCAGTCGTCCACGCGCCGCCCGTTGCGCCACCAGTCGTCGGTGAAGCTGAACACCACCGCGCCCGCGAGCCCGGCGCGAAACGCGGCTTCGATCTGCCACGCCAGCGTTTCGGCCTGCCGCTCCTCTCCCTCGCGCAGCGAATCCATGCCGAACTCTCCCAGCAACAGCGGTTTGGAATCCGCGAGCATTTGCAGCCGCGCCAGGTAGTTCCGGAGGGGCTGGGGTTCGTGCAGGTAGAGGTTGAAACAGGCAAAGTCCGTCGCCTGCGGGCGCAGATACTCGGTGGGCGGGTAATTGGCGAACGTGCAGAGGCATTCGGGATCCACCTGCTTGGCGACGTGCACGAGGTCGTCTATGAACTCGGCGATCGCCCGCGCCCCGCTCCAGCGCACGACGTCCGGCGGGATTTCGTTGGCCACGCTGAAAGCGAAGACGGCCGGGTGCCGCGCGCAGCCGTATACGGCCCGCCGCACCGCCTCGCGCGCCCCGGCCTGCGCCTCCCGGGAGTCCAGGAAACAGAGGTGCTTGTTCCAGGGGATGTCCACCAGCACCTTGAGCTGGTTCTCAGCGGCGAGGTCGAGGAACCATTTGGCGGGCACCTCATAGATGCGCACCAGGTTGGCGCCCGCCTCCCGGATTTGCGCCAGGTCGGCCTTCGTCCGTTCCGGCGAGGCGAACGCCTGACCTGCGGCATTTGGCGCGAAAGGCCCGTACGCCAGGCCTTTGACGTAGAACTTCTTCTGGCCCAGCCGGAAAAACTTGCCGTCCACGCACACGCGTGGCCGGAACGAAGCCGCAACTGCCATGGCGCTTAGACGGCCTCAGTCCCCTGTTTAATCATGTCTCCAGAGCTGCTCCCGGCCCCTATTTCATTTCGACGTTAATGCCGAGGCGCTGGAGAGTCGTGCCTTCATCCAGGCTGAGCTGGGCGAGGGCCTTGTTGTAATTATCCAGGGCCTGGATTTCATTGCCGCGGGCCGTGGTGAGGTCGCGCTGCATCTGCAGGACGGTGTAGGTGGTGCTCTTGCCGTTATCGAGCTTCTTCTGCTCGGCATCGAGCGCGGCGGCGGCGTACGCGGTGGCCTTGCGCGTGGCGGCCACCTGCTCGTAGCTGGACTGAGCCATCTGGATGTCGTTGTCAATCTCGACCATGACGCTCTGTTCGAGCTTCTTGAGGGTCAGCAGCAACTGGTCGAGGGTGACCTTGCTGCTGCGGTAATTCGCCCGGGCGCCGATGTTGGCGATGGGCATGCTGAGCTGAGCGCCGTAGGTGTAGAAGGGCAGGCTGCCGTTGCCCAATTGGTTGAGCGACTGGCTGAATTCCGAGTAGCCGCCCGCGTTGTGGCCATAGCTGCCAACGAGGTCGAGCTCCGGGAATAGCTGATTCAGGTTGTACTTGATCACGACTCCCTGCCGCTGGACGTCCAGTTTGGCCTGGAGCAGGTCCGGGCGCTGGCTCAGGCCCTTGCTCCAACTGTCCTGCAGGTTAAAGAACTGCCGTGGCGCTTCGAGGGTGCCCGTTGGTTCGATCACCAGGCCCGCCCAGCGCGAGTACTCGTCGCTGATGAGTTGCTTGAGGGTGTGGTCCTGCACGGCGAGAGCGCTCCGGGCCGCGATGAGCGCCGCCTCCGTCGTGGCGGCCTGCGATTCGGCCTGCTGCTCGTCCAGGGGGGCCATGGCGCCCACCTCGACCCGCTTCTTGTTTTCCACCACCAACTGCTCGGCAAGCTGAACGGCTTTTTGCTGCACGATGACGTTCTCCCGGTCGTAGATCAGATCGTAGTAGGCATCCTCGACCGAGGTCGCCGTTTGCATGAGCTGCAAGCGCAGGCCCTGCTCCGAATACTTCACCCGGTTCTTCGCCACGCTGATGTTCAGGCGCGTCTGGTCAATCCAGAAATTCTTCAGCAGGGGCTGGAGCAGGGTGATGTTCGCCTGGCCGGACGAGTTGTCGAAAGGAATGGAAGGGCTGCCGGCGACGCCATAGCTCTCGTTGATGTCGCCCGACAGGCTGTAGTTCAATCCCCAGGGCGAGACGCCGGCCAGTGAGCTGTTGAACTCGTTCATGTTGTACGTGCGCCCCGCCTCCAGCGTCCCCGTCTGGGAGTTGAAGATTCCGGAGTCCATCTCGTAATGGTGCACGCCGCGGATCGAGAAAGTTGGGTCCCACCCCGAATAGGAGCCTTGGAGGTTCAGCGTGGCGAGCGGCACGTTATAGCGGGCGATCTGGAGATCGAGATTCTTTTCCAGGGCCCTTTGGATACAGTCCTGAAGGGAAAGCGCCTGGGTTCGCGGGGCGTTGGTCTGGGCCAAGGCACTCAGGGTGAGGGCGGCCAACACAAACATGATTCTGACCAATCTCATGCGGAGGCAGATTGGGGGATTCCCTGCCCCGCGTCAACTAAACAGCGCACTGAATGCTACGACGCTGCCCGCTTGAGGCGGTCGGCGATGGGCCGCCACTCGGGTAGCTCGGGAGGCGCTTCCACAACGATCACCTGCGCGCCGGCGGCATCGCAATCGTGCAGCGCGGCGTAGATCGCCCGCGCAAAGGCCTGAGGATCGCGCGGAAGCATGCAGGCACCCCCAAACCCGGCGGCCGGAGGAAGGCGCGTGTGCGCGAGGATGTGAATTGCCGGGCGGGGCACGCCGAAGGCAGAGGCCTGGGCCTCGAGGTCCTCCGCGCCTCGCCAGGCGGCCAGAACGAGCCGCGCCCGGGGCGAATAATGCTTGGGGAGCAGGCCCGGGCTCTTGAGCCGTGGCGAGGCTGGCCCATCCGCGCGAGCCAGGCTGCCCGTCACGGCCAGCAGGGCCTGCTCGTGGATCATCCCCGGGCGCAGCACACGGGGTGGCGAGACACTCAAATCCAGGACCGTGGACTCGATGCCGACTTGGCAGGGGCCGCCGTCCACGATGAGCGGGATCTCATGGCCAAGATGCCGGCGCACGTGCTCCGCCGTGGTGGGAGAAAGGCGGTTGGAGGGATTGGCGCTCGGCGCAGCCAGCGGGAAACCGCAGGCGCGGATTACAGCCTGCATTACGGGATGGCTTGGCCAACGCACGCCCACCGTTGAGCCCCCCGCGGTGACAATGTCGGGAATCTCTTTGGCTCGGGGCAGCACCAGGGTCAGCGGCCCGGGCCAAAAGGCGCGGGCAAGCTTCTGCGCCAGCGGCGGCCAGCCCGCTACACAGCGGCGGGCCATCTCGAAGTCGGCCACGTGGACGATGATCGGGTTATGCGCCGGACGGCCTTTGATCTGGAAAATGCGCTCCACGGCGCGTGCGTCCAATGCGTTTGCGGCCAACCCATATACGGTTTCCGTAGGCAGCGCGACGGCCTCGCCCGCCGCAAGCAGGCCGGTAACGCGACGCACAGCCGCCTCGAAAAGGTCGGGCGTGTGCGTAGGCAGGACTTCGGCTGCGGGGCGGCGGTCCATCGCAGCCACAGGGTGCCCGTTTTACCCGGCAAAGCACGGAGAAATTGGACCGCGTGCGCTCGACCGAGGCTGGTTCGCCTTCCGGGGCGCACTCAACCACAGATGCGCGCAGCCCGGGGAGCGGGGGCTGCGTCTGCCCTGTGTGTGCCCTGTGAGGCCCCGGTGGTGGCCCGGTGTGTCTCCCATGTGGTCCGGGCCCCATGGGAGGCACACCGGGCCACCACCGGGGCCTCCCAGGGCACACACGGGCGAACCTGGGGACGTGGGCCGAGAGGCTGAGCATCGCCGATTGCGTGCACTTGGGGCTATGCCAGGAGCTGGTGGATTGGCAAGTGACTGTGCATAAGGGCCTTAGGAAACGGTGCCCCTGGACGAGGCCGGCGAGCGACGCCTATGAGGCACATTTCTATTGAGAATAGCCTATACGCGAAAACCGGTAGCCCATAGCTCGCGATTGTGCTTGCCGCGCCTCGAATGCGCGGTTAGCACTGGCCCCATGAAGACTCTCTTTGCCGCTACACTTGTGTTGAGCGTGTCGAGCCTGCTGGCGGTCGCCCAGACCACCAACAGCCCGGGGCAGGCCGCCTCCCCCCCAAAGCGGATCGCCGCCGCCGACGCGGCAAAGCATTACGACGAAACGGTCATCGTCACGGGCAAAGTCGCACAGGTGTCCATCCGCTCACGGCTCGTGTATCTGAACCTCGATAAGAAATATCCCGAGTGCCCTATGTACTGCGTCGTCTTCGCGCGCTCGACCAACCAGTTCGGCGACCTCAAACAGGTCGAAGGCAAGCAGGTGGAAATCCAGGGTAAGATCCAGCAGTATCAGTCCAAACCCCAGATCGTCCTCAGCAGCTCGAACCAGTTGAAGGTGGTCGAGAGGGCGCCAGAGCCGGCGGGCGTCAAGACGAACCAGCCCGCGTCACGGAGTCCTTAATAGCGCTCGCCAATTCGCGGCTCAGGTCAGCCAGCAGCGCGCTGAGGGTAGCAGCAGCGCCCGGGGGGTTGGCTTGCGGCGCCGCCCCCTGGCGCGAACCGCGGAACTGCCCCGCTTTGAGCAGCTTACCCCCGCTCGGCGACACAACTCGCCACCAGGCCACCAACTCGCCACGTCCGGAGGTGTCCACGTCGAAGCGCTCGACGGTCACGTAAACGCCGCAGGCGACGTCCTCCGGACGCCATGCCGAGAGCCGCACTTGATCCGTGGGCAAAAGGGCCGCCAGGTTGGCCGCGAGCACGCGCTGGACCCCGTTGGGCAAGGCTTCGGCCCAGACATCGTTCTCCAGGTACTCGACCTCATTGGTGCTCTTGCGCAGCGCCAGGGAGTTCTTGAAAAGGTAATCGGGCAGCTTCACGGGCCCAACGCCCACCGGCAAATGCTGCGCAGAGGACTGCGGGCTATTCGGGACCGGAGTCAGGACAAAGTAGCGCGCCGTGGAAGGCGCCGGCCTCAGGTTGAGGCAGCCGCACAGCGGCAGGCAGGCGGCGAGGGCGAACAGCGGGCGCATAGTCGAAGAGTTCATGGTTTATGGGCGGAGCTTTGGCGCCCGGTAATCAGGGCGTTAGGGTGACGTTTGAGGAAATCCGCCAGCGCGGCGACCGATTGCGAGGCGGCAGCCAGTTGTTCCAGCGCCAGCGACAGCTCGTTCTGCAAGGGCGAGTCGGGCGCCACGAACCCCCCGATCTGCTGCACCGAACTCCGGAGCTGGGCGAGCGTTTGGTCGGCCTCGGCGAGGGTATTCGTGATACCCGAAGCCAAGGGGTCCACACGGCTGTTGAGATTCTCGCCCAGCCGCTTGTATTCGCCCATTGTGCCCTGGATCGAAACGAGCGTGTTGGTAATCTCGGGCGAGTTGGCCAGGCGGTTCAAGGAGACCAGCAGGTTGGTGAAGCCGCCGCTCAGGGCGCCGACATTCAGGCTGCCGATGGCCGAATCCAGCCTGGTGAGCAAGCTGCTAAGCCGGTCCTCCAGCCCCTTGAAGTCAATATGTGCGAGGTTGTCGAGGAGTTGCTGAATCTCAGTTGGCCGGGTGGGAATCTCGGCATACTTCGGCACCAGTTGGTGAAAGACCGGCGGAGGCGCATTGGGCTCGAAATTCAGGCCGACGTAGAGCACCCCGGTCACGAAGCTCTCGGCTTCGAGTGTGCCGCGCAGGCCACGCCTGACCGCTGCCTCGAAATCCTTCTGGTTCTCGAACAACGTGGCGTTCTCCATGCGCTCGGACAGCAGGTTCTGCTGGATGTCCACCAGGACAGGCATCGCGTAATCATTGGTGGACTCGTTGTAATGAATCATGACCTTGGCGACCGAGCCAATGGTCACGCCGCGGTATTTGACCGGCGCCCCCTCGCTAAGACCATTCAACGAGCCCTGGAAATAGAGGATGCATCGGACCGTGCGCGTGAAGAGCCGGGTCGAGCTGAAAATCAGCAGGCCGGCGACGCCGAGCGCCACACCGGCCACGATAAAGGCCCCGACATAGGTTGGGTTGGCTTTCTTGCTCATATTGGATACGCAGGTTACACCTTGGCCGCCGCGCCGGCGGTTTGAGCCGGGCGGCTCTCGCCGCGCGTGAGGAATTCGCGAACGCTGGGGTCCGTCGAGTGCGCCAGCAGCTCCCGCGGATTGCCATCGGCCCGCATCGTGCGCGTATTAGTGTCCAGGAAGATGGAGTTGTCGCCGATCGTCAGAATGCTTTGCAACTCGTGCGTGACCACGACGAACGTGGCGCCCAGGCTGTCGCGCAACTGCATGATCAGTTGGTCCAGGTTGCGCGAGGTGATCGGGTCCAGCCCCGCCGAGGGCTCGTCGAAGAACAGGATTTCCGGGTCGAGCGCCAGGGCGCGCGCCAGGCCCGCGCGCTTGGCCATGCCGCCCGAGATTTCGGATGGGTAATAATCCTCGAACCCTTTTAGGCCCACGAGCGCCAGCTTGAGCCGGGCGATGTCCTCAATTTCGGCAGGTGAAAGGTCGGTGTGTTCGCCCAGGGGGAGGGCGACGTTCTCCGCCAGCGTCATTGAGCTCCACAGCGCGCCGCCCTGAAAAGCCACGCCAAAGGAGCGCACCCGTTTTTGGCGTTCCTCCTCGCTCGACGCCCAGAACGGCACGCCATCGTAAACGACATCGCCTTTGGCCGGTGGCTTGAGCCCGACCATGATCCGGAGCAGGGTGCTTTTGCCGCAGCCGCTGCCGCCCATGATGATGAAGATCTCGCCGCGCTTGATCCGCGCGCTGATGTCGCGCATGACCACGAACGAGCCGTAGGCCATCGTCAGATCGCGCAGCTCGATTTTCGCGTCACCGTTTTGCGGGTCCATGCGGTCAGTGGATCAGACGGTTGCCGTCCCGGCGGTGACGCGCAGGCGGGAAGTGAGCCGGGGCGGGCAGCCCTGCTGCATCTCGGTCGCTTGGCCTGGCGTTCGGCGCATGAGGTCTCCGGCTAGATGCTTAGCGCATTGCAGATGACGGCGAACAACCCGTCGGAGGCAATGATCCACGTGATACCGGTGACCACGGCGGAAGTGGTCGCCTGGCCGACGGCCGCGGCGTTCGACCCGCACTGCATTCCCCGCAGGCAGCCGGTGAGGGCGACAATCACCCCAAAATACGCGCCCTTGATAATGCCCAGCAGAAACGAAGTGAGTCTGATGGCGGCGATGGTGCGTTGCAGGTAGAGCGTGGGCGTGATGTGGAGCATCAGCGTTGAGATCAGGAAGCCGCCGCCGATGGAAATCAGGTCCGCAAACACGCACAGCAGCGGCATCATGGCAATGAGGGCCAGCATCCTGGGCAGGACGAGAAACTCCACCGGCCCGATGCCGAACGTCTGGAAGGCTTCAATTTCCTGGTTCACCTTCATCGTGCCCAGTTGCGCGGCAAAGGCCGCCCCGGTCCGCCCGCAGATAATAATGGCGGTCATGATGCAGCCCATCTCCCGAACCGTGGCAATGGCGACCAGGTCCGCCACATAGATAGATGCGCCGAAGGCAGCCAACTGCGTCGCGCCGACGAAGGCCAGGATCAGGCCGATGAGGAAATTGATCAGGGCGACGATGCCCAGCGCCTGGGGCCCGCATTCCTGCATGACGAGGAAGGCATCGGACCACCGGAACTGCGCCTTGCCGCGCAGCAGGTTCACCAGGGCCAGCATGCTCTCGCCCGTAAAGGTGAGCATCCCTAGCGCGCCCTCCCAGCCGCCGATTCCCCACGAGCCGATCCGCTCCAGCACTGGCCTGCGCGTGACGCTGCGGACCGCGTCCTTCTTCTCGGGCACCGCTTGCGAGAGTTGAATCAGCTTCGCCACATCCTTGGGCAGGGTGTCCGCGCGGAACTCCAGGTGGTTGCCCTGGCAGAACTCGTAACATTTGAGCAGGAACGCCACCAGCCCGCTGTTCCAGCGTCCGAGGGCGGCGGTGTTAAACTCCATGGCCTTGGCGCCGCCCGCCGTGGCAAATTCCTGCTCGACCGTGCCGATGCCCGGCAGTCCCGAGCGCGCCAGCCAGTCGCCGGCAAATTCGAGCAGCAGCGAGCCGCTGGGGTTTCGCCGGACGGTCAACTGTGCCTCAGTTCCCTGACTGGTCACTCGTAAACACTGCGGCACGAAGCCTATGCGGGCAAGGGCATATTGAGATGCTTGGGGGGCGCACAGGGCCAATTCATGAAGGGTGGTAGGGACGCGTTCCACCGCGTCCCCATCTTCCCGAGATTTCAGGGGCGCGGTGGAACGCGTCCCCACCACCTTTCATGAATTGGCCCTGAGGGGCGCATCTCATTGGGGGTCGCACCGCCGAGATCGCCTCCCCGGTCCGGCGGCGCCTCCTTGACACCCGCCGATCACTTTGCTTGCCTCGGACCGTGTTCCGACGCGTCCTTTGCCCAATCCCCATACCCCCTTCCCTGCCCCACCCATGAACCACGTCGAACGCTTCCGGGCGGTGATGAACTTCCAGGCCGTGGACCGGCTGCCTTGCTGGGAATGGGCCATGTGGTGGGATGAAACCATTCGCCGCTGGCACCGGGAGGGTTTGCCCCGCGAACTCGCGTTTAACCAGGTCTTCGAGATAGCGCGGCACTTCGGGCTGGACCCCTACCAGCAGTTCTGGTTCAGCACCACCGACCCGACGATCGAAGCCACACAACACCACGTCGAGGGCATCGTCGCCAATATGGAGGATTACCTGCGCGTGCGCCCGCAGTTGTTTCCCCGGCACGACGCGGCCATCGCCCAAATGGCTTCCTGGGCCGAGCGGCAGCGCCGCGGCGAAGCGGTCGTGTGGTGCACGCTGGAGGGCTTCTTCTGGTTCCCCCGCACGCTCATGGGCTTCGAAAAGCTCATGTTCGCCTTCGTGGACCAGCCTGAGCTACTGCACCGGATCAACACCGACCTGCTGGAGTTCAACCTCGGCCTGCTCGATCAAATCCTCAGGGTCTGCGTCCCCACGTTCATGACCATCGCCGAGGACATGTCCTACAACCACGGCCCGATGATCTCGAAGGAAACCTTCGAGGCTTTCATCGCCCCTTGCTATCGCAGACTCATACCGCGGCTGCTCGAAAGGGACATCATGCCCTTCATAGATACCGACGGTGACATCACCCTGCTGGTGCCCTGGTTCGAGGAGCTTGGCGTGGACGGCTTCCTGCCCCTGGAGCGCCAGGCGGGGGTGGACGGGATGCAGTTGCGCCGGCGCTATCCCCGGCTGCGCATGATTGGCCACTTCGACAAGATGACCATGAACAAGGGCGAGGCCGCCATGCAGAGCGAGTTCGAGCGCCTGGCGCCGCTCATGAAGACCGGCGGGTTCATCCCGAGCGTGGACCACCAGACTCCGCCGGGTGTATCGCTCCACGATTACCACACCTACCTGCGGCTGCTAAAGCACAGCATGACTGCCGTGCATCCATAGCGGAAGGGCGAGCGTCCCCGCGAGCCCCGACTTCTCCTCGATCCATGAACC
>DATKNZ010000334.1:0-2545 GCA_035541055.1 Candidatus Acidiferrum sp. | reverse complement strand
TTTCCACGACGCGACCGGCGCGGCGGCATTGGGGTCGAAGGTGGCAGGGGTTTACGCCAAAGCGTACGGGAAGGAACCGTTCGTGCGGCTGCTCGAAGGCAAGGCGTTGCCGGACACGAAGAATGTCGTCGGAACGAACGTCATCGAGATCGCCTGGCGCGTGGATCCACGCACCGGCCGGCTGCTGGTGATGAGCGCCGAGGACAACCTCGTCAAAGGCGCCAGTGGCCAGGCCGTGCAATGCATGAACATCCTGTGCGGCTTTCCGGAGACGGCGGGGCTGATTTAGCGGACTCCGTCCTGCTACGCCGCCTTCGTTCCGCCATCGCGCTGCCAGGCGCCAATCACCTGCTCGATGACCTCATCAATCTCCGGCTTGAGGTTCTGTGCCTCGGGATGAGCGCGGAGCCAGGCGACGGACTCACGCACTCCCACGCGGAACGGCTTGCGGCACTGGAAGTCGGGCACAAACCCCTTGATCTTGGCGCTGTTGAACACGCCCGCGTGGGCCTTATCCCCCTTGAGGTTGCCGGTGAACTGCGGAGCGACGCGGCAGATGAAATCGGTGGGAATCTTCACGATCTGGGGTGAGGCGACGCCCAGCGCCGAGGCGATCTCGGCGTAGATTTGGTTCCAGGTCAGGACCTCGTCGCTGGTGATGTGGAACACCTCGCCGAGCACCTTCTCGTTCCCCACCAAACCGGCGAGGCCGACGGCGAAGTCGCTTGTGGCGGTGAGCGTCCAGGGGCTCTCCCCCCGGTCATGGACGAATACCGGTCTGCCCTGTTCGAGCCGGGCCGCGAAGGTAAAACTGGCGCTGGAGATGGCATTCGGCACCCACCGCTGCGAGTAGGTGTGCGAGGGCCGGACAATGGTCACCGGGAACCCGCTTTCCTCCCGGCGCTTTTGCAGCCACTGCTCGCACGCCAGCTTCTTGACCGCATAATCCCAATAGGGATTACCCACCGGCGAATCCTCTGTCAGCGGCAAGCAGTTGTGCGGCTTCGCATACACCACGGTGGAGCTGATGAAGATGTATTGCCGCACCTGGCCCTGGAAGAGCTCGTAGTCCGTCTGCAAGTCAGGCACGTCATAGCCGATGAAATTGAACACGACCTCGGGCTGGAGCCCCTTCAGCGCGGCGCGCATGGATGCGAGATTGGTGCGGTCGCCTACAACCGCCCGGTAACCGGGGGGCACAGGGCTGCGCCCGCGGGTCAGGACAAGAATCTCATGGCCGCGCTGGTGAAGCAGAGCCGCGCAGTCCGTCGAGATGTTGCCCGTGCCGCCGAGGAAGAGGAGTCGCATGGTGTATTCAGTTCGGATTTCGGGCTTCTTTCGGACTTCGGCCTTCGGGCTTCGGATTTGGCCCGCCGTGTCAGCTCGTCCAGACCCCGGCAATCCTGGTGCCACAGAACCGGCACTTCCCGCCGGCCAGGTTCTGCGCCGTCACCGCAAAGATGTCGCGCTCGACCACTGCCTTTTTGCAGTTGGGGCAATAGGTGGTCTCAGCGCCTTCCAGGCCGGGCACGTTGCCGATATAGACGTAGTGCAGGCCCTCGGCGCGGGCGGCGTCGCGCGCTTTGAGCAGGGTCTGCACCGGGGTGGGCGGGAGGTGATCGAGCTTATGCTGAGGCTGGAAGCGCGAGAAGTGCAGTGGCTGGTCCGGCCCCATCTCTTTTGCCACCCAGCCGCACATGCGGCGGATGGTGTCGAGATTGTCGGTGTAGGTCGGCACGACCAGATTGATGATCTCGACCCAGGCGCCGAGGTCCTTCAGGAGCTTGAGCAGGTTGAGAATGGGCTGGAGCTTGCCCGAGTTGAGCTTGGTGTAGATGTCCTGGTCGAAGCCCTTAAGGTCCACGTGGGCGGCGTCCACGAGCTTGTAAAGGTCGCGGGCGGCGCGGTCCTCGATCGAGCCGCAGCTTACGACAATGTTCTTGAGCTTGCGTTCGCGGGCCGCTTTGCAGGTGTCATAGGTGTATTCGTAGAAGGCGGTCGGCTCGGAGTAAGTGTAGGCAACCGACGGGCAGAGCAGCGACTCGGCTACAGATACGACGTCATCCGGGAACAGGCTCAGGCGGGCGACCTGGTCCAGGCTGAGGCTGACTGGCACGGGCGGGCGCAGGCGCAGTTCATCGCCGCGCGGGTCTTTTGTCTCCTCGGGCTTCTTCTGGGAGATCTCCCAGTTCTGGCAGTTCAGGCAGCGGAACACGCAACCCGAGGTGGCCAGGGAGAAGGTGCGGCTGCCGGGCAGGAAATGAAACAGGGGCTTCTTCTCGACCGGGTCAATGTGGAAGGTGCATGGGTTGCCATAAACCAACGTGTAGAGCGTTCCCTCGTGGTTGACCTTGTTGCGACAGTGGCTGCGGTCCCCGGGGGCGAGGAGGCAGTTGTTCGGGCAGACCTTGCACTGAACATTGCGGCCGAGCTTGAGGTAGTGCGAGCCTTCCTTGACCCAGCCGCGCTTGCGCCACAACTTCCAGACCTCGGCGTTGGGAGCATCGCCTTTGAACACGTCAGCCGGAGCCTCGGAGTCGCGCCA
>DATKNZ010000333.1:0-4155 GCA_035541055.1 Candidatus Acidiferrum sp. | reverse complement strand
ACCTTCCCGGTCAGCGTTACAAAGCCGTCCCGCACCTCCGGATCGATCTTATCGTTCTTGAGCGCCGGCGCCACCGAGAGCGCGTCGGCCACACCGGCGCGCACCTCCCAGTCATTCCGCTCGGCCGGCAATATCACGATCTGATTGTGCACCGCCGACACCCCCGGCGTGGTCGCGGCAATTGCCTCCGCGCGCTTTCTCGCCAGCAGGTTGTCCACTGCCCCATTCAAAGTAACGACTTCGTTGGTCACGCCCACCGTGATGAAGGACGCCGGCACGCCCGGGGCAACTTCCAACCGGTAGTGCAGACTGCGGAACAACGCAGAATCAGCCGACGCCGGCCCTGCCCTTAGCCCGCACGGCGCAATAACTCCTGTTAACCAGGCAACCAACAGCGCTTTCGGCCAGAATCTCATTCTACATCTCCTCTCTTGCACAACTCCGCCTCCCAGCCCTCCGTAGATTTGACCCCTTCAGCCCGGCCCTGATTCAAACAGCCCTCCAGTCCGGCAACGCTTGCCCTGCGGCCACCCCTTGTGCCGCAATGCCCACAGGCGCATGGTAAGGCCATGCTTTTCGGCGCCCATTGTTCCACCGCAGGCGGCATTTGGACCGCCCTCCAGCGCGGTCGCAGCATCCATTGCGACGTGATCCAGGTGTTCGTTAAGAACAACATGCAGTGGGCGGGCAAGCCCTTCTCCCCGCACGACGTGGCGGCCTACAGGAAGGAGCTGAAGGCCGACGGCTTTGCCTGCGTGTTCGGCCACACCGGCTATCTCATTAACCTGGGCGCCCCGGCCGGCGACAACCGCGACCGCTCCATCGCCTCGCTCGTCCAGGAGATCGAACTCGCGACCTCACTCGAGCTGCCCTTCCTGGTGCTCCATCCCGGCGCGCACCTTGGCGCGGGCGAAGCCGCCGGCATCCGCCAGATCATCAGCGGGCTGGACCAGGTATTTGCCGCCACGAAGCAGTCGCCCGTGCGCATTGCGCTGGAGAACACCGCCGGCCAGGGCAGTTGCCTGGGCAATCGAGTCGAGCACCTGGCCGCCATCTTTGACGGCGTCAAAAAGCCGGAGCGGCTCGGCGTATGCCTCGACACCGCCCACCTGTTCGCCGCCGGTTACAACATCCGCACGCCAAAGGGCTGGGACGCAGCCATCGGCGAGGTCGCTTCCTTGCTCGGCCTGAAACAAGTGCTGGCCTTCCACCTGAACGACTCAAAGACCGCCTTGGGCTCCCGCGTGGACCGACACGAGCACATCGGCAAAGGCAAGATCGGCAAGCAAGGCTTTCGCACCATCGTCAATGATCCACGGTTCAGGCGCCATCCCGGCTGCCTCGAAACCCCCAAATCCAAGGACCTCCACGAGGACGTGCAAAACCTCGCCACGCTGCGTTCGCTGGTGAGGAAATAGGGTGAACACCCCATTGTTGCAATCCGCTTCCGGGTTAAGGTGCCTGCGTTCCTTGTATGGTGGTTAGTTAGGTTCAGGCGGCCTCGAGTGAGGCCGCCTTTTTAATGCACAATAGGAACCGAGGTTGGTAGGGACGCCTCGCCGAGGCGTCCGATTTAGGCCGAGGGCGATGACGGACGCCTCGGCGAGGCGTCCCTGCCGACTTGCGTCAAGCGCATAGCCCTGACACTCAAACCAGTTCATCACCCCAGCGCCACGTCACCGCACAGGTGAACCTCTAGCCCCAACTCGCCCAGCATCGCCGCCTTGATGCGGCAGGCGCGGTGTGCCTGTTTGGCGTTGGGCGCATACACCACCTGGATGTGGTTCGACTTGTGCCGGGCCATCATCTGGTCGCGCGTAACACCGTCCAAAACCGCGTGCATAATCGGCCACTGCGGCGTCGTCTCGCGCCAGCGCCGCTCGGTCTCCCGCTCAGGCAGTTTGACCGCCTCGGCTACTCCCAGATCGCAGTGCAGCTTGCCGTCCATCACAAACACGCGACTCCACACGACTTTGCCCGGTTTGGAAACGCCTTTGATCGTGCCGCCGCCCAGGCGGAAATACATCGGCGGCTGGCGCTCGCTCGAAGCGCCGCGGTAGCCACCCGCAAGATGCGCCGGCGGCACAGCCCCGGAAATCAGGAGCACCCATACGTAATCATTCACGCCATCGCCTTTGTAGTGCTGGCCCCAGCGAATGTCGTGCAGCGTGTTCTCGGGCGCGAAACCCAACTCCCGCCATAGGCGATACGTGACCAAGCCGTCCAGCCCGGCGCACTCGTCCACCTCGTTGAAGTGCGGCACCGCCTCACCGGCGAACAGCACGCGCCCCGTCCGCGGGCACTTCACCGGCGGCCGGTCCACATTATTCAGCAGCCCTTCGGCAAGGTCGCTGGCCGGCGCGAGGTCCTTCAGCCCCTGCTGGTATTGGATGCCCACGGCCGCGCAGCCGAACTCATCGGCCAGCCGCACCGCCGCGATATACATCTTGCACTGCTGCAGCGTCTGGGCTCCAGTCAGCTCCTTTTGCTCGTCGCTTCCCCAGCGGAAGGTCATGCCTTTCTTGAGCAGCCAATCGAGCACCTCTCCCGCTTCGGCATCGGTGACCTGCTGCATCGCAGCGTAGAGCGTGGACTGGCTCAGACGCTCCTTGAACACGCCCGTCGCGTGGAGCAAATCGTCGGGAACAATGGCGTTGAACATGCCCATGCAGCCTTCGTCAAAGACGCCCATGATCGCCTTCCGCTGGCGGAACTGGCGGGCGACCCGCCTGCCGAACTGCTCGTCGGCCAGCGGCAGTTTCAGCAGCCGCAAGTCCCGCACGTGGCTCTGGTCATGCGTGACCACACCTTCCTCCAGCCATTGGCGCAGCCCGCTCTTGAAAAACTCGTCCCGGAAGTCCTCACTCCAGAGCGTACTGTAGCGCACGCCCGCCTTGGTGAGCGAGCCGTTCAGGTTCAGCATGCCGACCAACCCCGGCCAGGTGCCGCTCCAATTGGCCACCGTCAGGATAGGCCCTCGATGCGTCGTCAGCCCGGCCAGCACGTGATGGCTGTATTGCCAGACAGACTCGGCCACGATCAGCGGCGCCTGCGGGTCGAGCTTGCCGAAGACTTCGATGCCCATCCGCTGCGAATCAATGAACCCGTGCTTCCTCTTCGAGTCCACCGGATGGGCCCGCACGACGGTCCAGCCCTCGACCCTCAGCGCCTTGGCCAGCGCCGCCTCCATCTTCGCCTGCTCGGGCCAGCACTGCTGGTTGGCGGAAAGGCGAAGGTCACCGCTGGAAACAAGGTAAACGTGCCGGGGTGCGAGAGATTTGATCGTCTTCATAGTTCTGCCTGCAAAAGCTGGGTGAGGCTTATAGCATGCGGACAATCCGGCGGCAAGAAGGTCCACGAGTAGCCGCTGCCCCACAGCAGCATCTAAGTTTCTGTATCCACCCGTGGCTCGGATCTCATTAACACCCCGCTTCAGCGGGGTGGATGAGCGGCCCACAGACCTTAACCGCTTCAGCGGTTTCCCCAGCATGGATAAACCGCTAAAGCGGTTCCGGCACGCTCGCAGCCACCCCCACCCCGCTAAAGCGGGGTGTTAATGAGAGGCAGGGTGGGACAACTCGGAAACTGAGATGCACGGCCGCCCTACCCCGCCCCGGCTCCGCTCACTTCACCAAATCCAGTATCTTCCTGAATTCCGGCGTGCCCGCCTCTCCGAGCAATTCAAACAGCAGCATCTCCGTCGAGGCAATCACCGCCCCGGCCTCGCGCATCCGCGCCAAGCCCAAACGGCAGTTCTCCGCCGTTCGCGACGACACCGCATCAGCCGCGACGAACACCCGCATCCCCTTGTCCAGCAGGTCCAGGCAGGTCTGAGTCACGCGCACATGCGCCTCGATCCCGCAAAGAATCGCATCCGCCGCTCCCGTGGCCTTGAGGGTTTCCGGAAAGCCTCCCGCCCCGCAGGCGCTGAACGCCACCTTTTCCAGCGGCGCAAAACCGGGAATCGCCGACGCCACCTCCGGCACGGTTGCGCCGAGCCCCTTGCGGTACTGCTCTGTGGCCAGCACCGGCACGCCGAGTACCGCGGCGCCCTTGATCAGCCGCACCGTGTTCTGCACCACGCGCTCCCGCTCCGACATCGCCGGCAGCAGGCGCTCCTGCACGTCCACCACCACCAGCGCGGCTTTTGCGCGG
>DATKNZ010000332.1:0-5733 GCA_035541055.1 Candidatus Acidiferrum sp. | reverse complement strand
GCGCCCTGTACGGCAACCTGCCGTTCTTCACCATTGCGGTAGGCTCGACCGGCCACGGCGGCTTCGCCTTCGCTCCGGGGCTGAATTCCCTGGGCTACCCCACCGGCGGCTGGGGCTGGACCATAGGCGGCGTCACCGTTCCAGGCCAGTTCAACGCGCCCAACGTCAGTACCATCAACGACGGCAACTGGCACCACCTGGTGCACGTCGCCCAGCGCAGCGCCAACTGCACCACTTACCTGGACGGCAAGCAGGTGGATTCCACGACCATCATTGAGTCCGGCGACATCACCATGGCCAACGCCGCCACCATCGGCCAGGACCCGACCGGCAGTTACGGCGTGACGGCGGGCGCTTACATTGACGACCTGGCGGTCTGGACCAACGCCCTGACGCAGTTGCAGATCAGCGGCATGTATCTGGCCGGCGTCAGCAACGCGCCGGGCGTGAGCTTTGCACCGGCGATTGCTCCCAAGCCGCACCCCGTCGAAATGCAGGTCGTGCAGGTCGGCGCTCAGTGGCAAATCCAGTGGGCCGGCGGCGTCGGCACGCTCTGGAGCGCCCCCGCAGTGAACGGGCCGTGGACGGCCATCCAGACCAACGCCGCGTCGCCTTACACCATACCGATGGCGACGCCGGGGACGTTCTACCGGCTGAAGTAAGCAGGCAAACCAAACATCCCCAAGCCTTTCGCACGGGAGTTGTTCGTGTGGCGGCGGGCGCAAGCCCGCCGCCAGCTTTTTAGGGCAGCCCCACCCCAAGCCACTGGCCCCCGCCGCTTCCGCCTCTCGGCCAATGGTAAGCCCAATCCTGAGACACCAGGCTGCATCGTTGCGTCTCGCCCGGACTGGTCACGCTCCAAGTGCCTCAGATGCAAGGACTTCTATTGCCAAGCCGAGCGGGACCCGCGCGAACATTCGGCCAACCCGCCTGGAGTTTCTCAACTCTGAGAAAATGCAAGGATTGGGCCCCTATCCCTTGGCTTACCACACCGCGACCACACCGTATCCTCCCCGTGACCTCACCGTAGTACCTCTAATAGGCTATTAGAGGTACTACGGTGAGGATATGGGGAGGATACGGTGTGGTCGCGGTGTATAAACCCTGAGCAAACCCGTAGGCAGTAGGCGGACATTGCCCAACTACGGTTTCCGCAGGCCCGCCCAGTGGCAGACAGGAATAGCCGTGCTCCTGGCGGTGGCGGTCTTGCCGAACCTTTGCCCCCGGCCCTCAGGGGCACTTAACCAGCATTTTTCCGGTACCTCTCCATAGCACCTCTTATCCGCGATAAGAGGTGCTATGGAGAGGTGCCGGAGAAGTGGCGGTTAAGTTCGGGACGGGCCCAGCGCGGAGTCCGGACTTTTCAGACCGCAGCACGGTCCGATGCTCGGCCAGCCTCGGAATCGGGCGCCCGGCGGGATGCGAGCGGGTAGGGACCCCTCGCCGAGGCATGCGCCGCCGCCACAACACGGACGCCTCGGCGAGGCGTCCCTACCACTCTAGACTATTCGGGCTAAAACCTTGGCCGCATGTGTCCCTTGCTGGTCTCATCGGCCATAGGGGACATTCCGCCATGGAGGAGCAGGTTGGCTTTTCCAATCACGTAATCCCATTGGAACGCCGGGCCAGGGTCAACCTTGTCGGTCTGAATGTGGTAATGGCCCAGTACGCCCTCGTAGGCATCCAGCTCGGCATCGGGCAGCTTCCGGGTGATGAGCTTGCCGGCGGCGTCCTTCGGGTAGTCGCATTTGATTTTGGGCAGGACTTTGCACAGGGTGGCCGTCAGCTTGATGAGCGCGCGGTATTGCTGTGGAGTGTAATCGTATTGGATCAGCTCCTTGCCCTGGATGTTGCCGATGATGGGCTGGGGACGGGCGGGATGGCCGACGAAGCCTTTGGTGAGGATGCCGCCATCGCCATACTCGGGCGGGAGAGTGATGCGGACCTGGCCATCGGGCTCTTTGGCATACCATTTGGAGAGGGCCTTCTTGGCGGCTACCGGGTAGGCGCCCATGTTGGCGATTTCGATGCCCACCGAGCGGTTGTTGGAGGTGGTGGCGTGCCACGCCCGCTCCTTTAAATCCAGCGTTTGATAAATCGTCCCGTCCAGGTCGAGCATGAAGTGGACGCTTAAGCCGCGTGCATCCTGGAGGATCTTGAAGCATTGGCGGCTGGTGCCAGCGACATCGAAGTGAATGACGAACTGGTCCACCTCGCGCTGGAGCAGAGGCAGGTCCCAGCCGCCGCCGCGCACGCGCTCCAGCTCGTTGGTGCTCAAGTTGTCGCCGCGTATGCTGTAGCGATTAGGCCGATTCAGCCCTTTGACCTCGGCCTGCGAGCTGGCCCAGTCCGCCTTTTCGAGAGGGCTGAAGCGCCGTTCGACGCGGTAAGCATCGTAGCCGTGCGGGTCCATCCACAGGACGACGCGCGTGCCGGTGTGCACGAATTGCCCGGCGACCACGATCTCGTCGCCTCGGCGGTGCGCGAACGTGCCAGGCCTTGGGGCGGTAGAAC
The DNA here is from genome assembly GCA_035541055.1 of Candidatus Acidiferrum sp. Taxonomy (GTDB): domain Bacteria; phylum Verrucomicrobiota; class Verrucomicrobiia; order Limisphaerales; family UBA8199; genus JAPLUA01. The sequence continues at coordinate 3,219 of DATKNZ010000332.1, read as the reverse complement.
AGGATGCCAGCGCCACCAGCGCCAAGGGCAGCGCCAGGCGGGGAAGCGAGCGGAACAGGGGGAAGGGTCGGTATGTCATCGCCTTATTAGCCATAGAAACCCGCACAGGGTCAAGCGGAAGCCGGCGCGCCCGCGCGTTGGAGTGCGCCAGTCCCCTCCCGCTCCGAAGAGATGGGAACATCCAACATCCAACATCGAACATCCAACCTCCAATAAACGGCACAGTGCCGATCATTGGATGTTGGATGCTCGATGTTGGATGTTGGATGTTCCCCGGTTCATGGAGAGAGCCCCAGTCCGGTTCGAGCCGGCAACCCTTCTGCACGAAAAAGCCGCCCCCGGGTGGGAGGGCGGCTCGTGAGACAGGTGATGGAGCCGGCGCTACTTCTTCTTGGCTTTCTTCGCGCCTTTCGCCTTGGAGGCGCCGTCGTCTTCCAGCGCGGCTTGCGCGGCGGCCAGGCGGGCCACCGGCACGCGGAACGGCGAGCAGCTCACGTAGTCCAGGCCGATGCGATGGCAGAACTTGACGCTCTCCGGGTCGCCGCCGTGCTCGCCGCAGATGCCGACCTCGAGCTTGGGACGGGTGCTCCGGCCTTTCTCGACGGCAATCTTCATAAGCTGGCCGACGCCGCCCTGGTCAATGCTCGCAAAGGGGTTCTTCTTGATGATCTCCTTCTCCTGGTACGGCCCGAGGAACGGGCCGGAGTCGTCGCGGCTCATGCCCAGGCAGGTCTGGGTGAGGTCATTCGTGCCAAAGCTGAAGAACTCGGCGTCCTTAGCGATCTCATCGGCGACGAGGGCGCCGCGCGGGATTTCGATCATTGTGCCCACGAGGTACTTGACCTTGGTCTTCTTCTCGTCCTGCACCTGCGCTGCGACGCGATTGACGACCTCGAGCTGGTTCTCCAGTTCCTTCGGGAAGCCGACGAGCACGATCATGACCTCGGGCTTGACAGGGATGCCTTCCTTTTGGACCTGGATGGCCGCTTCGATAATGGCGCGGACCTGCATCTCGGTGATCTCGGGGTAAACGATGCCGAGCCGGCAGCCCCGCAGGCCGAGCATGGGGTTGAACTCATGCAACTCTTTGACGCGATTCTTGATCTTCTCAACGGGCACGCCCATTTTGGCCGCCAGGTCCCTCTGGGCCTTGTCCTCGTGGGGGAGGAACTCGTGCAGCGGCGGGTCGAGGGTGCGGATGATGGTGGGCAGGCCCTTGAGCTCGCGGAAGATGCCGGCGAAGTCGTCCCGCTGATAAGGCAGGAGCTTGGCCAGGGCGGCCTTACGCTCGTCGAGGTTCTCAGCCAGGATCATTTCGCGCATGGCGTCAATGCGGTTGCCGCCGAAGAACATGTGCTCGGTGCGGCACAGGCCGATGCCTTTGGCGCCGAAGGCGACGGCATTGGCGGCCTGGTCGGGCTGGTCGGCATTGGTGCGAACGTGCAGGCGCGTGACCTTGGAGCACCAGTCCATGAGCTTCTTGAACATCTGGTAGGTCTCGCTCTTGGCGCCGTCGAGCGTCTTGAACACAAGCACCTGGACGATTTCCGAAGGGGCGGTCGGCAATTGGCCGGCATAAACATTGCCCTGAGTGCCGTTGATCGAGAAGTAGTCGCCTTCCTTGTAGGTTGTGCCGTCAACGGTGATGGTCTTGGCATTGTAGTCAATCTGCAGGGCCGCGGCGCCGCAGACGCAGACTTTGCCCATCTGGCGGGCCACCAGCGCCGCGTGGGAGCTGACGCCGCCCTTGGCGGTCAAAATGCCCTCGGCGGCAATCATGCCGCGCAGGTCTTCGGGCGAGGTTTCATTGCGGACCAGCAGCACCTTCTCGCCTTTATGGGCGGCTTCCACCGCCCGCTCGGCGTTGAGATAGATCTTGCCGGAGGCGGCGCCGGGACCGGCGGGCAGGCCGCGGGCAATGACCTTGGCGGCCTTTTCGGCTTTCGCCTCGAAGATGGGTGCCAGGAGCTGGTCGAGCTGTTCGGCCGGGTTGCGCTTGATGGCGGTCTTCCAGTCAATGAGCTTCTCGTTCACCATGTCCATGGAGAACTTAAGGGCGGCCATGGCGGTGCGCTTGCCGTTGCGCGTCTGGAGCATGAAGACCTTGCCGTCCTGGATGGTGAACTCGAAGTCCTGCACATCCTTGAAGTGCTTCTCCAGCGTGTTGCGGATGCCGTCCAGTTCCTTGAAGGCGTCGGGCAGGTGGTTGGAGAGCTGGGTGACCGGCTCGGGCGTGCGCACGCCGGCGACTACGTCTTCGCCCTGGGCGTTGATCAGGAACTCGCCGTAGAACTCCTTGGCGCCGTTGGCCGGGTTCCGGGTGAACGCCACGCCGGAGCCGGAGCGGTCGCCCGTATTGCCATAAACCATCGCCTGCACATTAACCGCGGTCCCCCACTCGGAGGGGATGTTATACTTGCGGCGATAGACGATGGCGCGGTCGTTCATCCAAGAGCCGAACACGGCGCCCGTCGCGCCCCAGAGCTGCTTCCAGGGGTCCTGCGGGAACTCGCTCCCGGTGCGCTGCTTGATCAGGGCCTTGAAGCGATACACCAACTCCTTAAGGTCCGCCACGTTGAGCTTCGTGTCCTCGATATCCTTCTGATAGCGCTCGTGCTTGAGGTCGTGGATCACGACTTCGAAGGGCTCATGGTCTTCGTCCTTGGTCTTTTGCACGCCCATGACGACGTCGCCGTACATCTGGATGAAGCGGCGGTAGCAGTCCCAGGCAAAGCGCTCGTTGTTGGTGGCCTTGACCAGGGCCAGGACGGTCTGGTCGTTGAGGCCGAGGTTGAGGATGGTGTCCATCATGCCGGGCATCGAGTCGCGCGCGCCGGAACGCACCGAGACCAGCAGGGGCATGGCGTTGTTGTCGCCGAACTTTGTGCCCATGATCTTCTCGATGTGGGTCACGCCGGCCCTGACCGTGGGCTCGAGGGTCTTGGGGTAGCTCTTCTTGTTCTGGTAGTAGTAGGTGCAGACCTCGGTAGTGATCGTGAAGCCGGGGGGCACCGGCAGGCCGATGCGGCTCATCTCGGCCAGGTTTGCTCCTTTGCCGCCCAATAGCGGCTTCATGCTGCCGTTGCCGTCAGCCTTCTTGTTGCCAAACAGATATACGTATTTTGCAGATTTTGCCATAAAACAGTGCTCAGTAATCAGATCCGTCTAAATCATCCGGCCACGCCGGATGGGTTCCTTCGAAACAGAGCGCGGAAGGTA
>DATKNZ010000331.1:0-12909 GCA_035541055.1 Candidatus Acidiferrum sp. | reverse complement strand
TCCCCGTGACCTCACCGTTGAACCTCTGCAAAGTTTGCAGAGGTTCAACGGTGAGGTCATGGGGAGGATACGGTGTGGTGACGGGGTGGGCAGAGTGCAGATGGGGAGGTGCAAACCGAAGTACCATGGGGACAAGCAATTACGAATCTGGTGCGAGGTGGGACCCTGCGCGGCTTGGCTTGGGCAGACTGGAGTGAAGTACTCTATGTAAGTGCCTATCCCTGAGCAGTTTGTGCCTTAACTAAGCGCCATTCCGAGCAGTCCGCAGCCCGCAAGTGCTCTGTTGCCCCCTCGCTGCGAGCCGGGGGCGGCTCGGGGTCCGGCACCGGTCCAGGTTGCCTTCTAGAGCTTGGCCGCGGTCGCCATCCGCGAGATGAGTCGGTCGTTGAGCTCCTTGGCCGGGTTATAGCCGGCTGACTTGAGCTTTACCTGGTAGGCCGCCACCTCGATCAGCCTGGCCAGGTCCCGTCCGGGCCGGACGGGGATCGTGATGTGAGGGACGTCAATGCCGAGGATCTTCACATACTCCTGCTCGAGGCCGAGCCGGTCCACATCGGCCACTTCGTTCCACGACTTGAGGGTGATCACCAGGTCAACCCGCTTTTCCTGCCGGATGCTCTTGACGCCGAACATCGCCGCCACATTGATGATCCCGATGCCCCGCACTTCCATGTGGTCGCGGGTGACCTCGGCACTGGTGCCTACGACCTCGCGGCCATCCACGAGCGTGACCTTGGTGATGTCATCCGCCACGAGGCTGTAGCCGCGCTCGATCAGGGCCAGGACGCTCTCGCTCTTCCCGATGCCGCTCTCGCCGCGGATGATCACGCCGACACCCAGGATATCCACCATGCTGCCCATCTCGGTGCCGCGCGGGGCGAACATCATCTCCAGCGCCAGCGTTGCCAGATTGATGAACTTCATGGTCACCATCGGGCAGCGGAAGATCGGCACGCGCGCCTGCTCGGCGGCCTTCAGGAACAGCTTGTCCGCGTGCAGGTTGCGGGAGAACACCACACATGGCACGCGGTAGGAGAAGAAGGTCTCGTAGCGGTGGGCCCGCTCTTCCGGCGGCAGGGATTTCAGGAAGTAAGCCTCGGCATTGCCGATCACCTGCAGCCGCTTGTTGGCGAAGTAGCGCGTGAAGCCCGACAGCACCAGCCCGGGGCGGTTGACGGTGGGCTCGCGGATGATGCGCTTCAGCCCCGTGGCCCCGGCGACCAGGTTGAGCTCCAGCGCGGTGGCGTGTTCCTTATAGAACCGCTCCACGGTAACAGCGTCGTTTCGCATAGGTTACAGGTTAAAGTCCGGTCCCAGGTAGATCTCGCGGGCCCTCGGGTCGTTCACTAACTCCTCCGCCGCGCCCTCATACACGACCTCCCCGCGGTGAATCAAGTAGGCCCGGTCCACCAGCTTCAAGGTCTCGCGCACATTGTGGTCCGTGATGAGGATGCCCAGGCCACGGTCTTTGAGGCGGCGGACGATCTTCTGCACTTCATACACGGCGATCGGGTCAATGCCGCTGAAGGGCTCGTCCAGCAGCAGGAGCTTGGGGCTGGTCACCAGGGCGCGCGTGATCTCCAGGCGCCGCTTCTCGCCGCCGCTCAGGGTGTAGGCCTTGCTCTTGGCCAGCCGCGACATGTCCAGCTCGTCCAGGAGGTATTTCAGGCGGATAGCCCGCTCCTGCCGGTTCATGCGGCAGGTCTCCAGGATGGCCAGAATGTTCTGCTCGACGGTGAGCTTGCGGAAAATGGACGGCTCCTGCGTCAGATAGCCCATGCCCAGCCGCGCGCGCTTGTGCATGGGCAGCCGCGTGATGTCCCGCTGCTGAAATCGCACCGCGCCGCCGTCCGGCCTGATGACCCCTACCACCATGTTGAACGTCGTGGTCTTGCCCGCGCCATTCGGGCCCAGCAAGCCCACGATTTCTGCCGGCGCGACCGTGATGGACACGCCGTTGACGACCCGCCGATGGCGGTACTCCTTGACCAGCTTGTCGGTCGCCAGCAGTTGGCTGTTGCTGACCGCGCTGGCCGGCTGTTCTGTTTGCGTCTGGTTCAACACTGTGGATTCACGCGCGCGGCCGCTACTTCGCCCGGGACGCGTCGGGCAGCAGCACCAAGTTGGTGTTGCCGCTGCTGAGCACGTCGCGCACGACGAACCTGGATTTGCCCGGCACCCCCACGTGATGGTTTGCCAGGTCCATGATAAACATGCTGTTCCGGCCCGTGAAGTTCGTGCCCGTCAGCTCTGCCGGGTTCCCGTCTAATACCATGGTCTCATTGGTGGCGCCGCCACTTACGCCGTAAGTGTAAACAGCCTTGTCCCCGGTGCCATGCACTTTCTCGCCCTTATCGTCGGTTGCGTCGAAGACGACCGCTTGCTCGGCAACGACGTAATTCGTCCGGACAGCGCCGTGCGGAGCGCTGGCGCTGACCTGGCCGCACCGCCACTGAATCCGCGGGTGCTCCAGGCGCACGTTGCCGCGGAACAGGGCCCCCTCCGGCCGCAGGCTGTAATCGCGCGAGAAGACTTCAGCAAACTGCGCCGGGAGTGCCCGGGAGTTAGTGCCTGAGCCAAGGCCGGGCGTCTGGCCAAAGTCGCTGGCCGGCACCCGCATGAACGCGTTGGTCAACACCTCCATTTCCTGCCGCGGCACATTCACCAGGATCAGCTCGCCATTGCCCTCGCGCGGGCCGGAGCGCCAGGCCGGCCTCTCCGTCAGCCGGAGCATCCCATTCGTCGGCGTATAAACCGCCCTGCCTGCCGTAAACCGGTTGGTGTCCTGTTCGATGACGACCTCCTGCTGCGCCAGCATGCGCTGCAGCTCGTTGGTGCCCGCGAAATCGAGCGTGAGCACGCCGCACCTCAGGCGGTTGGTTTCCTGTTCCACCATGACGTGGTCCTCGGCCACCATGCGCTGCAACTGGTTGGTGCCGGCAAAGGCGAGACTCAGCTTGCCGCAGTTCATTTTGCCTTGCAGACGATCATCTCGGCGGTCGCTCACGCGGACATGGTCTTTGAACACCGCCGCGTTGGTGCGCACCTCGTATGAGTCGCAAAGGACCTCGGCGAACTCGTTGGTCGAGGAAGGCGGGGGCGGCTTGCTCGCGGTCGCGCCGGGCAGAATGCCGGCAGTGCTTAGCGAGCGGCCTGGCATCTTCAGCCACGCGTTGCCGTTCGCGCGGAAAATGCTGTTCGTGCGGTCCAGCACCAACTCGTCGCCGCGCCCCCGGGTCGGGCCATCGCGCCACGTCGGCTGGCCCGTCAAATGCACCAAGCCGGTATCCACCGAGTACGTCGCGCGCTGCGCGGTGGCCTGGATCGTCCCATAGCTGCACGCCACATTCCTCTCGGCGACCATGCTCTGCAATCGCCGCTCGGCGCCCGGCACGAGCACCGTGAGGATTTCCGACCGCAGGGTCAGGTTCGTGCCGGCCACCCGCACGTTGTCGCGATAGACGCCCTTGCCGGTCTTCTCGGCATAATCGAACTGATCGGAGAACACCTCGATGGCGGAGCCCGGCTGGGGCGCCGCGTTGGTGTGCGCCGGGAGATTCGCCAGCTCCGGGTGCACGATGCTGTGCACCAGGTTGGACACGAACAGCACGGAGTCGGCCTGTTGCAAGGCAAATCCTTGCCCGTCCAGCGAGAAGCTCCCATCGCCGGTCCGCAGGTGCAGCAGCCCAGGCGAACTCACCAGGTGCTGGTCGGCGTCATACACGCATTGCGGCGCCTCGACAATCAGCTCGCTTGCGCCGGTTTCGCGGAAGGTTTCGGCCCTGGCTTTGGTAATCTGCACCACGCGCCCGCTCAGCCCCAGGGGCACTGCGGACTCGCCCTCCAGCAACCATTTCATCTGGCTCTCATGGGGTGGATCGTAGTACTCGGAGAACTTGATGCCCTTGCCCGAGCCGACCTTCTGCGCGTGCGCCGTCAAAGCCAGCAATATTAAACACGTCAACAGAAGTGCGGAGGGCGGAATGGGGAGAACGGAAATCTTGAGTCTCCACTCTAAAGTCCTGCACTGCGGCCCAGGACTCAAGACTTTAGACTGGAGACTCAAGGCTTCGCTCCGCATTCCGCACTCCCTCAGTTCACTGCCGCCCATACGCGCAGCAGGTCCTTGAGCAGCGCCGGCATTTCCGCCAGCGGGATCATGTTCGGGCCGTCGCTCAGCGCCCGATCAGGCTTCGGGTGCGTCTCGACGAACACGCCGCTCGCCCCGGCAGCCACCGCGCAGCGCGCCAACACCGGCGCCATTTCCCGTTGCCCGCTGGAACGGTCGCCCCCGCCCCCGGGAAGCTGCACCGAATGTGTGGCGTCGAATATCACCGGCCAGCCGAAGCCGCACAGGATGGGGATCGAGCGCATGTCCGCCACGAGGTTGTTGTAGCCGAACGTCGTGCCCCGCTCGGTCAGCAGGAGCCGCCTGCCGCCCCCGCTTTTTGCCTTCGCCGCCACCTGCCCCATTTCGAGCGGCGACAGGAACTGTCCCTTCTTCAGGTTCACCACCTTGCCGGTGCGCACGGCGGCGGCGATCAGATCAGTCTGCCGGCAGAGAAATGCCGGGATTTGCAGGATATCCGCCACGGCCGCCGCCGGCTCGACCTGTGCCTCCGTGTGAACATCGGTGAGCACCGGCACGCCGACATCGGCGCGGACCTTGCCGAGCACGGCCAACCCCTTCTCCAACCCCAAACCGCGGAAGGACTTGGCCGACGTGCGGTTAGCCTTATCGAAGCTGGCTTTGAAGACGTAGAAGACGCCGAGGTGCGCGCAGGTCGCCTTCAATGACCTTGCGATCGAGAGGCACAGCTCCTCGCTTTCGATGACACAGGGCCCGGCAATGAGGATCAGCCGAGCCCGCGAGGTCAGGCATTTCCAAATAGCCCGTTCATTAAGCACCCCTGCGTTTTACCAACGCGCAAGCCCAATGTAAATGACGCGGCAGGAATTACGATTTACGATTTACCGGCCCAGCGCCCGCAAGAAGTGCGGAATGCGGAATGCGAAGCACCGAGCGATGAGCGCTTACACTCCGCTCCGCATTCCCTTGCGCCCTACTTGCTGCAGCAGGCCACTTCGCTCTCGCAGCAGCGGCTCGGGGCATAGTCGAAGTCACCCAGCGGACGCGTGAACGTGGCTTTTGCCGGCGCGACCACCAGCGCATGGGCGGTGGATTTGATGCTCCGGGACACCGCCGCAATCGGCAGCACCGCCACGAACAGCGCGCTGCCGGCCACGGTCGTGACAAACAGAGCCGGCCGCATGACGACCGCGTCGGCCACCACGACAGTTGGATCAGGAGTGCAGTCCGCCAGCGCCGGAGTAGCCGTCGCCACCCCCATTGTCGCCGCGCACACAAGAGTCAGAGCTTTGGTTTTCATAAGCATTCTTACGGTATGCCAAGCGTGACATGGGGCGCGGCAGACTTCAACCCGTTCCCCCGCCAACGAATACGGATAGGCGTCGGGTGAAGGCCCGAGGATGGACAAACCCGCATCCGGGGCTATGGTGCGTAATGGATGCTGATCCGCAGCGCAAGAAGGTGTTATACGTCGAGGACGACGACCTGGACCTCATGGCGATGCAGCGGGCCTTCGCCGCCGAACACCTGGGCGAGTGGCTTCACGTGACACGCGACGGCGCGCAAGCCCTCGATTGGCTGCAGGGCGCCGGCGTTTATGCCGACCGGTCCAAGCACCCCTTCCCCGACCTGCTGCTGATGGACATTCGCATGCCCAAAGTCAGCGGCCTGGAAGTCCTCCGCTGGGTCCGGGACCGGCCGTCGCTGTCCAACCTGCCCATCATCATGTTCAGCGGTTCCGACCTTGCCGACGATATTGCCGATGCCTACCGGGTGGGAGCAAACCTTTACCTCTGCAAGCCGGTCGGGAACAAGCTGCGCGCCGTGGTGCGGTTCATTGCGGCGTGGCTGGACCTCGAGCCCGCGCCGAGCGCCAACAAGCCGGAGTGGGGCCTGCGCGCCGCAGCCGCCAGACCAATCCCCCTGCGCCCAGCGGCCTAGCTAGCCAGATCAGGGGCCATCCCAAAAGCAGGCAGGCCGGGAACCCTGTTCCCGGCCTGCCGCAAATGCCGGCTTCGGCTGGATGGTTGCAGCCGTCTTTTACGGATGGACGCGGTAGAACGTGTTCGCCGCGGGCGGCGACACGCTATAGGAGGGCGGCGCAGCGCCGGAGACTGATGTCCACGGGCCGGTGACCGCGGGCGCCTGCTGGAGGTTGCCCTTCGGCCAACCCAGGACGAGGTTGCCTCCCGACCAGCCGATCGTGAGGGTCACCGTCGGCACGGCCGCAGCCGCCGAGTAGATCTGCTGGAGGTCGGCTGCCGTGAGTGTGTAGTCATAGAGGGCGACTTCATCCAGCGCGCCCATGAAGGTGCGGTCTGTCGAAGCGGTATCGGCACCGAAAACGGTGGCGCCGTTGAAAGCCTCGACGTCGTGGGCGATGGCGTTGGTGGCGGCGCGCAGGACGCCATTAGTGCCGACATACATGACGGCCTGGGTGGGCGCAATGGTCAGGGCGACGAACGACCACTGGCCGGGCGGGGTGATTAAGCCGCTGGGCCAGCCGTAGGTGTTGACGTTGTTCTGGTTCCAAGTGTAGCCGATCGTGTTGAACCGGCTGGTATTCAGGCCGATATACTGGATGCCTTTGGAGTAAGTGCTGGCACGGCTGAAAACAACGCCCTGGTAGTTGGTGATATCGCCGAACGGATACACCCAGCAGGTGAGGGTCAGCGCGTTGGTGTTCAAGCCCAACGCCGGCGCGGTGACGTAGGCACCCGAGCCGCTGACGCCGTGCGCCATGGCGATGGCAAAGTTGTTCGTCTCGAACCCAGGGAAGGCCGGCTCCGACGGCCCGGGCACACCATTGGTGGTGTTGGCGCCGTAGGTGCCGTCCAGGCCGCCGATGTAGTCGTAGGCGACGGTGCCGTTGGTTTCGTTGAAGCGCCAATAGTCGAGCGCATCGGACGCGAGGACTTGGCTCTCGTAAGCCGTGGCCGGGACCTCGACCGTGAGCGCGACGGCGCTGCTGGTGATGGCGCCGCCACTGTTGGTGACGACCAGGTCATAGGAGCCCGTATTGGTTGGGACGATGCTGACCAGGCTGATCGCGGTAGTCGTCCGGCCGGGAAGGGCCGCTCCATTCTGACGCCACTGGTAGGAGAGCGGCGGACTGCCGATGACAGTGGCCGAATAGTTGACCGTGGCACCTTGGTATAGTTCCAGGGATGCGGGAGAGGGCTGCGTCGTTATGGCGGGCAGCTCAGAGGCAAACGAGAAATGGTTCGACACCTGGGTCGCGGTGAGCACGTAGTTATAGAGCGCGACGTCGGCCACCACGGTGTTGGTGGACTGGTTGGAGTAGTTGCCATCGCTGGCGTTCTTCATGCGCGAGCCGATGCTGGTCAGGATGGGGGCGCCGCTGGGGAGCGGGGCCAGGAGACCCTCGCCGGGCACGATCACGCCCGTCGTGTTGAGCGCGCCGTCCAGGTAAAGGGAGAGGACGCCGTTGAACTCGTCACACGTCGCCACCAGGTGGTGCCAATTGCCGTCCGGTCCCCTGCTCGGGCTCTGGGCGGTGCGGGTGGTGCCCGCCGCGTTATGCACGTAGAAGCGATAGACGCCGCTGTACATATCCAGGCAGAACTGTTCGCCGCCGCCGCCGTAGCCTTTGCAGAGAATGGCCGCGCCGCTGAGTTGGCCGGCCGGGGCCTGGACCCAGGCTTCGATCGAGAAGTGCGTGTTGGCCCCCTGCGTCGAAAAGTCAATGTTGGGAATGCCCGAGCCGCTCTGGTCATTTTCAAGGGCCACGCTGTAGCTGGCGAAGCCGTTGCCGAACTCGGTCGCGGTGTTGGGGTCGGAGGGACTGTAGGACGGCACGCCACTGAAGGTATAGTAGTAGGAAGCATCGTGACCGCCGACGTAGTCGTAAGCGGTGCCGGCGCCGCCGGCTTCGTTCAAGCGGTAAAAGGCCATCGGCTGGTCATTGACAATGCGGACCCCGTAGCCATCGGTCGGCGCGTCCACACCTGAGGGTGATACGGATGCGCTCGTGGTGCCCTCCGCGTTGGAGATCGTGCAGGAGAGGCTGTGGGAGCCGAGCAGGTTGGTGTACGTATAAGTGGCGGAGTCGGTAGCCCCGGGCGCCGGGTTGCTATCCAGGAACCAGAAGTAATCGAAAGGCTGAGTGCCCTGGGCGGTGGCCGTGAAGGTGATCGCCAAGCCGACGTACATGGCGGGCGGGTTGGGCGGCGTGAGGACCGGCGTGTTGGGCGGGCCGGCGGATATGTTAACCGCCATGCTTGAGCTGGTAGCCTGGCCAAAGATGTTCGACACGGTGACCGCTAACGAATGGCCGTTGTAAGTATCCTGGCTGATGTCGCTGATGGCCAGGGTGGCACTGGTCTGGCCGGGGATCGCGGTCGCGGTGCCGACGTCGTACCACTGGTAGCTCAGCGGCCCGGTGCCGAGCACCTGGGTGGGCACGGTCAAGGTGGTGCCTTCATTCACATTGGTAACGGCCGGCGGCTGGAGCGTGAAATTGGGCGGGATGCCCGCGGCCACGTAGTGGGTCACCACCTGGTTCGAGCTCAGGGCGTAGTTGTAGAGGGCGACGTCGTTGACGGTGCCGAAGAACTGCTGGACCAACGCCCCCGCCGAGTTGAGCCGAGAGCCGATAGTCACCGGCACTGCGCTGCTGAGCACGCCATTGGAAGGAGAACAGGAGGTGGTGGACACTTTTATGCCGTCCACATAGAGGCAAAGGTTGCTGTGGCTTTCGTCGAGCACGCCAACTAAGTGGTGCCAGTTGCCGTCCGGCACATAGTTGGTGTTGCCTGCCGAGCGGATGGCCCCACCGGAGTCGCGCGTGGTAAACCGGTAGTAGTAACCAGTGGGGCTCGCGCCACCCGTATCCAGGGTGAACTGTTCAGCCGCCCAGGCGCCTTTGGCCACAATGCCGGCAGCGTTGAGGCTGACGTTGTCCTGCTGGGCATCACCGTTGACCCAGGCTTCGACCGAGAAGTTGCCGCTGGTGTTGGTTGGCGTGGCAAAGGTGATGTTCTGGATGTTGCCGACGTAGTTGCTGTTGGCTGGGACGGCGGCGTAGTGGCCGAACTGGGCGGCAGTCTCGTTAGGATCGGTAGCCGGGTAATAGCCGAACTGGTTGGAGAGACCCGAACTGTAGCCGGTCTGGCCGAGAATGGTGTTGGTGTAACTGCCGTAATTGCCGCCCCAGTAGTCGTTGGCCAAGGCGCCGGTATTGCCAGTGCCGTTGTTGGCTTCGTTCAGGCGCCAATAGCCGACGGGGTGGTCGGCAATAACCGCTGCCGGGTAGGGCGCGGAAGGCGAGGCGAGAGCGGTGACGGTGACGACCGCGCTGGTGCTCCAGCCCCACAGGTTCGAGGCCGCGCACCTGACCAGGGCACTGCCTTGCAGGTTAGTGAGGATGAGGGTGGCGTTGGTGGCATTGGGGATCGCCACACCATTGGAGAGCCAATAGTAATTAACAGGCTGCGGCCCAACGGTCGCCACCGAGAGGTCGAGCGTGGCGCCGTCATACATGGTGAGGGCTGCAGGCTCCTGAGTTGTGAAGACGGGGACGCTATAGACCGTGAGGGCCAGGTAATTGGTGGCCTGACCATAATAATTGCTGGTGACCAGCGCCAGGGTGTGGCCGTTGTAGTCCGCCGTCTGGATGTTGGCCAAGGTGAGGGTGTTGCTCAGGATGGTGCTGCCGGTGGTCTGGCTGGCCACGAGCGTGTTGCCGCCGCCGGTGACGTCATACCACTGGCAAGTGACCGGCAGTGTGCCGATCACGGCGGCGTTGACGACCAGGTTGGAAGTCTGGTTGATCGCGACGCTGGCAGGCGGGGCGGTGACAAAATGAGCGCCGATGCCGGGAGCGGTATAGTGGTTGAAGACCTGGCTCGAGCTGAGGGCGTAGTTGTAGAGGGCGACGTCGTTGATGTTGCCGAGGAACTGATAGTTATAGTTGGTAGTGGAGGATGCTTGCCGCGCGCCAATGCTCATCGGCGCGGTCGCCGCGAGGACACCCAGGCCGGACTTGCTCAAGGTTGCCGGGCTCTGCGAAATCCCATCCACGTACAGCAACGCATTGCTGTTAACCTCATCCACCACGCCGACCAGATGATGCCATTTGCCATCAAGAGCGACGGAAGTGCTGGGGCCGTGGGTGGCGCCGCCAGCGTCGCGGAAGTAGAAGCGGAAGTGGTGTAGGCCGCCGGAATCGCTGCCGGTGTCCAGGTTGAATTGCTCGCTGCCGCCGTAGCCAATGGTCACGATGCCGGCGTCGAACGCCTGCGCGGCGATGCCATTGACCCAGGCCTCGACGGAGAACGTGGCACTGTTGTTGGTAGGAGTGGTAAAATTAACATTGGTGGGGATATAGGCGACATAGCTATTGATATTCGTGGCGCCGGCTATGGGATAGTTGCCAAACTGCCCCGAGGTCTCCGGGTCGGTGGCGGGGCTGTAGCTGTATTGACCGGCCAAGCCGTTGGCATAGCCGGTCTGGCCGAGGACGGTGTTGGTATAAAAGCCGCTGTTGCCGCCCACGTAATCGTTGGCGACCGCGGCGTAGTTGCCGTTGCCCAGGGCGTTGTCGGCCTCATTCAGGCGCCAATAGCCGATGGGGCTGTCGGCCAGGACGGTGGCCGGGTAAGCGTTGGCGGGCGGCGAGACGACGGCTATATTCCAGGTGTTGGTGGCGAAGCCGGCCGAGTTGGAAACGATGCAGGTGAAGGTTGTTGGCGTAGTGGCCTGAACGTTGTTTACCGAGTAGCTGGTGCTGGTGGCGCTCGCGTCGGCCACGCCGTTGGTGTACCACTGATAGGCGAAGGGGGTAAAGCCGTTGACGGAGGTGATAGCGAAGCGGGCGTTGGCGCCAGTGTACAGGGTCTGCGTCTGGCCGGAGGTGTTGGGGGAGGCCCCGAGGACCGGGTAGCTATAGACGTTGACGACGACGCTGGGCGTCTGCTCGCCGCCCGAACCGTTCGTGGCGGTGAGGTAGTAGAGGCCGCTGTTGCTATTCGTGACATTGGGAATGGAGAGGCTAGCGGTCGTCTGCCCGCTTAAGGCCGTGCCGTTCTGCCACCATTGGTAGGCGATGGTGGGCGCGCCGCTGCTGAAGCCGCTGAGGTTAAGCGTCGCCCCGGCCAGGAGAGTAACGGGGCTGGTGGAAGTCAGTGCCACCTTGGCCGGGCCCACCGGCAGATTGGCGAGGCCCTCCACGCAATAGTCCTGGTTGTTGGAGACCTTGGTGAAGCTGGCCACCGGCCAGGTCGTGCCGCCCGGGCCATAGACGTAGTAGCGGGTAGTCGTTCCCTGGCTGCCGATAAAGTAGCTGTTCCAGGTCGGCGTGAAGTTGTTCCCCCACCAATCGCCGTCTCCGTTGTAGGGCAAGGTCGCCACGATATAAGCTGTGCTGGAGCTCAATTGCAGCGGCGGGTCCAACTGCACCCAGTACATCGAGTTGTAATAATAGGCGCCGTTGCCGGCGGGCACCGTCACCTGCCCCAACAACTGGGGGCTGGTTAGCGAGCCGCTGTAAACCCCGACGAAGTGGTTGGTGGCCAATCCCCGCGTGGTGTTGGTGCTGTAGTAACCCAGGTGCGACACTACCACGCCGCCGGCGGTGGCGGTCGTGGTAAAGAGGCAACCACTGCCCCCGCTGTAGTTGTCGCGCCAGGACGGGGTTCCGGGGTTCGTATGGAGGACTTGCTGCGCCTGGCAGAGGCCAGCGCCGGTAAGCATGAAACCTGCGAGCACGAAGCGCAGGATGTTGAGAGGACGTGGGGACGGTGTCACAGTGGTTTTCATAGCTGCGGATTCGATGGTATGTGCGTTGGCCGAAAGTGGTTGTTGCAGTCTTCTGGTACTCCAAATCGTGGTCCCCGGTCAATAGTCCAAATGGACTAAGGGCTGTTGACGAGCCAGAAGAAGGTGTGGCTGCTCGTGGCCGGGACAACCACCTGGTAGCCCTGGCCGAAAGGGAGAGCAGGCGTGCTTACGTTCGTCCAACTGGCCGGTCGCACGGAGGCGCCTTGCTGGTGGAGGTAGCCCCCGGCACTCGGCGGCCAGTTCAGGGTGACCGAGCTGTTGACCGGCGGTTGGACGGCCAAGCCGTCGATGCCGAGGCCGGCATACAAGTGCCGCTCACCTAGAGACTTACATATTATCCAATCAAGTCATTGACAGCCGGTCGGGGTCATTGTCTTGTGTCGCCCGCGAATGACAGTACCGAGAGCCCATTCCGGTTCCCTGCGGTTTGAGCCTTTTCGCCGTTGGGTTCCGTTGGCAGTCTGGGCGATTGTCATTCTGGTCATCCTGGCCATTCCGCTGAGGATACTCTCTTACGGATTCCTGCCGCGGGACGATGCCTTGCGCGAGGCGGCGCAGGCGGTTAGCGGCAAGTCGTGGCCGGACATCCTTGTCCTGCATCCCTTCTATAGCGTGGACGACTCTTATGGCTGGCATCTTTTCCTGCGGGTGGTGTTTCTGGGGAGCCACTGCAGCGCCGGGGCGCTGGTGGCGCTTTCGATGGTGCTGTTGTTTGCGGTGGCGTCCGGGGCGGCTCTGCGGTGGCTGAAGCGGCCCGAGGCGTGGCTGATTGCACTGATCGCGGCGGCGCTGGCGGCGGACCTGTCCTTGCGGTTTTCGCTGGGGCGGCCCTTTCTGCTGACGTTGGCCGGGATGCCGACCATCCTCTTTCGCTGGCACCAATTCAAATCGGCCAAGATGATGCAGGAGCTGCCCGGCGAGCCGGACGGCCCGGACATGTAGTGATGGATTCGAGACTTCCTTTGCCAACCGGATATTGCCGTTGAAACCCTTGCATTCAGGCTGGAAGAGGACGGACG
>DATKNZ010000330.1:0-24487 GCA_035541055.1 Candidatus Acidiferrum sp. | reverse complement strand
CTGGCCGCCTTTGCCGGGCGTGACGCCCGCCACGACTTGCGTGCCGTATTCGAGGCTGAGCTGCGTGTGTCGGGCGCCGAAGCTGCCGGTGATGCCCTGGACCAGGACGCGGGTTTGGGGAGTTACGAGGATGGACATGATACTCCTGCTGGTGTGCTCTGCCAACCTGGCAGGGTCTGAATTTTGGTGGGTTGTATGCCGGATTCCACAATCAAGGGAGCGGAAGTGGCTCGCTGTTGGCCAAGCTAGTTACGGAACTCGATCCGCTGTCGGTTTGTTCCCCCATAGGCCTATGTTTTCCGTCCCTGCACGCGCTCCTGTATCGCGCGGAGCTGTCTGACGGCGGCCATATCATGCTCGCGCCCCACTGCTTCCTTGGCAGCGATCAACGCATCCAGGTTTAACATGCGAAACTCACCGTAAGATAACTTACAGATGATAGAGCGCCTCAGGGCGTCTTCATAGCTCCCGATGGCCTTTACTTCGCTCAGGCAATCCAGTTTTCCCAAATCGGTCTGCAGGTAGAGGTTCTTCAACCGAGTGCACAATTCGTCAGTTAGTTCAAAGGGCAGCTTGTTCGCGGTCAGGCGATGATGTGGATGGAGGTCGCGGACCGCCGCTTCAATGCGACGTAGATTATCGGGCGCGAAGCGACAACACACGTCAAGGTCTCGAGTCACCAATGACACGCCATGCATGATGCCGCAGAAACCGCCGATGATGAGGAAGTCCACGCCCTGAGCTTGGAGGCGCGACAAAAGGGCTTGGTTGTCCTGGATGCTCCTGGTCATGAGACGCCGCGCGCGGCCTCAAGCTCCAACAGGAGGTCGAGCGCATGTTGATGCTCCTGGATTCTCTGCTCAGGGCTCATTCGGAGCGCGTCCTCTACCAGCGACATGTCGAACCCATATTCGCAGGCTGCCCGCCACGCCGGCCCTGCGTCGGCGGGGCAGACGTAACCCCGGTTCAGTTGCTCTATGAGGGCCTCGTCCAGCATGGCGGCCTAGGCCTTGGCAACCGCCGCCACCACCTTCTGCGCGGCATCGGCCATCGAGCCGCCGGTGATGATCGTCAGCCCGGACGCGGCGAGCGTCTTTCGGCCCGCGTCAACGTTGTTCCCTTCCAAGCGGACCACTAGCGGCAGCTTCAGCCCCGTCTCCTTCACGGCAGCCACGATGCCCGTGGCGATGACGTTGCAGTCCATGATCCCGCCAAAGATGTTGACCAGGATGCCCTTCACATTGGCGTCCTGCAGGATGATCTTGAAGGCCGCAGTCACCTGCTCTTTGCTGGCGCCGCCGCCGACATCCAGGAAGTTGGCGGGGCGGCCGCCGAAGTGCTGGATGATGTCCATGGTGGCCATCGCCAGGCCGGCGCCGTTCACCAGGCAGGCGATGCTGCCGTCGAGCTTGATGTAATTGAGGTTGAACTTGCTGGCCTCGGTCTCCAGCGGTGCCTCCTCCGCCAGGTCGCGCATCGCCTGGATGTTCGGATGCCGGAACAGGGAGTTATCGTCCTCCGAGCACTTCGCGTCCACGGCCATCAAGGCGTGCTTGCCGTCGCGCGCGCGGATGATGCACAAGGGGTTGATCTCGATGAGCGAGGCGTCGCACTCCCACCACGTCTTATAGACGCCCAGCAGCAGCTTGGCGCCCTGGCCGATCAGGTCACCGCGCAGGCCCAAGGCCACCGCCACCTTGCGCGCCTGGTAAGGCATCATGCCCACGGCGGGGTCAATCGTCTCCTTGAAGATCTTCTCGGGCGTCCTGGCGGCGACCTCTTCGATGTCCATACCGCCCTCCGTACTGGCCATCACGACAGGTCGTGAGGACGAGCGGTCGAGCAGCACCGCCAGGTAGAGTTCCTTCTCGATCTCAGGCGCTTCGGCAATGATGAGCTTGCTGACGAGGCGGCCCTCGGGGCCGGTCTGTTTCGTCACGAGCACGTTGCCCAGCATTGCCTTGGCCTTTGCATAGACGTCGTCCGCCGTCTTGCACAGCTTGACTCCGCCCTGGAAACCGCTCTTGAAAGTGCCTTTGCCCCGGCCGCCCGCATGAATCTGCGACTTGACGGCGATGAGGGTGGCGCCATTGGCGATCAGGCGCTCGGCGATGCGCCGGGCGTCGTCCGCGTTGTCGCACACTTCAGTCGGAGGGATGGCAACGCCGTACTGGGCCAGCAACTGCTTGGCCTGGTATTCGTGAATGTTCATGCCATTTACGATTTACGATTTACGATTTACGAGTCAGCCGCCCAGGGGCTGGGGAACGCCCCTTCGGTCGCCCTGGCGCCCGGTTCAAATCGCAATTGCTCCCGTCACTTTCTCTCCTTCACCGGCTGGTAGTGGTTCAAGGTGGGGCCGGTGTAAATCTGGCGGGGCCGATAGATGCGGGTGGGCGCTTCCATGACCTCCTTGTAGTTGGCAATCCAGCCCGGCATACGGCCAATGGCGAACATGACGGTGAACATGTCCAGCGGGATGCCGATGGCGCGCATGATGATGCCGCTGTAGAAGTCCACGTTCGGGTAAAGCTTTCGCTCGACGAAGTAGGAATCGCGCAGCGCCGCTTCCTCGAGGTGCTTGGCGATGTCGAGCAGCGGATCGTTGATATGCAGCTTATCGAGCACATCGTCGCAGGCCTTCTTGATGATCTTGGCGCGCGGGTCGTAATGCTTATAGACCCGGTGGCCGAAGCCCATCAGGCGCTTGCCGCTGTTCTTGTCCTTGGCCGCCGCAATGAACTTGGAGCCGTTGTCGCCGGACTTGTGAATAGACTGCAGCATCTCGATGACGGCCTGGTTGGCGCCGCCGTGCAGCGGGCCCCAGAGGGCGCACACGCCCGCCGCCGCGCTGGCGAACAGGTTCGCGCGGCTCGAGGCCACCATGCGCACCGTCGCCGTCGAGCAGTTCTGCTCGTGGTCGGCGTGCAGCAGGAAGATCAAATCCAGCGCCTTGACGGCCTCCGGCTTGAGCTCGTAGTCCCGGTAGGGCAGCGAGAACATCATGTGGAGGAAGTTGGCGGTGTATTTGTATTCGGGCTTGGGATAGATCGCCGGCAGGCCCATGGACTTGCGGTAGGCGTAGGCGGCAATCGTGCGCACCTGCGAGAGCAGCCGCGCGGCCTGGACGTCGAAATTCTCGCGCATGCCCTCGGTCAGCAGCTCGGGGTAGAAGCAGCTTGCCGCATTGATCATGGCCGAGAGAATCGCCATCGGGTGGGCGTGAGGCGGGAAGCCCTCGTAATGGTACCTCATGGCCTCGTTGAGCAGCTCGTTCTCGGTCAGCAGGTCCGAGAAGCGGCGCAGCTCGGCGCTGTTGGGCAGCCTGCCCATGATGATGAGGTGGGCCACCTCGATGAAGCTGGACCGCTCGGCCAACTCCTCGATCGGGATGCCGCGGTAGCGCAGGATGCCTTCCTCGCCGTCAATGAAGGTGATCTTGCTCTCGCACGACCCGGTGTTGCCGTAGCCATCATCCAGCGTGATGAAGCCGGTCTCGTTGCGCAGCGCCGAAATGTCAACCGCCCGTTCCTTCTCGCTGCCTTCGATTACGGGGAGTTTGCACGTCTTACCGTCCAGGATGAGTTCCGCAGTCTTTTCCATAAAGAACTTTAGCTTAACGTTCTGAGCGCGGGAAATTATTCGATCAGCATGAAGCAGGCAATCCCAAAGGCAACTTTTTCGAGGCGAGGCTCGCGCCTTCATCCAACGATGTCTCAATTGCCCCGCTCGTGGGCATAAGGTAGTAGATGAAGACTCATCACGGTTCGGCCAATGTTGGCTTGACCCGCTTCAAGCCGCACCGCCATGATCCCCGCATGGCGTCTTTCGGCAGAACGTTTGTACCGCTGCCCATGCACATCCTCCCAAACTGCGCAGGCTCCCCGCCCCGTGGCGGCAAGTCGGATTGGCTATCGGCTATTGTCTATTGGCTATGCTCGATCCTCCGCCGCCGGTCTCGGCTCTGCCGCGCTGTGGCTCAGATGATGTTGGCCCAGTGCCTTTTGCTGGCCGCCTCGGCCCGGGGCGAGGTTCTGATGGTCACGGATACGAACGACAGCCCGCATTTCGGCAGCCTCCGCGTGGCCGTCATTGGCTTCAACTCCCCGCGCGCGGACCAGAACAACACCATCCTGCTTGGCTCCTACGCCCTGGCGCGACGGAATCCGGGGGGCTTTACCTACCACCTCACCATCGGCGGAGCGGATGAAACCAACGCGCACACGGGCGACTTGGACATTACGCGGGGCAACCTGGCGATCATCGGTATAGGGACAAACGTAACCATTGACGCGAGCACACTGGGCGACCGCGCCTTCCATGTGCACAAGAACGCCGGGTTGACGCTGATGAACGTGGCGATTGTCGGCGCCCAGGCGCCCGCCGGGCAATTTGACTCCGACGGTGAGCCAGGCGGAGCTGTCTATAACGAGGGGCGGCTGACGATGGTGGGCTGCCGAGTGATTGGTTGCTCCAGCGGCGCGGGGGGCTACACGGAAGGGAATGCTGGCCAGCCGCCTGGGGGGAACGGTGGCGGCATTTGCAACGCGGGCACGCTGACGATGGTCAATTGCCTGCTTGCCTCCAATCACTGCGGCGGACTGAGCTTCGGCGACGGCGGGGACGGAGGGGGGATTTGGAACTCCGGTTCCGCGACATTGACTAGCTGCATCCTCGATGGGAACTCGTCCTCCGGGGCGCAGGTCGTACAAGGCACTGGCGGGGGCGGCGGCAATGGCGGGGGCTTCTGCAATGTGGGCACCATGAACCTGTATGAATGCAAGGTGCGTTACAACTTGTGCGGTCCAGGGGCCGCGGGCGGTTTGCCGGACTGGGCCAGCACGTTCAGCGCCGGCGGGCCGGGCGGTGCGGGCGGAAGCGGCGGCGGCGCCTTTAATACAGGCAAACTCACATTGCAGGCATGCGAGGTGTCCGATAATGACACCGGAGACGGCGGCGACGGCGGAAGCGGTTTCGGCGGGGGAGGGACAGGTGGAGACGGCGGTTCAGGCGGGGGCATCCACAATGCGGGGCTTCTGACGCTCATCGGCTGTACGGTTGCCGGCAATGCAACCGGCAATGGCGGCAATGGAGGAGCTGGCTTCGATGCAGGGGCAGCGGGAGGTGACGGCGGCAGCGGCGGAGGCCTCTGCAGCCCCGGAAGGTTGGCCCTGACGAATTGCACCATTTCCGGCAACTCAACCGGCGCGGGGGGCATTGGCGGGTCAGGTGCTACTGACGCGGGCCCCGGGGCTAACGGCGGCCGCGGCGGCGGAATCTACGTCGCCGGTGCGTTCGACTTCATTTCGTGCACGGTTTGCAGCAACTCGGCCGGTGCAGGCGGGGCAGGTGGCGCGGGCAGCTTCCACGTTCTTCAAGTTGGCCCGGGACCCGCACAGGTGACATCCGGCGGGCCGGGCGGACAGGGTGGCAGCGGGGGTGGTGTGTTCGCCACAACCAACGTGCCACCGATAGCTGGCAACGATTTGATAGCTTTGAACCAGGCCGGCAGCGGCGGTCTTGGGGGCTCCGGCTACATCCTGACGTGGAACACCAACACCGATGACTTCGACACGACCGATACGTCTGCCGCCGCCGGTCCGCCCGGCTCCGGCGCGGACCTCTCGGGCACATTCCTTTCACGGGGCTTCAACCTGATCAGCCAATCCGAGGGCAGCACCGGCTTCACCAACGGCCTGAAGGGCGACCTGGCGGGAACCACAAATTCTCCCGTTGACCCGCTCCTCGGGCCCCTGCAACAGAACGGCGGCTTGACCCCGACGCATGCGCTGCTCCCCGGGAGCCCTGCCATTGACCAGGGCTACTGCTTTGGCGTTCACACCGACCAGCGCGGCCACCGCCGTCCGCAGCATTTGCGAGCCGTCGCCAATGCGCCGAGCGGGGATGGCAGCGACATAGGCGCCTTCGAGGTGGATTCGGCGCCCCTTAGGTAAGCGGCCTTCTTCGTTGCTCGCCCCAGTGTTTCTGGCGATATGTCGGTGATTGGCCGGTGTGTCTCCCGTGTGGGTCGACCCACATGGGAGATACACAGGGCAATCGCCGGGGAGACGGCAGGGTGCCTGCGGTGTGGCGCTGACAGGGTATTGGTCCGCAAGTAGCTGGCGCAGAGTATGTTGCGAGCCTGGAGCGGGCAAGAGTGATCTTGGGCACAGGGTAAACCGCTAAAGCGGTTGTGGCGCCGTTGCACCCACATCCACCCCGCTGAAGCGGGGTGTTAATGAGATCAGACGTGCCGGTGCGCAGAAAGCGAGGTGCGCCCCAAGGGAGCGGGCTCATTCCAGCTTCTGAGGAGTGCGCACGTCTCCCTAAGGCGCTGGGGCTCTGCGACTTTCATTAGCACCCCGCTTCAGCGGGGTGGAGGAGCGGCCCACGCCCGGCAACCGCTTTAGCGGTTTCTCGTGTGCCGGTAAACCGCTGAAGCGGTTCTGGCTCCGCCGCACCCAATTCCATCTCGCTGAAGCGAGGTGTTAATGAGATCAGACGTGCCGGTGCGCAGAAAGTGAGATGCGCCCCAAGGCAGCGAAGCAGCTAACGCGCCCTTGACAGCACGAAGGATCTTTAGTAAACACCTACCAGCGCGTCCGACGCGCACCTCAGGCATTAACCGCTCCCCTCGGGAGCGTGAGAGAAAGGTGAGAATGAAAAGCACGAAGCTGTCTGTGCCCTTATCGAACTTGCTGGCAGTGCTTGGTTTCCTGGCTGTGGCCTATCCTGGCCTGGCACAACATCCACCCTACGTTTACATCTGGTCGCCCACCAACGGAGCGACGTATCTGGCCCCGGCCAACCTGACCATCTACGTCCGGGCTGTCGGGAACACCAACCCGGTGCAAACGGTGCAGTTCTTCGCTGGGGACACCAGCCTCGGCACGGTCACCAACCTGCCCGGCGTCATAGTGACCAACGTCGAGCCGCTTTACCCTTTCGCGTGGTCCAACGTGCTCGCGGGTAATTACGCGCTCAAAGCTGTCGCTACCGACATGGCTGGCCTGTCCGCCACCTCCGCGGTGGTCAACATCAGCGTGCTGACGAACCCGCCCCCGCCGCCGCCCGTGCGCCCGGTGGTCGCCCTGTATTACCCGACAAACAACGCGACGTTCCTGGCGCCAGCCAACCTCACCCTTTACGCCCGGGCCATGGAGCCAACCGGCATCGTGCAGACCGTGCAGTTCTTCGCCGGCACAACCAGCCTCGGCGTGGTCTCCAACAGCAGCCAGGTGGTGGTGACCAACGTTAGCCGGGAGTCGCTGTTCCCGCTGGGCTGGTCCAATGTCCTGGCTGGGAAGTACGCACTCACGGCTGTGGCAACGGATGCCAAAGGCGTAACGGCTACTTCGAGCGTGGTGAACATCTCCGTCATCTCGAACACGCCGCCGCCTAACCTGCCGCTAACCGTCGGCTTCTACTACCCCACTAACGGTCAAACCTTCACCGCGCTGGCCAACATCGGCGTCCACGCGTGGGTGCTGGATTCAAACATCGTCCGCACGGTGCAGTACTTCGCGGGCACCAACAGCATTGGGATCGTCAGCAACACGGCGGGCGTGCTGCTCACCAACACCCTCATGCCAAATCCGTTCTTCCTGCTCTGGAGCAACGTGCCGGCGGGCCCGTATGCATTGACCGCAGTGGCTGCCGATTCGGCCGGGAACCTCGCCACTTCGGCCCCGGTAAACATCAGCGTGCTCTCTCCGCCGCCGCCTCCGCCCATCCTCCCCTACGTGTATATCTACTCGCCGAGCAACGGTGCAGTCTATGCCGCGCCGGCCAACCTGACGCTCTATGCGCGGGCGGCGGAGCCGACCGGCATCGTCGAGAGCGTGCAGTTCTTTGCGGGCACGAACAGCCTGGGCGTGGTATCCAACAGCAGCCAGGTGGTGGTGACCAACATCAGCTCGGAGCCTCTTTTCCCGCTGGCATGGTCCAACGTCCTGGCCGGCAAATACGAACTCAGGGCCGTGGCGACGGATGCCAAAGGCCTGACCGCGACCTCGCCCGTGGTGAATATCTCGGTGGTTTCGAACGTCCCGCCGCCGAACCTGCCCTTCCAGGTCGGCTTCTATTATCCGACCAACGGCCAGCGCTTCGACGCGCCCGCCAACATCGGCCTCCATGCCTGGGTCGTGGATTCAAATATCGTCCGCACCGTGCAGTACTTCGCGGGCACCAACAGCATTGGGATCGTCAGCAACACGGCGGGCGTGCTGCTCACCAACACCCTCATGCCGAATCCGTTCTTCCTGCTCTGGAGCAACGTGCCCGCGGGCCTGTATGCGTTGACCGCGGTGGCCACGGATGCCTTGGGGCTCAATGCCACTTCGCCCGTAGTCAACATCACCGTGTTCTCACCCCCGCCGCCCAGCAACCGTCCGCCGGAAGTGCGCATCATCAGCCCGCCCAACGCCGCCGCCTTCCGCTACCCGGTGAACGTCCCCATCTACGCCTACGCGCATGACGCCGACGGCTACGTCGCCAGCGTCGAGTTCTTCGCCGGCACAAACAGCCTGGGCCTGGGCAGCCTGCTCTCCTTCCCGACCAATCCCCCGCCGTCGAGCTATTACTCCAACATCTTCTGGCTCACCTGGAGCAACCCGCCCGTCGGCTCGTATGCGTTGACGGCGAAGGCGACCGATAACAGCAACGCCGTTGCCGTCTCTGCCGCCGTCAATATCACGGTGCTGCCGCCGTCTCCGCCGCCACCGGTGAGCCACTATTCAACGGTGAGCATTGTGGCCAGCGACCCCGTGGCGATCGAGGGCACCAATTGCTGGGTATGGGCGAGCCCGACCAACCCGGCCGCCGCGTGGACCAACTGGCCCGGCGCCCCCCGGATGCTCGTGACCAACTGCGGCCCCAAAAACGCCACCTTCACCGTGCGGCGCGCCGGCGACACCAACAGCGCCGTCCTCGTGACTTACGCCATCGACGGCACGGCCAGTAACGGCGTGGACTACGTGGCGCTCCCCGGCTCGGTCGTCATCCCCGCCGGCCAGCACGAGGCGATGATCTCCATCGTGCCGATTGACGACGGCGCGCCCGATATCACCAGCACCGTCATCCTCAAGCTCATGCCTTCGACCAACAAGCCGCCGTTGTATGCCCTGGGTTCTCCCCTCAGCGCCGAAGCGGTCATCTTCGACAGCGCCACACCCAGCCCGCGGACCGGCCCGCTGGCGGACAGGACCTTCCACATCAACGCCGCCGGGCCCAACGGGGCATGGTTCCACGTCGAGTATTCCACCAACATGGTGAGCTGGCAGCCGGTCTGCACCAACCAGGTCGTCAACGGCTGGATAGATTTCATAGATCCCAACGCGTCGTCCGCCGGGGCGCGGTTCTATCGGGCGGTGCCGGAGAGCAATCCGCCGCAGTAGCCGGACCACGGGGGCTGCGTAGGAACGCCGGCTTCAGCCGTAGGGATGCCGCCGGCATTACGCGCAAAGGCGCAAAGGGGCAAAGGCGCCACGCGGTGAAGGCCCCCTTCTCCGCCCCGGGGCATGCTGTTCACAAGGTGACGTTTGAGGTCATAGACTCAGACATCCAAAACCTTTGCGCCTTTGCGTCTCTGCGTCTTTGCGTTAAAAGTCTTCTGCATTCCGCTGCCCCGGGTTAGCATTCGTCTCAGAGCACCCGTAGCTCAATTGGATAGAGCATCTGACTTCGGATCAGAGGGTTGCAGGTTCAAGTCCTGCCGGGTGCGCCAACCGGCACTCTCGTCCTCATCATCGTTCTCGTGCTCGTCCTCGATGATCCAGCGGTCTTCGAGCACGAGCACGAGGATGACGATGAGGACGAAACGCAGGGCGGCGCCAACCGGGGCTGTCCGCCGCGCCGTTCACGCCGCCCGGAGTTGCTCCTGGTGGTCCTTGACCACCTCGGGTTCGAGCTGGGGCGCCAGCCAAAGCGCCTCCAGCGCCGGGTAGGCGGCCACCAACGGCAGCGTGGCAATGGCGCCCACGATCCCGGCGACCATCCCGCCGCCAATCATGGACAGCAGCACGGCCAGCGTTGAGAGCCGCAGCTTGTTCCCATACACCTTGGGGAGGATGACATAGTTCTCCAGGATGTGATACGCACCGTAGCAACCCAGGACGATGAGGCTCGTGCTCGTGGACACGGTCATGGCAATCGTGGCCCCCAGCACCAGGGATATGGAGATGCCCAGCACGGGCACCACGTCCAGGATCCCCGCCAGCACCGCCAGCAACAACGCCATCGGCACGTGAAGCACGGACAGCACAATCATCACGTACGCGGCGAACAGGCCGGAAAGGATGGACTGCCCGACAATGAACGCCACGACGCGATCCCCGATATTCTGCAGCCCCTTCGAGACACGCCGCCGCCGCCCGGGAGGGAAGTAGGCGATCAGCCATTGCAAGGCCCGCGGACCATCAATGATCAGGTAAATCGCCAGCGCAATGACGAGCACGCCGTCCAGCACGGCCCCTGCCGTCGTCTTCACGGCGGCGAGGGCTTGTGTGGAGAAGCGCTGAAAGGCTTCGTTCGAGCTCAGGTTGGCCGTCCGCTCCAACTGTCTTTGTAGCGGCCCGGGCGGCACGCGGCTGACGAGTTGCTGCTCCAGCTTCGGCAGGTTCTTGCCGAGATTGGAGGCCTGGCTGACCACCACCGGCCCAACGAGCGCGGCCAGTCCAACCACCCCGAACACCAGCGTCAGGATCGCCAGCAGCAAGCCGGCCCAGCGCGGCCAACCCTTGCCCCACGCCCAGGCAGCCAGCCGATACAGCGGCACCGCCAGGAGGGTGGAGACGATCAGGATCTGGCACAGCGGCCACAGCTTGACGGCCACATACGCCAGCAGAATCGCCGACAGGACCTTAATGATCGTCTTCCAGGAGATCTCAATCCGCATAGGCGGTGGCTGCGGGCCGTTGTCCACGACCTACCTTCGCCTTCGCCCACGGGCTTGGCAACCTTCGCCGGGAGAAGACCTTTAACGCAAAGGCGCAAAGAGGCAAAGGCGCAAAGCTCTGGACAGACTTAGCGCCTTTGCTTCTTTCCGCCTTTGCGTTAAAGAGTTCTCCAGCCGATTATACGCTCTCCGCCTGCGGGTGCACCCACGGCGCTCGATAGGTCCGCGCCAGCATCCGATTGGCCTCGTCATCCCCGACCACCTTGCCCGCCGCCGCATCCCACGTCAGGCTGCGGCCCAGCTTCATGGACATGTTGGCCAGAATGCAGGCCGAGGTGGAGATGTAGCCCTGCTCGATGTCCGCCACCGGTTTGCCGCGGGAAGCAATCGCCGCCAGGAAATCTTTCATGTGTCCGCGAATGGCCGGCGCCACCTGTCGCTCGAGGTCCTTCTCAGTCCGGTCCTCCGGGAACTTGTCGAACTCCATCGTGACGTCGCGGTGAATAGGCTTGGCGTCGCCCATCGGCTCAAAGTCGAAGCTGTTGATGCTGGCCTTGAGGCTGCCCTTGTCGCCCCAGAACGTGATGCCCCACGGGTAACGCGGGTCAATGGGCTGGCCCCAGCGCCGATGCTGCCAAACCACTTGCAGGTCGCCGAAGTCATAAATCGCGGTCTGCGTGTCGGAGATGTTTCCTTGCCGTCCCTGGCTCATGTTCCTGGAGCCAGACGAGCTCACCGACTTCGGCGCCCCCAGGTCCAGCATCCAGCGGGCCGCATCGAGCATGTGGATGCACAGGTCGCCCAGCGTGCCGTTGCTATATTCCATCCACGAACGCCAGCCCCGCGGGTGCTTCATCGGGTTGTAGGGCAGCATCGGCGCCGGGCCGGTCCACATCTCCCAATCCAGGTATTCCGGCGGCGCGCAGTCCGCCGGGTCGGGGCCGCGGCCCACGCCGTAGTAGCTGTAGATCTCCACCAGGCCGATCTTGCCCAGCTTCCCGGACCGCACAATGTCGTCCCGCGCCTCGATCAAATGCGGCGTGCTGCGCCGCTGCGTGCCCACTTGCACCACGCGGTTGTGCTTGCGCGCCGCCGCCAGCATCGCCTGCCCCTCGATCACGTCCACGCTGATGGGCTTCTGCACATACACGTCCGCACCCGCCTCGACCGCCGCGATCATGGGCAGCGCGTGCCAATGATCGGGCGTGGCGACCAGCACGATATCCAAGTCCTTCTCGCGCAGCATCTCCCGGTAATCGTGATACGTCCGCGGCTTCTTGTGCGAAGCCTGCCGCGAGGCGACAATGTCTGCCGCCTCCGCCAGCAGCCGCTTGTCAACGTCGCACAGCGAGACGACCTCGACGGGCGCAACCTGGATGAGGCGCAGCAAATCGCATTTGCCGTACCAGCCGGTGCCGATGAGCCCCACGCGCTTCTTCTGGTCTGCGAATTCAGCGGCATAGCTGCCCACAGCGGACAGCGCCAATCCTGCGGCACCCAGTTGGATGAACTTCCGGCGATTCATGCTCCCCTTCTAAGCCAACCGGCTGGGAATGACAAGCCCGGCCACCGGCACGAGCATCACCAGCCCAGCACCCTAAGAAGGCAGAAGACGTTTAACGCAAAGACGCAAAGGCGCGAAGAGCGAAGCTGTGGAAGTTGGATTGGCTATTGCCTATCGGCTATTGCCTACTCCCCAACCCGGGTCATCGGTAGCGGCTCTGCCCCGCTGCCTCTTTGCCTCCGTTCCACCGCGTCCCTGCTATCTCGGGAAGATGAGAACGCGGTGGAACGCGTCCCTACCCCCCTTAATGAATTTGCCCTGACCGGCTGGGGATTTACGATTTGAGATTTACGATCTACGAGCGCAAGGGCCAGTAGGACGCTGGGCTCGTGGATCGTAAATCGTATATCGTAAATTCATCCTAATGCTTCCGCTTGGCCCCTTTTTGCTTCTCGTAGGCCGCCACTTCCTCGGCCGTCGCCGGCCAGGGCCACACATAGTCCCGGCCTTTCACCCAGTTAATATTCTCGGTTTTAACTGCAGGCGACGCGTCGCCTCCATCGTCCACGCCGTCTTCGCCGATTGAGTAGAGCAGGAAGCTGCCGTCGGGGTGAAGGCGGTAGCGTAGCGGCTTGCCGTCCGCAGGGTCCCGGGGAATGGCCGGCAGAAAGGCCGGGACGAGGGCGCCAAGCTCGCTGGGGTAGCGGCCATGCCGGAGTTGGTAGCGCTTGATGGCCAGGGCGGTAGTCGTCAGCTCGCGCGAGACCTCGGCGTTCAGCACACGGACAACCACGTGGCTGACGGCCACCACCGAGCTGGAGAAGAACTGGCTCAGGTCATCCCCGCGCGGGAAGTATTCGCGGTCGGGGTCCTGCTTTTTAGCGGGCGGCCACAGGGCGATCAGGCGGGCGTCCTGCCGGCTGACGGCGGGGACGAAGGGTTCGCCGGCGTGGACTGCCCGATAGCTTTCCAGCAGGATTTGGTAGCCGCGCAGCATGCGTAACTGGTCGGTGTAGGAATCGCAGATGGACCACTCGATGCGCCGTGCCTCAGCGGCTGTTCCGCCAAGCAGTTGGTCGCCGACGATGCCGAAAGCCGAACCGGTTCCCGACGATCCGCCGCCGCCCATGGAGAACACCTGGCGGAATTGCGCCGCGGAAGCTCTCATGCGCTGGAGCATTAACAGGTTGATGTTGCGTTCCATCTCCAGCGACTTCTCCGCCGGTTCAATGAAGCTCAATCCGGCCCAGCCGCGCTGGATGGCGGCCAGTTGCTCATCGCTCACCTTAGGCGACTGGAGCAGTTCCCAGGTCGCATTCATCGCAATGGCCGCCATCGCTATGCGCACGAGCTGAGAAATGGCCAGGCGCTCGTCGGCGGTCGCGTTCACCAGCGCCAGCATGGTCTGCACGTTCGTCGTGGCCGCTGCGGTATCCCCGGAATGCAACGCCAACAGGGTCTCGGTGCTCAGCAAGGAAACCGAGCGCTTCAGCGGCGCCAAGTGCGGTATCAACAGCGTGAAGCCCTGGCGGTAATCCAGGTGGAAATTGAAGTTTGGGTGTTCGGCGGCGTCGCTCACGACGTCCAGGGCATCGCGATAGCCGGAGAGCGCCGCGGCGATTTCACTCCACGTGTTGGTTCCGTTCACGCGAATGTCGGGTTGCGCCCAGCCAACCATCGCTTTGCCCGGTGCAACCATGTGCATGGCCGGCGGTGCGTTCGTGTCCAGCGGGTCGCCGGTCTTGGAGTAGGCCAGACCGCCTATTGCTTCCCGGAAAATATCGGCGCCATTGTTCTCGGGCAGGACCGGCGGGGGGCAAAGCGCGCGGACGTCGAGGATTTCGCCGGCCGCAATGAGCTGCCGTTGGTAACGGGCGACGGCCCACCTGGCGCGGAAATGGACAAAGTACGCGGCGACCAACAGCCCCGCGGACAGCAGCCCAAGGCCGACCATCAGGCTTCGCCTACGGGCGTTCATCGGTTCGCATCAATGCGAAAGTTCAGACCGGCATGCGCGGGTTTCGTCACGGCAGGCGGGCGGGGCGGCCGGACACGGGCGTCTCTACTGCGCCGCCCGTGCCGGAAATCCGAAATCCAAAGCACGAAATCCGAAACAAATCCAAAGGCTCGAAGGAGCAATGACCGAAACCTGCGGCCAGCGTGCGCTTTGAGCATTTGGGATTGGAGCCTTTGGATGTGTTTCGGATTTCGTGCTTCGCATTTCGGATTTAGGCGGTCAGCGTCCGGCGGCCCCATCCAGACCCGCTCTGCCTCATGACAGGACAGGCAAGGCGTGGCAAGTGGGGCCGTGCGGGAACAGGGCTGCAGCCGACGACGTGCGTAACATAAGGCACACCATGTGGTTCCGAACGCCGGCTGGTCTCGCGCGGCTTCACCCCTGCGCGCCCGCTATTCGATGGCACGTTTATTGCAACCAGACGATCTGCGCTCTTTGGCAACGGGGACGCTGATGGGAACTTCAGATTTCGCCCTGCCCTGTTCGTGGCCAGCGACTGAGAGTTCGGACCGTTAAGCTAACCAGGACGGGATAAAAAGCGAGGGTTGGGACCCGGCAACTTCATGGGATGGTTGCGCATAGGCGCTTTGCCCAAATCCTGAGCAACGCTCCGCAAAACAGCCGAACACGACAAGGGCAGGGCTCTTTGCTATTTACTCGGAATTTGGGTAGGACCCCAGCACCTTCACGTAGCTGCAATGCTCGCCCAGTTGCAGAATCGCCTTCTCCACTTTCCGGTCCTCGGAGTGCCCGTCACAGTCCACGAAGAAGAAGTATTCCCAGGCTTTGCGCTTGCTGGGGCGGGACTCAATTTTGGTCATGTTGATGCGGTAGCGGCGGAAGGGGGCCAAGGCGCTGTAGAGGGCGCCGGGGCGGTCCACGATGCTGAACATCAGGCTGGAGCGGTCATCGCCGGTGGGCGGACCGCACTGCCGGCCCAGCACGAGGAACCGGGTCGCGTTGGCCACGTTGTCCTGGATGTCGTATTCGAGGATGGGCAGGCCGTATTTCTCGGCCGCGAGGACGCCGGCAATGGCCGCGGCGCCCTTCTCACGGGCGGCGAATTCGGCCGAGCGGGCATTGGAGGAGGTCTCGATAATCTCGACGCGCGGCAGGTTGGTGCGCACCCAGTCCCGGCACTGCCCCAGCGATTGCGGATGGGAGTAAAGCTTCTTGATCTCTCCGCGCGGGCTGTTGCTTAAGAGGCAGTGCTGCACCGGCAGGACGATTTGCGCGACGATCTTCAGGTCGCTGTCCACGAACATGTCCAGGGTGTGCGTCACCACGCCCTCGGTGGAGTTCTCGACGGGCACGACCCCGTAATCGGCCCGGCGCTTGCTCACCTCGGTGAAGACGTCGGCAATCGTCTTCTGCGGCGAATAATGCAGGCTGGAGCCGAAGCGACGGATGGCCGCCTGGTGGGTGAACGTCGCCTCGGGCCCGAGGTAAGCGACCGTGAGTGTTTTCTCCAGCGACAGGGCGCTGGACATGATTTCGCGGTAGATAGCGCGCAGGGAATCGTTGGTGATGGGCCCCTGGTTGCGGCGGCAGAGGCGCTGGAGCACCGAGCGCTCACGGTGGGGAGCGTAGATTTCCTCCCCGGCTTTGCGCTTCATCTCGCCGATTGCCAGGACGTGCTTGGTGCGCTCGTTCAGGAGCCGGACAATTTGCGTGTCCAGTTTGTCTATCGCTTTGCGGTGTTCAGGTATGTTCATTGCTGAGACTCAGGCGCAGGCGGGTTGGGCGGAGCCGGCGGTTGGGGTTGTGCGTCGGGCGGCGCAGCGATTGGGGGCTCGGCCGCGGCGTCGGCTTGCCCTGCGGGCAGCGACAGTTGCTCGGGGGGCACCGTCGCCAGCCCCGGCTCGGCGGTGAGGAGGGACGGCGGCTTTTCCACCACCACGCGGCGCAGTTCGTCCGCCGCCGGAAGGTCATCCAGGCTGCGGAGGCCGAAGTATTCCAGGAACACGAGGGTCGTGCCGTAGGTCATAGGGCGGCCCACCACCTCGGCGCGGCCGACGTGCTCGACCAGCCCGCGCTCGAGCAGGGTCTGCATGACGCCATCCACGCTGACGCCGCGGACCTGCTCGATCTCGGCGCGGGTGATCGGCTGGCGGTAGGCGATGATGGCGAGGGTCTCGAGGGCCGGCTGGGAAAGGCGCGGCGGACGCGGCTTGTGCCCGACCAGGGCCTTGAGCCAGGGCGAATAGTCCGGCTCCGTCACGAACTGCCACGAGCCCGCCACGCAAGCCAGCCGAAAGCTGCGCTGCGCCGCTTCGTGTTCCCGAGCCAGCTCCTCGAGCGCCGCGGTGAGTTCCTCCTCCTTTACTCTCTTGAGCCCGCGCACGGTCTCGTTGCCTTCAGCGTGCTCCACGGCAGCCGCGAACACGTCGCGCAGCTCCTTCAGGCTCAGCGGCTTTTGCGCCGAGAAGAGAATGGCTTCCAGGATAAGTTTCAGTTCCATGCTAAGAAGATGTCGAGGCGTCGGGCAGTGCGGCAGGGTCGGAGGCCGGGTTGGCCTCGGTCTTGGGCGGCTCAGGGGCCGGCGGATTGGCGCGGCAGATTTCGATTTCCCCGAATGCCTCGTGCTGGAGAGCGGTGATCTGGTGCAGCCGGATCAGCTCCAGCAGCGCCAGGAAGGTCACTACGACTTCGGAGCGGCTGGCTGCCCCGGCAAACAACTCGGAGAACTTCACGCTGCCGCGCTCGCCCAAAATCCGCATCAGGAGCTCGATCTTCTCGCTGACGGTCCATTTGTCTTCATAGATCTCACGATGGTCCTCGCGCTCGCCGAAGCGCTTGAGAATGACCGTGACGGCGTTGACCAGGTCGAAGACCGACGCCGGCTGCCGGGCAGGCGCCTCTTCGGGAAAGCCCAACGCGCCGGGCACGCGGGGGAAGACGTCTTCCTGCCGGGCTTCCAGCACCTGGAGCTGCGCGGCAGCGTCCTTGAACTTCTTATATTCGACGAGCTGGCGGATGAGTTCCCATCGCGGGTCTTCGCCCTCGTCCTCACCTTCAACCTGCGCCTGTTGGTCCACGGGCAGCAACTCCCGGCTTTTGATGTACATCAGGGTGGCGGCCATGACGAGGAACTCCCCGGCGATTTCGAGGTCCAGCAGCCGCATGGTCTCGATGTATTCGATGAACTGCGTCGCCAGCTTCGTCAGGTTGACCTGGTAAATGTCCACCTCCTCCTTCTTTATGAGGTAAAGAAGCAGGTCGAGCGGGCCTTCGAAGACCTCGAATTTGACCTTATATTCAGCCATTGGACCCGCCGCCCTGTCTGACGTCGGGAGAGCGCATCATACGCAGGAGGCGGCGGACTTGGCAACGCTTGAGCGGAGGGGGGCGGGCGAGAGCCAATTGCAAACTTCCGGGTTAACCGCAAAGAGCACCGCGCGGCAAAGCCGCAACCGAATCGAGCCGCGACGAGGATGGAGGATAGAAGATGGAGGATGGAACTCTCCTCTGCCGCTTGGGTGCATTGGCTATCGGCTATTGGCTATCGGCTATGCCCAATGCCTTTCGCAACTTCATCGTTGGGGCCGAGGAATGACGAATGAGGAAAGCCAAATGACGAAGGAATGACAAATGCCGAATGACCAACCTGCCGCGCCGCACTCTTTGTGGTTCATTCCTCGATTTCCTCTCGGATTTCGGGCTTCGGCCAGGGCTTCGGCTTTACGGAAGAAGGCTGGGCGGCTACGCTGCTGCGCAGATTGAACCTGCAGGTATGGCATTTCCACTAGCACACCCGGCGGCCGTGTTACCGCTGCGGCGCTTTTGCCCGCGCTGGCTCAGCTTCCCGGCGCTGGTAGTGGGGAGCGTGGCCCCCGATTCAGCCTACGTTCTCCAGGCATGGCATGTGGACGTGCTCAGCCATAGCCTTATCGGCAGCGTGGCCTTTTCCCTCCCGGTCGGCCTTGCCACCATGCTGATCTTTTACGCCGTTCGCACGCCGATGGCGAAGCGGTTGCCTGCACCTTACCAACGCGCGCTGCTGCCCCTGTGCCAAAGGCCGCCCGCGTCAGTGTGGGTGTTGGCGCTCTCGATCCTGATCGGGAGCTGGACCCACCTCTTTTGGGACTCCTGTACGCACAAGGATGGCTGGTTTGCCCTCCACATTCCCGGTCTCAACCTTGCCGTATTCACGCTGGGCTACCACACGGCGCGGGTATCTTTGCTGCTGTGGTATGCCAGCTCCTTTGCCGGCATGGTTTGGCTGGTGCTGGCCTTCGAGAAATGGAGGCAGACCCGCGTGCGCGGCGCCGCCCGTGTGCCCGGCAAGGCGGTGCTGCGGGACGCGGCGCTCGTGGCGCTGCTGCTGCTGCCGATTGGCGCGGTGCACCACCTGCTGCAACGGACGGAAGTGGCGGTCTATGTGGTGGCAGCGATTTGCGCCGTGCCGGCCACCTGGGTGATCCTTAAAATGAGCAGCTCAGGAACCAAGGACGCGGACGGTCCGGACGCCGCCGGCTAAACCGGCGGGCCCATCACTGCCAGCCCACGCGCAGCCGGCTGCAGACCGAATTGAACTCCTGCAGCCAGACGCCCGAGGCCTGGTAAAGCACCTGGCACATCTCGTTAAACGCTGACGTGCTCGACTGGCCTTCAGCGACCTCCTGCTGGAAATTGCCGAACGCTTCGGAAAGAATGCCCAGGCCGGCGTCGAGTTCGGCCAGCTCGTTTGCCCCAGCGGCGATTTGCTGCGGGCTTAAGCTCGCCTTGAAGGCATTGTAGGTGCCCTGCAAAGTTTGGAACTGCTGGAACACCAATCCGTAGCCGTCACCGCCACCCCCGCCGTAGTTCGACGCCGTGCGTGTGCTGTTCTGGAACCAGCTAACCTGAGACTGCACGTTAAGTTGCGCGTTCTGCTGCGACATCGGGATGTTCGGCTGCCGGGCCGACAAAACACCCAGCGTGGCCGTGCCCGCCAATGCGGCGGCCAGCACCAGTTTTACCCGGGCCGCGCGTGAACTCCAGGCCCGCCGCCTGCCTCCGGAATGATTACCTGTTACCATGTTTAACCTCTGCTCTATATTAACCCTTTTTTGGGTTTTTATCCGGCCTGAGTATCACCGCCACGGCGTCAAGTTCGCCAAGGACGGACCCAATGCTGGCCTCCACTTTTTTCCCGTTCTCGCGCGTCGTGCGGATGGTCTCCTTCATGGCGTCTGTGCTCGCCAGGCCGGGATTGCGTTCCAGGCCGTTCCGCACCCGATGCAAGCCGGCCAGGAACGGCTGGAAGGCCTCGCGGGCATCCTGGGTCAGGAGGCGGATGTGGTCGAACCGCTCTTGCAGGCGCTCCCGGCGCGCCACGGCCCGCTGGCGCGCTGCGGGGTCTTTGACGTGCTGCAGGTGCTGGTGCCATTGCTCGAAATAATCGTTGCCGCGCTCCCGGATCGCCTGCGCGCGCGCCCGGAGTCGGAACGAGTGCACCTCCAGCCGCCGCACGTCCTTCGCAAAAGCCCGCACCATGCGCGGCGGGCACGGCGTCTGCGCCGTCGCCCGGTCCAATGAGGTCAGCGCCGCCTGCACGACCCGGTGCGCGTCGGCAGCCACTTGCCTGTATTCGGCCAGGTCTTCCCTGGGCACCGGCGAGGCGTATTTGTCCTGCTTGCCGGCGCAGCCGGTGAAGGCCGCGACGACGGCGGCAAAGAGCGCCGCTGCGTGGTATGAATTGCTGCCTGGTATTCTCATGCTCTGCGCCTGCCCAGCCTGGACGGTGCGCTCACGCCCTGTCAACCTTGACTATTATCGCCCGCCCCGGCACGGGAATCCAGCCGGAACCGGTCCTCGTAGCGGCGTCTCGGCAGAGCGCCGCTTGCTCGCTGCGCCTCAAACAGCGGCGCTCTGCCGAGATGCCGCTAGGAGGGCTCCTGGGAACTCCGCCGCTTGCGGCTTGCCCCGAGCGGCAGCGGGAGATAGAAATCGGGCCGTATGCATTCACAGCCGTCGCCAGCGGGCTCGCGCGCCCCGGCGCTACCGTCATGATTGACCAGGAACCCATTCTATCGGTGGGCATTTGTGCGCACGAGCGCGAAGCACGCGGCGTGCTCAATGGCCGGTTCCTGCTGCCGGACCGGACCGCGGTGACCGGGCAGTTTGCGGCCCGGCTCAAGGACGGCGCGTTGAGCCTCGCCGACAAGGACGGGCGCGAGCTGGCGCGAGGGCCGGAACTGCGCCTCAAGCCGGAGGGCAACGCTTCCTTCACCCTGCGCGACGTGACCATCGGCATCAACTTTCACTGGCAGCGGAAGGAAGACCAATCCTTCGAGGGCGGGCTGCGCCTGCTGCGGAATGAGGATGGCGCGATTGCCGCCATCAACGAGGCCGGGGTCGAACAGTATCTCCAGAGCGTCATTTCATCCGAAATGAGCGCCACGGCCCCGCTCGAGCTGCTGCGGGCACACGCCATCACCTCCCGGAGTTGGCTGGTCGCCATGCTGCAACGGCAGAAGCGGCTCAAGAACCTGGACGGCCCGG
Organism: Candidatus Acidiferrum sp.; assembly: GCA_035541055.1. GTDB lineage: Bacteria > Verrucomicrobiota > Verrucomicrobiia > Limisphaerales > UBA8199 > JAPLUA01. The sequence continues at coordinate 3,586 of DATKNZ010000330.1, read as the reverse complement.
CCCGCCGCGGACGGGAGACGCCGGAAGAAATTGTGCGCTGGTATGACCGCGAGGATCACAAGCTGTTCGACGTCTGCGCGGATGACCATTGCCAGCGCTATCACGGCATCACGAAGATCATCTCGCCGGCGGCGCTGCAAGCGGTGCGGGACACGCGGGGTGTGTTCATCGTGCACGGCGGGGAGGTTTGCGACGCGCGGTATTCCAAATCCTGCGGCGGACGCAGCGAGGTGTTTGCGACCGCCTGGGAGGACGTTTCGGTGCCGTACCTGCCGACGGTGTCCGATGCGCCAACGGAGCATCCGCTCATCACGAGCGAGGCCGCCGCCCAGCTATGGATGCGCGCCTCGCCCGAGGCCTACTGCAACACCACCGACGGCAACATTCTCCGGCAGGTGCTGCCGTCCTTTGATCAGGAGACCACCGACTTCTACCGCTGGAGCGTGAGCTACGCGCAGGACGACTTGGCGGCTTTGCTGAGGGAGCGCTCGGGGCTGGACTTCGGGGCGGTGCGCCGGCTGGAGCCGTTGGCGCGCGGCCCATCGGGGCGCATCTGCCGGCTGCGGATCGTCGGCCCCCGGCGGACGGTCGTAGTGGGGAAGGAGCTCGAGATCCGGCGCTGGCTCAGCCCGTCGCATCTCTATAGCAGCGCCTTTGTAGTCGAGACCCAGGGTGGGGCGGGCGGTGTGCCAGCCCGGTTCACGCTGCGCGGAGCCGGCTGGGGGCATGGGGTCGGGTTCTGCCAGATTGGCGCGGCGGTCATGGCGGCCAAGGGCTTCCAGGCCGAGCAGATCGTGAAGCACTACTTCCGCGGGGCAGAGCTGAAGAAGCTGTACTAGGGCGGCGCAACACTATGGGAGGGCACGACCGAAGCGAGCGGCGCGCGGCAGCCGCTAATTCATCACAGCCCTCGGACGGCATCGGAGCGCGGACATTCCTGTCCGCAGCAACGCCCCGATGTGCTTCGGGGGCTGGCGGGCAGGCCCCTCGGACGCGGCTGCGGACAGGAATGTCCGCGCTCCGGGACGCCGTAACTCGCCCCTGGACCCGGGACGACCTGCCGGCGATTAATGGGCTGCTTCGCGAGACATGGCTGGACGCGTATTCGCCCTTCATTCCCCGGGCGGACCTGACGTCGTATCTGGAGGAGCACTATTCGCTGGAGAAGCTGGCAGCGCTGTTCGCGGACGCAAACGTCACGGGGCTGGTGGCTGAAGTGGATGGCGCGGTGGCCGGCTACGCGAAGCTGTATGACTCGCGCGCGGACCAACGGTTCTGCCTGCACCAGCTCTATGTCTTGCCGTCGAAGCAGGGGCTGGGGTTGGGGCACCTGCTGATGGCCGGCGCTGAGCGGCGCGCCCTGCAAATAGGGGCCGACCGCATCTGGCTGGGCGTCATGCTGAGGAATACGCGTGCCGTGGCGTGGTACGGCAAGATGGGCTACACCGTGGTGGAGACTTCCCCGTTCGTTATGGGCTCAACCACCGTGGAGCATTACATCGGCTATGTGCCATTGCCGCTGCCCCGCTCTGCAGGCTAAAGGCAGCGCTCGGATGCGCCCGTGGGCCCGGTCAGTGGCTCGGGCCGGCGGGCGCGGAGTCCCGATGCACTGTCTGCGGTGAGAAGGCCGGCAGGCATACCGCGATGTACTCGGCCCCTTCCTCTCCCGGCGTGCTGTATTGGACCCACTCGCCGGCGCGCGCGATGACGGCCTGGCCGGCTTTGACCTCGAACGCCCCCGCTTTGTGCGTGACCCGCAGTTGGCCGCGCAGGACTACCGTATATTCGTCGAACTCAGGTGTCTGGCCCGGCTCGACCCAGCCGCCGGGGCTGCGCATGTGCGCTATGCTCAGGCGCGAGTCGGCGGAATTGACGCGTCCGATGTATTCGTCAATGAGCTTGGGTTTGTTGCCGGCGGCGGCAACACGGATCGGGACTGGAATGAGCTTCGGCATGTGCCCAGTTTGAGACAGAATATGCCCATGCGCCAGCCGCTTTCACTCAACGTCCGGGACCAGGCGGGCGTCGGGACCTCCGCCATCAGCGAAGCCCTCATACGCTCCGCGCAGCGTTTGCGGGCCGAGACAGCGCGGCTGCGCTTCCGGCCCCCCGTCACGCATGTCTATAACCCGCTGGTGTACGCCTGGACGCCTCACGCCGCTTACCTGGCCAGGTTCGGAACTACGCAGAAGCGCGTGGTCTTCCTGGGCATGAACCCCGGTCCGTTCGGCATGGCGCAGACCGGCGTGCCGTTTGGTGAAGTGGCGGCCGTGCGCGACTGGCTCTGCCTCGAGTGCGTCGTCAGCCGCCCCGAACGGGAGCATCCTCGCCGCCCCATCTGCGGATTGCAGTGCGCGCGCTCGGAAGTCAGCGGGCGCCGGCTGTGGGGGCTTTTCGCCGAGCGGTTCGGCACGCCCGAGCGTTTCTTCGCCGAACATATCGTCATTAACTACTGCCCACTGGCCTTTATCGAGACCAGCGGCTGCAACCGCACTCCGGACAAGCTGCCGGCGGCTGAAAGGGAGGTGCTGTTCGCCGCCTGTGATCGGCATTTGCGAAAGGTGGTTCAATGCCTGCAGCCGGAATGGATCATCGGCGTGGGCGATTTCGCCGCTCGGCGGGCCGGGGAGGTGTTCCGGGACAGCGGAATGAAGGTGGGCAGGATCCTGCACCCCAGCCCGGCCAGCCCGGCCGCGAACCGCAACTGGGCGCTAGCCGCCACGGAGCAACTGCGAGCGTTGGGCGTATGGGACTAACAGCGGTGCGGCCTTCAAAGCACCCGCAGCCGTGCTCCGCGCCGCCCGCTACTGGCCTTCTTCGACGAGGGTCCCGTCCGCGGTGATAAAAATCTTGGGGAAGTGCGCCTCGTCCTTGAACGATACAACGTATATCGTCCTCGTGCCCCACTTCTCCATGTTGATGGCGCTGTAGCCTGAGGCGGGGGCCTTGTCCTCGATGACTTTCATCACCGCGGGGGGCACGTCGGAGGGTTTGACGCTCGTGCCGTGCGAAGCGGGAATTGCGACGGTCAGGTCATAGTTCAGGACACTGCCGTCATGGGCGACGTAGAGGGGCGGGAATATGGCAGGGTCGTGGAAGTATATCTTGTACACTACGCGCCCGGAGCTGACGTCCCGGACGGCGTCCGTGATATCCGCTCCACCGGCCTCGGCAAGCACCGTGCTTTGGACCGCGGGCGGGAGGGCGCCGAACTTTGCTCCCAGGGAGGTGATCGGCCGGTGGTATGGGGTCGCCTCGTCGGTTTTCGCCTTGGCCTTGGGGGCCGCCGGCTTGCTGGCGCAACCGGCCACCAGAGCCGTCAATAGGACGATGGGGAGCACATGCGCTTTCATAAATCCGGGACAATCTATGCCCTGAGGCTGCGATAGCAAGGATTTGACGGGAAAGCCGCCTTTCGCCGGCCAACGCCGCCCTCGTTCGCATCGGGCAGATTCCCGAAGCCGAGTCCGATCTGGATTGCCCAGGGCACGTAGGGTTCAAAACCGCCCAGGCGGCAAGGTTTCGGTCTTTGCTGCTTCTATACACAACGTCAGAATTCGCCGCGTGAGGGCACGCGGCCTACAGG